>CAINHS010000001.1 GCA_903848955.1 uncultured beta proteobacterium
GCTGCATCCGGCCAGCATGGGTCTGATTGGTGTTTCGGCCACCAGCATGAATTTCGGCCGCATCATCCTGCGCAATCTGCTTGGCAGTGGCTACCCCAAAGAGCAGTTGATCGTCATTCGTCCGGACGATGCCGAGGTGGACGGCATTCCCTGTGTCGCCAACCTGAAGGCGCTCAGCAACAAGCTCGATCTGCTGATCGTCGCAGTCGGGGCCGATGCGGTTCCTGCGCTGGTCGACGAAATCATCGAGAGCGGCGCGGTGGAGTCGGTGATGCTGATTCCGGGTGGCCTGGGTGAGACCGCCAAGAGCGTAGCGCCGGCCGCGCTGATGGCGGCGCGCATCAACGCCGCCCACGGGTCGGGCGGTGGCGGCCCGATCTTTTTGGGAGCCAACTGTCTGGGTGTGGTCTCGCACCCCGGCGCCTACGATTCATGGTTCATTCCGCTCGAGCGTCTGCCCAAGCCACAGAAGAAGCCGCAACGAAATTCGGTCATGCTGAGCCAGAGCGGCGCCTTCATGATTACGCGCCTGAGCCAGAACCCCTGGCTCGATCCGCTCTACATGCTCGCGCTGGGCAACCAGACCGACCTCACGCACGGCGACTTGCTGAGCTATTTCGCTCTGCTTCCGCAAATCGAAACGATAGGAATCTACATCGAGGGGTTCAAGGATCTGGACGGCCTGCACTTTGCCTGTGCCGTGCGCGCCGCCGTACTCGCGGGCAAACAGGTGGTCGTCTACAAGGCCGGCAAGACCGGGCCTGGCAGCGCTGGCGTGATGGGTCACACGGCTTCGATTGCCGGCGACCCTGCCCTGTTTGAAGCCGTGATGCAACAAGCCGGCGCCATCGTTGCCGAAGACATCAACAGCTTCGACGATCTGTTCTACATGGCCGGTGCCCTGCACCACAAGAGAATCGGTGGCAACCGGCTCGGCGCGATCAGCGGGGCCGGCTTTGAAGCGGTCAGCATGGCCGATGCGATTCATACCGACAGTTTTTCAATGCAAATGGGGGTGTTGCAGGCCGAAACGGTCACCAAGGTTGAAGAAATTCTGCTCGCCAAGAAGCTCGCTGCGCTGGTTGAAGTCAGAAACCCGATCGACATCAACCCCGGTGCCGATGACGAGGCGCACCTGCAGATCACCGAGGCCTTTTTGCTCGATCTGAACATCGACGCGGTGGTCGTCGGGCTGGACCCGACCGCGCCCTCGGTGCGTGCGCTCTCGTCCAGCAA
The DNA here is from genome assembly GCA_903848955.1 of uncultured beta proteobacterium. Lineage (GTDB taxonomy): Bacteria > Pseudomonadota > Gammaproteobacteria > Burkholderiales > Rhodocyclaceae > Sulfuritalea. The sequence continues at coordinate 1,237 of CAINHS010000001.1, forward strand.
GCTGCGCCCCGGCTACGATATCAACGATGCCAAGAGCACCGTACAGTTGATGCCACCCATGAGCCAGCGCAACGACAAGCCGATCATTGGTGTCATCGACGGCGGCAGGCTCTACGATGCGATGGCGCAACGATTGATGGACCAGGGCGTCTGCGTGTTCCGCAACTGCGCGCGCGCTTCCAGGGCGCTGGTGCGCTACTGCGAAGCGCGGCTCTATGCCGACAGCCTGCGCCAGCGGCAAGCCAAATCCTGAACCGAACAACTCACCTACCCTACAAGGAAAGCACATGAGCGAAACACTGATCAAGGACATCTTCCAGAGAGCGCACAGCGAGGGGCGGTCCGCGCTGTTCGAGCACGAGGTCTACCGGCTGCTTGCTGCGGCCGGCATTGCGACGACACCAAAACACACGGTGCTCTCCGCCGGCTCCGAAGCGGCGGACGAACTCGTCGCGTCTTTCCCTGGAAGCCGTGTCGTTGTGAAGATCGTCGCCGCCGGAATTGCCCACAAGTCGGACGTGGGCGGCGTCGCCATTGTGGCCAAAGAGACGGCGGCAGTGCGAGGCGCCTGCCAGAACATGCTCGCGGCGCTTTCGCAAAGCGACATCGCAGGCGTGATGCTGACCGAGTTCATCGCAGCAGACGCTTCGAGCGCTGGCAACGAACTCCTGGTCGGCCTGCGCAACACGCGAGAGTTCGGCATGATTCTCAGCGCCGGCCTTGGCGGCGTCGACACCGAGCTCTTTGCTGCAGGCTCGCGGCGCGGGCAGGCGGTGGTGTCGGCTTCGACCGCGCTGACCACGGCCGAGGAATTCCTCGAGCTTTTCAAACCGACGATGGCCTACCGCAAGATCGCCGGACTGACGCGGGGCGGCCGCCCTCTGCTGACGGACGACGCCCTGCTCCAGTGTTTTAACGCCTTCATCCGCCTCGCCAACAACTGTTCGATGGGCGACCCCGAGACCGACTTCGTCATCGAGGAACTCGAGGTGAATCCCTTCAGCTGCGCCAAGGGCTCGCTGGTCGCGCTCGACGGCTTGTGCCGCTTCGGCCGGCCGCAGAGCGTGCGCCCGCCGCGGCCTCAGAGCAAGATCGACAAGCTGCTGCACCCGGCATCGATCGGCATCATCGGTGCATCGGCCACGCGCATGAACTTTGGCCGCATCACGCTGAAGAACATCATCGCATCCGGCTATGACAAGTCGCGCTTGCTCGTCATCAATCCCGACGGCCAGGAAGTCGATGGCGTGCGCTGTGCCCTGAGCCTGGGCGCGCTGGAGACGAAGCTCGACCTGCTGATCCTCGCAGTGACCGCCGACGTCGCCTTCGGAATCATCGATGAGGTGATCCGGACCGACGCCGTGGAATCGGTGCTCTTGATCCCCGGCGGCATGGGGGAAACCGAGGCCAGCCGAGAGCCGGCACGGCGCATGCTGGAGACCATCGACAA
>CAINHS010000002.1 GCA_903848955.1 uncultured beta proteobacterium
CCGCATCAAGTTCGGCTCACCCAAGGCGCCCTACATCTACCTGCGCGAACGCTACTGATTCCAGATGGAAGGCCGCGGACTGCCGCTGACGATTGCCGCCTGTACGGCAAAACCTACCCGCCCAGCAATTCCTTCGGCAACGGAAAGTTGACGTTCTCGGCCACGCCGTCCAGGCTTTCGACGCGGCCGGCGCCGAGCGCCGCAAGGCGTTCCACCACGCCATTGACCAGCACTTCGGGCGCCGAAGCGCCGGCCGTGACGCCGACCCGGGCGCGACCGGCCAGCCACTCCGGGCTGATCTGGTCCGCGCCATCCACCAGATAGGCCGGTATGCCGCCGATGGCGGCGACTTCGCGCAGGCGGTTTGAATTCGAGCTGTTCTTCGAACCGACCACGATCACCACGTCGACCTTGCCGGCCATCGCCTTGACGGCGTCCTGGCGGTTTTGCGTGGCGTAGCAGATGTCGTCCTTTTTCGGCCCGACGATGTCGGGAAAACGCCGGCGCAGCGCGCTGACAATCGCCTGGGCATCGTCCACCGACAGCGTGGTCTGCGTCACATAGGCCAGCGGGGTGGCGCCGACCCGCATGGCGGCCACATCTTCGACGCTTTCGACCAGGTGCATCCCTCCCTCGGCCTGGCCCATCGTGCCTTCGACTTCCGGGTGCCCCTTGTGCCCGATCATGACCATCTCATAGCCCTGCCGGTGCAGGCGCGACACTTCGAGATGAACCTTGGTGACCAGCGGACAGGTGGCGTCGAATACCTTGAGGCCGCGCGCTGCCGCCTCCTTGCGCACCGACTGCGGCACGCCATGGGCGCTGAAGATCACGGTGGCGCCGTCCGGCACTTCGGCCAGATCTTCGACGAAGATCGCTCCCTCCGCCTTGAGGCTGTCCACCACGTAGCGGTTATGCACGACCTCGTGGCGGACATAGATCGGCGCGCCGAATTTTTCCAGCGCGCGTTCGACGATGGTGATCGCGCGTTCGACTCCGGCGCAGAAACCCCTCGGGTTGGCGAGCAGAATGTTCATCGCAAACCCGCTCGACGTGAAAAAGACTTTACCGCAAAGGCGCAGAGGCGCAGAGGTAACGCAGAGGAAAACAAAAGCCTGCTTGCTGTATCGAATTTCTCTGCGCCGCATTTCTCTGCGCCTCTGCGCCTCTGCGGTGTGGTTTTCAAAATCATCACAATATCCCTATCAGTTCGACTTCGAAGCGCACATGCTTTCCGGCCAGCGGATGATTGAAATCCACCAGCACCGCCGCGCTGTCCATCTCGCGCACGATGCCGGTGAATTTCGCGCCGGCCGGCGAGGCAAACTCGATCAGGCCATGCAGTTCCGGGGTGGCGGTCGGCGGCAGATCGGCGAGGCCGACGCGCTGCACCAGTTGCGGATTGTGACTGCCGAAGGCCTGCTCGGGTTCCAGCAGGAAGACATGGCGCTCGCCGACGACGATGCCGACCAGGCATCGTTCCAGCGTCGGCGCCAGTTCGCCGCTGCCCAGCTGCAGGGTGGCCGGCGTCGAATCGAAGGTGCTTACCAGTTCGGTATCGTCGCCGGTGGCGACGCGGTAGTGCAGCGTCACCAGGCTGTCGGGCTTGACGGTTTCAGTCATTTGGCATCCTTGCCGCAGAGGAACTGGTGCAACAGCATCAGGCCGACGCCGACGGTGATCGCCGAATCGGCGACGTTGAAGGCGGGCCAGTGATAGCCCGCAGCGTAGAAATCGAGGAAGTCGACCACGGCGTCAAAACGCAGGCGATCGATGACATTGCCCAGTGCCCCGCCCAGAATCAGCGACAGCGCTGCCGGCAACAGCCGCTCTGCGGCATGCCGGCGCAACAGGCCGAGCAGCCAGGTGCAGATCACCAGAGCCAGGCCGACAAAAAACCATTTCTGCCATCCGCCGGCACCTGCCAGAAAACTGAAGGCGGCGCCGGAGTTTAAGACCAGCACCAGGTTGAAGAAGGACGTGACCTGCAGCGTCTCGAACAGCCGCAAACTGCCGAGAATCCACAGCTTGCTGGCCTGGTCGAGCACCACCACCAGGGCGGCGAGCGCCAGCCAGCGGATCAGTCCGGGCATCATGCCGGCCCCTGTGACAAAAACCTGGCGCAGAGGCGCAGAGGCGCAGAGACGACGCAGAGGAAAGCTCGCCACGCCTTTGAGGTTCTCTGCGATCCCTCCGCGCCTCTGCGCCTCTGCGGTGAAGTTGATTTCTTCACAAAGACTCAGGCGAACTCGCGCGCCTCGCCGGCGCCGTGGAGATTGCTCACGCAGCGCCCGCAGAGTTCGGGATGCGCGGCATCGTGACCGACATCCTCGCGCCAGTGCCAGCAGCGCCCGCACTTGGCGTGGGTACTGGGCTTGGCGACGATGCCCGTGTCGCTGCCGTCGGCCTTGGCCAGCGTCACCTTGGAGCAGATCAGCACGAACTTGAGGTCCTCGCCCAGCGCCGCCAGCAGTTCGTACGTATCGGCATCGACACGCAGATCGACTTCGGCCTGCAGCGAGGAGCCGATGCCTCCGCTGCTGCGCACCTCTTCCAGTACCCGCGAGACATCGCCGCGCACGCTGCGGATCTGGTGCCAGCGCCCGATCAGTTCGGCCTCCTCGGCCTGCGCCGGCAACTCATGCCAGGCATCCAGCATCACGCTCTCGCCCTGCTTGAGGGTGGTCCAGATTTCCTCGGCGGTGAAGGAGAGGATGGGCGCCATCAGCCGCGTCACGGCCTGCAGGATGTGCCACAGGGCGCTCTGCGCCGAGCGGCGCGCGGCGGAATTTTCCGCGGCGGTGTAGAGCCGGTCCTTGAGGATGTCGAGGTAGAAGGCGCCGAGGTCCTCCGAGCAGAAATTCATCAGCGCCTGCACCACCTTGTGGAACTCGAAGCGGTCGTAGTCGGCCGTGCATTGGGCCTGCAGGCGGCGGGTCAGCGCCAGCGCATAGCGATCCACTTCAAGCCATTCGGCGGGCGGCAGCATCTGCGCGCCTTTGCCACCCTGGGCGTCGAAGTCGGCGGTATTGGCGAGCAGAAAACGCAGGGTGTTACGCAGACGGCGATAGACCTCGACGACGCGCGGCAGGATGTTCTTCTCATCGATCGACAGTTCGCCCGAGTAGTCGGTACTGGCCACCCAGAGGCGCAGAATCTCGGCGCCGAGCGTATCGGAAATCTTCTGCGGCGCGACCACGTTGCCCTTCGACTTGGACATCTTCATGCCCTTGCCATCGACAACGAAGCCGTGGGTCAGCAGCGCCTTGTACGGCGCGCGGCCGTCGATGGCGGCGCCGGTGAGCAGGCTGGAATGGAACCAGCCGCGATGCTGGTCCGAACCTTCCAGGTAGAGGTCGGCCGGATAGCCGCCGGCCTCGAGGTGGGAACCGCGCAGCACCGTGCGGTGCGTGGTGCCGGAATCGAACCAGACGTCGAGCGTGTCGCGCATCTTGTGGTACTGATCCGCTTCGGCGCCGAGCAGTTCGGCGGCGTCGAGCTTGAACCAGGCGTCGATGCCCTGCGCCTCGATGCGTTTGGCGACGGCTTCGATCAACTCCAGCGTGCGCGGATGCGGTTCGCCGGTTTCCTTGTGCAGGAAGAAGGGAATCGGCACGCCCCAGTTGCGCTGGCGCGAGACGCACCAGTCGGGCCGGTTGGCGATCATGGCATGCAGCCGCGCCTTGCCCCAGTCGGGATAGAACCGGGTCGCTTCTACGGCGGCCAATGCAAGGTCACGCAAGGTCGCCTGACTTTTTGGTGTCGCCGCAGGCGGCCCGACTCCATCGCCCCCTTTCCCGGAAAGGGGGTCGGGGGGAAAGCCGTGACCTTGTCCAGAAGGGACCGGGCGGTCAACCGCCCGGTCCATGCCGACGAACCATTGCGTCGTGGCGCGGTAGATGATCGGCGTCTTGTGCCGCCAGCAGTGCATGTAGCTGTGGGTGATCTCGGCGCTGTCGAACAGGCTGCCGACTTCGGCCAGCTTCTCGATGATGGCGGCATTGGCCTTCCACACGAACATGCCGCCGAAATGGGGCAGGCTGGCGGCGAAGACGCCGTCGCCCTGCACCGGGGTGAGGATCTCGTCGTTGTGCATGCCGTGCTTGCGGCAGGACTCGAAGTCCTCCAGACCGTAGGC
>CAINHS010000003.1 GCA_903848955.1 uncultured beta proteobacterium
GCCGATTTCGCTGATTGCCTGATCGGTGCCAAAAACCGACGGCTTGGATGTCGAGCGACGGCAACCTTTGATTTGAAGGCTTCCAAGTTGCCGGGGTTTATCGCTGCCTGACGATAATTGACGAAGCGTGGTCACATCGCGTTTGTTGGAGGCGTTCCTGGCCTGCCCCGTCAAGTGCCATCTGCTTGCCGAGGGGGAACTTCCTGGGGGTACCCGCAACAGCGATTGCCCGTCTATAGGCAGCACTTGATGCTGGCGAGGTCGGAAGAAGAACGGCCTACCTCGGCGAAAAACCGCGAGTCGGCCGGACGAGTTGAGCCGGAAATTTCTGATGATCCAAAGCCGACATTCAAAAACGTCGCGACCGGCCACTAGCTGTCATCCAGACTATTCTTGCGAGATGGAAGCCACACTCAGGTCTGCGCGCCGCTCAAGACCATTTGCATATTGATCACAACTTCCGGATAACCCCAATACATAGGCCGGCCGCAGAGAAGGAACGCATCATTTCCTGATCGGTACCGACAGGCGCTGCGCCAGTTGTTCGGCGCGCTGTGCGGCGCTCAGTTGCCGCGTCTCCGCAGGCAGACGGCCAGGCAATTCAGCCAGCGTCACGAGTTCGACGGTCGGTGCTTCTTCAGCGACCAGGGGGCGAGACAGTCCCTGCCAGCGCATGAACAGGTAGCCTTCGCCGAAGCCGGCGGGATCGAGCCAGTTGGCCACACCGGGATCGCTCAGGCTGATGACATAACGGATGCGGCCATCGGCGTCGACTGCAGCCTGGCTGCGGTTCAGGCTGACCTGGTGGTCGATGTAGTTGGGCGCGACGAACCAGGGGTTGCCGAGCTGAATTCCCTGGTAGATGGCATTGCTCCTGCCGACCGTGATGATCAGCGCCTGCCCGGCAGTCAGGCGGTAGCGCGCAGCAACCGACTGCTGGCCGCCCAGTCCGCCTGCATCCGTATCGCTGGCTCGCGGCGGAGGAATGCGATTGACCGGAAGTTGCCGTATCCGGGGCAGATAGCCGGCGTTCCAGGTCCGGTCGGCGGCAAGCAGGTAATCGGCCGCAGTTCGTGCAGCTTCGTCCGGCGCCACCTTGCCTGCGCCGCGATCCAGGCGATCTATGCGCAGGCTCGAGGGCGTCTCGGCGCTCCAGTCTTCAAACGTCTGCCTCGCCAGTACCGCCTTCGTCCCGGCCGGCAAGGCAAACCAGTGCCTGCCGTGCGACGGCCCGCCGAGGAAGATCTCGAAATCGTCGCCCGCCCTGATGCCCAGCGTTTCGAGATTGATCGCCGCCAGGTTGCGTCCCAGACCGACGATCGGATAGGCATCCAGCAACTGCAGGCTAAGCATCACATGCGAACCCCGACGGCCATGGATGCGATAGATGCCCTTGTCCGAGACCAGTGTCGAGCTGTAGAGGTTGTCGGGATTGTAGAGCCCTGCCCGTCCGTCGATACCGTCATTGCGGGCGAAATGCGGCTTGTCGAGATGGCGCGACTGTTCGAATACGGCCAGGGCCGCGGAAACCAATGCGGCGGCGTAGCGGGCAGTCTCCAGGGGGCCCGCGCCGGCGGCCGCCGGGTCGCCGGCAAGACGCGACTCAAGGCCGCCGACTGCAGCTGCGAGGGGCGCATCTGCCGCAGCCGCAGCAGGGATCAGCAGTGCGATCGCGGCCAGGATCAGGCCACAGCATGAGACATGCCTCATGGACGCAAGCCCTATTCCTGCAGCGGTTGCTGGCCGGCGCTGAGCCGCGCCAGATTCTGCATCATCTTTTCGAATTGCCAGTAGGCCTTCAGAGAGACGATGCGCCCGGCAGCATCGACCCGATACACGACGACGAAGTTGATGTCGAACTTGTTGCCGTCGGGAAGGGTCTGCGTCACGGTCAGGACGTTGGCGCATTCGTCGGCGCAGGGATGGGATTCGCGGATCGCGTAGAGGCCGTGCTGCCTGGCAATCACCTTGTCCCAGAAGCGCCCTATGGCCTCCTTGCCGCGATGACCGAGCCCGGCAGGATCAAGCGGCGAGACACCGACCGGATCCTGCACCAGCGCATCGTCGGCGAAGAGTTCGAGCCAGGCGGCGCGGTTTCCGGCGGAGACATTGCGCATGGACAGGAAACTGGCCTGCTGTGCCGGAAAGTTCGAGTCTTTGCTGTAATCGACGCCGCTCATGAGCTCACTCTCCGCTCTTTGCTAGCCCTGCGCCTCGGCCACGCCGGTGGCCCAGCGGTAGTTGGCCTTTCCCGCGGGGGAGCGCTGCATCTCGTCGACGAAGACCACGTTCTTCGGCACCTTGTAGCCGGCGATATGCTGGCGGCAAAACTCGCGCAGCGCCTCGGGGTCGGCCTTGTGTCCGGGACGCAGGACAACCACCGCGATCACCTTCTTGCCGAAGCGCGGATCGCTGGCACCGACCACCAGCGCATCGGCGACGGCGGGATGGCGATGCAGCACTTCCTCGACTTCCTCCGGGAATATTTTTTCGCCACCGCTGTTGATGCACTGCGAGCCGCGGCCGAGCACGACGATGTTGCCGTCGGCGTCGCGCTTCGCCGTGTCGCCGGTGGCGGCGTAGCGCAGGCCGTCGAGGCTGAAAAAGGTCGTGGCCGATTTCGCCGGGTCGCCCCAGTAGCCGACCGCGACGTTGCCGCTGCGCGCCAGCACGCCCTCCTCGTCCGGTTCCGCGATGCGGTCGAGGGTATGCGCCAGAATGACCAGATCGGGTCGCGCCGCGATCTTGATGAAGCCCTCGCCGCTGGCGGGCTTGCCACCGGCGCCGAGCGTGCCGCTCTCGGAGCTGCCCATGCTGTCGGAGACATTGGCCCGCGGCAACAGAGCCCGCAATTCCTGCTGCACGTGGCCGGAGAACAGACCGCCGCCGGAACCGAGGTGCACAATGCGCGACAGGTCCCAACGTGTCGGGTTGGCCTTCAGTGCATCGAGCAGCGGAACGGCCATGGCGTCGCCGACCACGGCAACGATGTTGACGCCCTCTTGCGCGGCGAGGTCCCAGATCTTCTCGGCGTTGAACTCGACTTCTTCGCGCATGACCACCGTCTGCCCCGCCATGAGTGCCACCAGCGAGGCCCACATGGAGGCGCCGTGCATCATCGGCGCGATGGCCATGTAGCGCAGCGGATGGCCGGCCTTGGCCACCGGGCCGATCTCCTCGGGCGAGGTGATCGGTCCTTCCTTGCGGTAGAAACCGCCGCCGCCCAGGGCACTGAAGAACAGCGACTTGTGCGGCCACATCACGCCCTTGGGCATGCCGGTGGTGCCGCCGGTGTAGAGCAGGGAAAGATCATCGTCGCTGCGCTGGGGGACGTCGTAGCTGACGGAGGCCGCGGCCAGCGCCGCCTCATAGGCCGGTCCGGCCGCCAGCGCCTCCTTGATGCCGGGAAACTCCGGCAACAGCGGCTGCACGGTGGCAGCCAGTGCCGGCGAGTAGAGCAGGACACTGAGACCGGCGTTGTCGTAGATGTAGCGCAGTTCGTCGGCGACGTAGCGGTAGTTGATGTTTATCGGCACGGCGCGCAGCTTGCACGCGGCGAAGAATCCTTCCAGATACTCGCTGCCGTTGAACAACTGCAGTCCGACGCGATCGCCGGGACGGATGCCCTTGGCCTGCAGGTGGCTGGCGAGGCGGTCGGCGCGCTCATTGAGCTGCCGGTAAGTCAGGCGGTGCGCACCGCACACCGCGGCTTCGCGCTCGGGCACGGCAGCCGCAACCAGTTCGAGCAAATCGGCAAAGCTGTAGGTGCGTACCGGCGCCATCCTAGATACCTCTCAATGTGGCGAACTCCTGCAGCGGAGCCCGCTCGGTGCGTACCCGGCTGACCGGGTGTTGATGGTCGGCATAGCCCAGGGCCAGGCCGCAGAAGAGCATCATGTTGTCCGGCAGCGTCAGGAATTCGCCGACGGTCTTGTGCCACAGCGTCCACGCCTCCTGCGGACAGCTGTGCAGGCCGGCCTCGCGTGCCAGCAGCATCAGGGTCTGGATGTACATGCCCAGGTCCGACCACTGTGGCGGTCCCATCTGCTTGTCGAGGCAGAAGAACATGCCGACCGGCGCGTTCCAGAACTGGAAGTTGCCGGCGATGAAGCCGAGCCGCGCCGCCTTGTCCTCGCGCGCGATGCCCATCGGTGCGTACATGTCCTCACCGCACTTGGCACGGCGGGCGCGGTAGGGCTCGCCCAGTTCGGGCGGATAGATGTCGTAGCCGGTACCGTCGCCGCGCGGATTGGCGCGCATGCGTTCGCGCATCAGCGTCTTGAAGCGGGCCAGTTCCTCGCCGCCGAGGACATGGACATGCCAGGGCTGCAGATTGCCGCCCGACGGACTGCGCGCCGCCGCCGTCAGCAGCTGACGCAGCAGTTCGCCCGGCACCGGCGTGTCTTTGAAGGCACGCATCGAGATGCGGCTGCTCACCGCCTCGCTTACCGTCAGTGCTTTGTCGTCGCTCATTGCGTCAACCCAGAGCGGCGACGAGTTCCGGCACGGCGGTGAACAAGTCGCCGACCAGGCCGTAGTCGGCAACCTGGAAGATCGGTGCATCTTCGTCCTTGTTGATGGCGACGATCACCTTGCTGTCCTTCATTCCCGCCAGATGCTGGATCGCGCCGGAAATGCCGATGGCGAAGTACAGCTGCGGCGCGACGATCTTGCCGGTCTGTCCGACCTGGTAGTCGTTGGGCACGAAGCCCGCATCCACCGCCGCCCGCGATGCGCCCAGCGCCGCGCCCAGCTTGTCGGCGAGGGGCTCCAGCAGCTTGTGGTAGTTCTCGCCGCTGGCCAGGCCGCGTCCGCCGGAGACGATCACCTTCGCCGCCGAGAGTTCCGGCCGTTCCGATTTCGAGATCTCGCGGCTGATGAATTTTGCGATGCCCAGATCCGCCGCCGCTGCCACGTTCTCCGTCGCCGCCGTGCCGCCTTCCGCCGCTACCGCGTCGAAACCGGTGGTGCGCACGCTGATGACCTTGATCGCATCGGCGCTCTTCACCGTCGCCAGAGCATTGCCGGCGTAGATGGGGCGCACGAAGGTGTCCGCCGCCTCGACCGCGATGATCTCCGAGATCTGCGCCACGTCGAGCAGCGCCGCCACCCGCGGCAGGATGTTCTTGCCGTTGGAGGTCGCCGCAGCGAGGATGTGGCTGTAGCTCTTGCCCAGGCCGACGACCAGCGCCGCAACATTCTCCGCCGTCTGGTCGGCATAGGGCGCTGCGTCCGCTACCAGCACTTTCGCTACGCCTGCGACCTTGGCCGCCGCCGCCGCGACCGCGCCGCAGCCTTGTCCGGCCACCAGGATGTGGATGTCGCCGCCTATCTTCACCGCCGCCGCGACGGTGTTGAGCGTCGCCGGCTTGAGCGACGCGTTGTCATGTTCAGCCAGTACCAGGATAGCCATCAGATCACCTTCGCTTCGTTTTTGAGTTTCGCCACAAGTTCGGCGACGTCGGCGACTTTGACGCCGGCGCTGCGCTTGGGCGGTTCCGCCATCTTCAGGGTCGTCAGCCGCGGCGTCACATCGACGCCGAGGTCTGCCGGCTTGACCACTTCGAGCGGCTTCTTCTTCGCCTTCATGATGTTCGGCAGGGTCGCATACCGGGGTTCATTCAGCCGCAGGTCCGTCGTCACCACCGCCGGCAGCTTGAGTTCCAGCGTTTCGCAGCCGCCGTCCACTTCCCGCGTCACAGTCAGCTTGTCGCCGTCGCGCACCACTTTCGAGGCGAACGTGCCCTGCGCCCAGCCCGCCAGCGCGGCGAACATCTGCCCGGTCTGGTTGGCGTCGTCGTCGATGGCCTGCTTGCCGAAGATCACCAGTTGCGGGCCTTCCTTGTCGGCCACCGCCTTGATCAGCTTGGCTACCGCCAGCGGCTGCAGTTCGACGTCGCTCTCCACCAGCACCGCACGATCCGCGCCCAGCGCCAGCGCCGTGCGCAGCGTCTCCTGGCAGGCCGTGACGCCGCACGAGATGGCGATCACTTCACTCGCGACGCCGGCCTCCTTCAGCCGCACCGCTTCTTCCACCGCGATCTCGTCGAAGGGATTCATCGACATTTTGACGTTGGCCAGATCGACGCCCGTGCCGTCAGCCTTGACGCGCACCTTGACGTTGTAGTCGACCACTCGTTTTACGGGTACCAGCACTTTCACTTAGTTTCTCCTTTAAACATCACCGACGTTGCCCGGCCCCAGCGGGGCATCCTTGCTCAACACGAAATCCGCGACGCGGGCCTTGTGAAAACCGCGATCGCCCCAGGAGGCGTCGAGGGCCCATGCACGCTTCATGAACATCTGCAAATCCGTTTCCCAGGCGTAGCCCATGGCGCCATGCACCTGCAGGCCGTTCCGCGCCGCCAGCCCGGCGGCATCGCCACAGGCCAGTTTGGCGTGCGCGACGCGCAGCGACCGGTCGCTGCGTTGCGTAGCCAGGGCATGCGCCGCCGCATACAACACCGGCAGGGCAAACTCGATCCTGATAACGACGTCGGCGAGGTGGTGCTTGATCGCCTGGAAGGCGCCTATGGGGCGGCCGAACTGCTTGCGCTGCGCGGCATAGTCCACCGACAGGTCGAGCATGCGCTGCGCCAGGCCCAGCAATTGTCCGGCGACGCAGAGCGCGCCGCGATCCAGAGCTTCGGCCCAGACCTTGCCTCCAAGTTCGGCATCGGCAACCCGCGTCCGCGCACCCGGCGTCCAGCTGACCCGGCACAGGCGCCGTGACTGGTCGATGCTGGGATTGAGTTCGACCTCGACCTCGCCACGCGTCAACGCATGGACTTCGCCCTGGTGGTGCAGCAGCAGCAGATCCGCCATGTGCGCATCGGCCACCAGGCTGTTGACCGGATGGCCGACGGCGATGCGCGCCGCGCCGCCGACGATGCCCGGCAGCCACTCCGCAGCCAGCGCCGAGTTCTCGCCGAGTCCGCGCAGCAGCCCTGCGGCAACGCAGGCGGTATCGGCGAGCGAGTCGGGAATGCAGTAATAACCCAGTTCCTGAGTGATCAGGGACCAATCGACGTCATCGCAACCGAGACCGCCGAATTTCACCGGCACCGACAGGCCGGTGATACCCTGCGCCGCGATCTTGGCCCGCAGTTGCGGCGAACGGCCGGCATCGGTCTCCCAGATCTCGCGCAGCATTTCCGGTGCCGCCTCGGTCATCAGGAAACGGCTCACGGCGTCGCGGAAGCTGGTCTGCTGCTCGCTGAAGGTGAAGTCCATGTCAGGCCTTGGGCAAGCCGAGCATGCGCTCGGCGATGATGTTGCGCTGGATCTCGTTGGTGCCGGCGTAGATGGTGCCGGCCTGGGCGAAGAGGTAGCCCTCCAGCCAGGTGTCGACGTCGCCGGCGGCAGGCGCTTCGGGCAGCAGTTCGCCGCGTTCGCCGAGGATGCGCAGCGCCGTCTCGTGTATGCGCAGGTCCAGTTCCGACCAGAAGATCTTGTTGGCGCTGGCCTCGACGCCCGGCTGCTCGCCGAGCAAGGCCTTGCCCACCGTGTGGTAGGCGGCCAGGTTGTAGGCCTCGGCATCCATCCACGCCTGCAGCACCGCCTCGCGCAGCAGGGGATCGCGATCGGCCCCGGCGCGGTGGCGCTGATACAGTTGCACCAGTTTCTGCGCGGTGCGCTGATAGCGCCCGGGCGAACGCAGCAGCAGACTGCGCTCGAAGCCGGCCGTGGCCATGGCCACCTGCCAGCCCTGGCCTTCGACACCGATCAGGTTGTCGGCCGACACCCTGACTTCGTCGAAGAAGATTTCGGCAAAGCTGTCGAGACCGTTGAGACCCTTGATCGGCCGCACCGAGACGCCGCGCGCCGACAGCGGCACCAGCACGTAGGACAGGCCATGGTGGCGGTCCGAGAGCGGATCGCTGCGGAAGATGCCGAAGATCCAGTCGGCGAAGAGCGCGCGCGACGCCCAGATCTTCTGTCCGTTGATGACGAAGTGATCGCCGTCGCGCACAGCCTTGGCGCGTATCGCGGCGAGGTCGGAGCCGGCGCCGTTCTCCGACCAGGCCTGGGCCCAGACATCCTGGCTGGAGGCGATGCGCGGCAGGAAGCGCTGCTTCTGCGCCTCCGTGCCGAACTGCATCAGGGTCGGGCCGAGCAGGAACTGGCCGTTCTGGTTGACGCGCAGCGGCGCATCGGCGCGCCAGTATTCCTCTTCGAAGATCAGCCACTCGACCAGGTCGCAACCGCGCCCGCCCAGTGCCTCCGGCCACGTCACCATGGACAGGCGCGCCTCGAAAAGCTGGTGCTCCCAGGCGCGGTGCTGTTCGAAACCCTCGCGCGTGTCGAAGCTCGCGAGGCGCTGGCGCGGCACATGCGCGGCGAGCCAGTCGCGCACTTCGGCGCGGAAGGCCTGCTGCCCGGCGGTATAGGAAAAGTCCAAAATGCGGCCTCGGCGTGAGCTGTTATCTAAGCAACGGGATAATCTGTGTAACCTTGCGCACCCGGCGTGTACAAGGTCTTGTCGTTGAATCCGGCGAGCGGCAGCTGTTCGCGCAGGCGCCGCACCAGATCCGGATTGCCGATGAAGTGGCGGCCGAAGGAAACGGCCTCGCCGCGCGCCTCGCCGAGGGCCTTGGCGGCACGCGCCGCATCGAAGCCGTCGTTGAGGATGAGCCCGCCCTTGAAGTGACTGCGCGCCATGGCGAAGGCATCGAAGCTCCGCAGCGGCGAACGCATCACGTGCAGGTAGGCCAACTGCAGGGGAGCGGCCCCCGCCAGCAGCGCGGCATAGGTTGCCGCCGGATCGGAATCGACGACGTCGTTGAAGGGATTGCCCGGGCAGATGCGCATGCCGACGCGGCCGCCGCCGGCCACGGCACTGATCGCCTGCAGCACTTCGATGACGAAACGGGCGCGCTTGTCGACGCTGCCGCCGTAGGCATCGCTGCGCTGATTGCTGTTCTCAGCAAGGAACTGCATCGGCAGATAACCGCTGGTGCAGTGCAGTTCGACGGCGTCGAAGCCGGCATCCAGAGCGTATTGCGTCGCCCGGGCGTATTCGGCGACGACGCCGGCAATCTCCTCGAGCGAGAGCGCCTGCGGCAGGTCCTGCTCCTGCATGCCGGCGGCATCGGTGTAGATCTGGCCGGCGGCACGCAGCGCCGAGGGCGCCACGGTGCGGGCGCCGGCGGGCTTGTTGAGCTGGGAGCCGACGCGGCCGCAGTGCATCAGTTGCAGGGCGATGAGCCCGCCTTCGCCGCGTACGGCGGCGGTGACCTCACGCCAGGCGGCGACCTGCGCCTCGTTGTAAATGCCCGGCGTGCGGCTGTAGCCGAGGCCGTGCGGCGAGGGCGCGGTGCCTTCGGCGACGATCAGCCCGGCGCCGGCGCGCTGCCGGTAATACTCGACCATCAGCGCCGTCGGCATGGCCGCGGCATCGGCGCGGCTGCGCGTCATCGGCGCCATGACGACGCGGTTGGCGAGTTTCAGTTCGCCCAACTGGAGGGGATCAAAAAGTGTGGTCATGGTTCAGCGCACCCTTATTTTCGGCGCAGGCGCGCCGCGCCGCATGGTTTCGAGGAACTTCTGCAGCGGCGCCGGCGGCGCTACCTCGGGCAGCTTGTCCTTGCCGGGACGCGCCGCCCAGAACTCCGGCCAGGACGGGAACAACTCGTGGAAGGCGCCGTCGTAGGGCTCACGGCCGGGCCAGCGCATCTTCATGTCGCCGACCGGCGGCTTGTTGAGATCGGTGGCGTACCAGTAGCAGGGCAGGCGGCGGCGGAACAGCCAGCGGCCATCGACACGCTGGTAATCGTCCCAGTAGATCATCTGCATGATCACCCACTCGCCGCCGCACTCGTGCTCGTTCTTCGAGTAAAGCACGCCGACGGCGTTGTCGGCATCGGTGAACTCGACGATGTGCTGGCCCAGGTGATGCGAGGTTCCGGTGAATTGGTTGCGCAGGGTGTCATCCAGCCAGGCCTTGAGGTGAGCGCGACCGCTCTTGTCCTTGCTGACGCGGATGTCCGGTGCGAACAGATTGACGTGCGCATCGAGGTCGCGCATATCCAGCGACAGCGAGTATTTGCCGACCAGCTGGTGAATTTCCTCGGTCGATTCGAGGCGGTCGATGCGGGCCGCCAGTTGATTGATGTCCATGAGACGGTTTCCTTAGGAGAGGTTCCTGGCTACGTTTTCGCGCAGCGTACGCTTGAGCAGTTTGCCGGACGGGTTGCGTGGCAGATCCTCGGCGCTGATGATGATATGCGCCGGCACCTTGTAGCCCGCCAGTCGCTGCGCCACGTGCGCCACCAGTTCGGCCTCGCTCGCCGCCGCGCCCGGACGCAGACGCACCACCGCCGCCAGGACTTCGCCCAGGGTCTCGTCGGGCAGGCCGAAGGCAGCGACCTCGGCCACCGCGGCATGGCTGATCAGGCAGGCCTCGACCTCGTTGGTGGAAATCTTCTCGCCGGCGCGATTGACGATGTCCTTGATGCGATCGACGATGAAGATGAAACCTTCGGCATCGACGTAGCCGATGTCGCCGCTGGCAAACCAGCCGTCATGCAGCACCGCCGCCGTGCCTTCGGCATCGCGCCAGTAGCCCGACATCACGGTCGGTCCGCGCAGCCAGATTTCACCGCTTTGCCCGCGCGGCAGGAACTTGCCCGCCGCATCCACGGTGATCACATCGATGATCGGCGACAACTGCCCCGAACTGCCCGGCTTGTAGAAATAGCCCGCCCCGGACGCCGACGCGCCGAGACCGTTGGTTTCGGTCAGGCCGTAGCCGGTGCCCGAAAGCGACTTGGGCTTGCTGCTGCGGATGAGTTCGATCACGCGCGGCGCCACGGCCGAACCGCCGAGGCCGAAGGCACTCAGGCTGCCGGTATCGGTGGTGGCGAAAGACGGCGACGACAGCAGCTGCAGTATCATCGCCGGCGAACCGTTGAAGGAGGTGCAGCGCTCCGCGGCAATCAGGCGCAGCGCTTCTTCGGGATCCCACTTCCAGGTCATCACCAGGCGGCGCCCGGTGCGCAGTGCGGCCAGGAACTGGAACTGCAAACCGCTGACGTGGAACAGCGGCACCGCCATCAAGGTCGTCGGCGCATATCCCGAGGCCATCATGGCCTGGATGACATCCGGCGAGGTCATCCCCGCCAGAGCCCCCTGGAAATCGAAATTGGCGAGCGCCTGGCAGACGGCGCGCTGGCTCGACAAGGCGCCCTTGGCCCGGCTGGTGGTGCCCGAGGTGTACAGGATCAGCGCCGGGTCATCCGGCGCCAGATGCACCGCCGGCACTTCCTGCCCCGCACCCGCTGCAACCAGTTCCTCGTAGGAAGCGGCGCCCGATTCTCCGGCCCCGGTATCGGTCACCACGGCACTGATGCCGAGCGCGGCGAGTTCCCCGGCTACCGGCTCGAAGCGCTGCGGGTCGCAGACATAGACCTTGGGTGCGCTGTTGTTCAGGCCGTGCAGCAGTTCCTCGCGCCGGCCCCAGCTGTTGAGCGGCGCGACGATGGCACCGAGCGAGCTTGCAGCGAGGAAGGCCGCCATCCACTCCGGACGGTTGCGCATGGCGATGGCGACGCGGTCGCCCTTGACCACGCCGAAGCGCCCCGCCAGCTGAGACGCAAGCGCATCGGCCTCGGCGAACAGGCGGGCGAAACTCCAGCGTTGCTGTTGCAGGACGACAAACTCGCGCTCGCCGAATTTTCGTGCCGGCGCCAGCAGCTCGATGAGGTTTTTCGCCGCGTTCTTGAAGACGCGCAGGCGGCGCCCGTCGATAAGCTGCTCTTCCAGTTCGAAGGGGGCGCCGCTTGCCGTCAGCTGCCGCCATGCCGTGTCGATCTGCGCCAGCAATTCAGCGCTCATTGGTATTCCCCTTCGTCTGCTCTGTTAGCGTTCAAGTCGTCTCCCGCTTCCCGGCTCAAGTACGCGCCTTCATCATGCGCCTGACCACATCCTGGAATACCGGCGGCTCGCCGCCGCCATGGACATACAGATTGCTGCCGGTGGCATAGGCCAGTTCGGGGGCGGCCAGCATCAGGCAAGCGTTGCCGACGTCCTGCGGGGTCGCCATGCGCTGCATCGGGATGGTGGCGGCAACTGCCGCGGCAATTTCCTTGCTGCCGTAATGCACTTCCACCTGCTCGGTTTCGACCAGGCCGGGGCTCACCGTCGTGACCCGCACCTTGGGCGCCCACTCCTGCGCCAGGCCCCAGGCCAGCATGGCGATGCCGGCCTTGGCCGCCGAGTAGGCGGCCGTGCCGGCAGCCGGACGCAGGGCGCCGATGCTGCCGACAAAGATGATGGCGCCGCCTTCGGCCTGCTGCTGCATGATGGCGTTGGCCGCCTGCGAAAAATTGAGCGGGGCGATCAGATTGAAGCGGATGATGCCTTCATGGAAGCGCGGCGAGACCGTTGCCGCATTGGCCGGCGGGCTGCCGCCGGCGTTGTTGACCAGCACATCGAGGCGACCGTGGCGGGCAATGACCTCGGCCAGGAAGGCGTTGGTCGCCTCCATGTCGCGCACGTCGCAGACAATGAATTCGGCCGTATTGCCCTTGGCGCTGAGCGGTTCCTGCGGCGGGTTGCGGCCGCAGACCACGACCCTGGCGCCGGCGCCGAGGAAACTCAGGGCGATGCCGCGGCCGATGCCCTTGGTGCCGCCGGTGACCACGACGACCTGCCGGGAATAATCGAAACTCATGACGGGCTTCATCGGCGTCTCTGCTCCCGCAGCCTATTTCTGAGCCGGGCGCGTCATCCGCGCCACCACGCTCTGGAATACCGGCGGCTCGCCACCGCCATGCAGATAGATGTTGCTGCCCGTGGCATACGCCATCTCCGGCGCGGCGACCATCAGACAGGCCATGCTGATGTCCTCCACGGTGCCCATGCGCTTCATCGGGATGGTCTCGGCAATCGCCGCCGTGACTTCCTTGCCGCCGTAATGCGAGTCGGACTGGGGGGTATGAATCAATCCCGGGCTCACCGTCATGACCCGCACCTTGGGCGCCCACTCCTGCGCCAGACCCCAGGCCAGCATGGCGATGCCCGCCTTGGACGCGGAATAGGCCGCCGTCCCCGGCGCCGGGCGCAGCACGCAGATGCTGCCGATAAAAATGATCATGCCGCCCTGCTCCTGCTTTTGCATGATGGCGTTGGCGGCCTGGGCAAAGTTCAGCGGGGCGATCAGGTTGAGGCGGATGATGGTTTCATGCAGACCGGGAGAGGCCTTGGCTGCCTTCACCGGCGGGCCGCCACCGGCGTTGTTGACCAGCACATCGAGGCGCCCGTGGCGTTGCATGACTTCCGCCATGAGCGCATTGATGGCGTCAAGCTCGCATACGTCGCAGACAATGAATTCAGCCGTGTTGCCACCGGCACTGATCGGTTCCAACGGCGGATTGCGGTCGCAGACGATTACCTTGGCGCCCGCACCGAGGAAACCCAAGGCGATGCCCCGGCCAATGCCGCTGCTACCGCCGGTCACCACCACGACCTGGCCGGCGTAATCGAATCGTACAGACATGGCACCACCTCTTGTAAAAGCTGCAGTCCAGTTTAGGCAGTCAGGCTGATGCCCTCGTCGTCTAAATGGACGATAGCCATGGAATCCCGCAGGTGCCGCGCCCGGCTGGACTCGCCAACGGTCACAGGCGCGCTGGCCATGCCTCTCTCCAGGCCCTCTTACGCTTGCCGGCCGGCTGTCAAGACACGCCGCCGGCCGCGAGGCAAACAGTCACTTGCGGTGTCCCGGACCCTTGCCGATCGGTTTTGAGGTGAACCATATCTTCTCGGGCATGGGCCTTACCACTTCCAGCAGCCTCTCGTAATAACTTGAGCGGATGCGCCATACACCGTCCTGGCGCACATACTCGTCCTCGTAGAGCGCCGTGCCTTCACAGATCTTCTGCACTTCCAGATTGTAGAAAATGTCCTGCAGGTACCACAGGCCGGTCGCGGTATCGCCATTGACCGTGATCTCGGGCAGGTGGCCGTGATGCATGCCGAACTTGGTTTCGGTAAAGCCGAGGCGGAAGAATTCCTCGAGTTCCGCCTGCCAGCCTTCATGACGGATGTCGTAGGTCGGGCTGCGGTAATGTATCCAGGCATCCGGCGTGAAGACCTGCTCCAGGGTCTTCAGATCGCAGGTGTCGATGGAGCGGAAGTAGCGCGCTTTGAGTTGCTTGATCAGTTCTATGGATTCGAGGTCGATCACTTCAGATTCTCCGGTGGATACATGGCAGCGACAGCGAAACGTTGGCAAAGGCCTGCCGGCGCGGATCAACGGCCGACAAGGGCGCATTGTTGCAGGTGCGGGCGAGGCAAGGATAGTCCAATCGGATGATGAAACCGGCCGCCAGCTTCTCTAAGGTCCTCCTTTGACCATAGCAGTGGTCCGGGCATACCGGAACACCGATACCGCAATCCGTTCATAAGGGAGGCACAGCATGAGATTCGCAAACAAGGTGGCCGTAGTCACCGGCGCCGGACAAGGCATGGGGCGCGCCATCGCACAGCGCCTGGCGCGCGAAGGCGCCAGGATCGTTGCCGTCGACGTCAAGGAAGCCGGCGTGCGCGAGACCGTGGACCAGATCGGCCCGGACGCCGGCATCGCCCGCGTCTGCAACATCGCCGACAGCGCCGCGGTGCAGGCGCTGTTCGCCGAAGTCGATGAAAAGTACGGTCGGCTCGACGTCCTGGTCAACAATGCCGGCATCGGCAGCGCGAGGAAGGACGGCTATGACAAGCAGTTCGCGCGCATTGCCGAGCGCAACGCTCAGATCGCGCGCGGCGAGACGCCGACGGTGTTCCCCGACATCACCATCGACATGCAGGATGAGGGCTGGCACGGCGTCCTCAATGTCAATCTGCACGGCAGCTTCTACTGCATACGCGAGGCACTGCGCGTGATGACCAAGCATTCGATCAAGGGTTCGATCGTGAATATTTCGAGCACCTCGGCGCTGTCGGGCGAAGGCGCACCGCACTATGCCGCGTCCAAGGCCGCCTTGATCGGACTGGTACGCAGCCTGGCGCGCGAACTGGGTCCGCGCGGCATCCGCGTCAACAACGTCATGCCGGGGCCGGTCAACACGCCGATCATGGGCAACGTGCCGCAAAGCTGGAAGGACTCGATGGTCGCGGCGATTCCGCTGGGGCGGATTGCCGAACCGGATGACATCGCCAACGTCGTCGCTTTCGTCGCCTCGGACGAAGCGGCCATGATCACCGGCGCCGACATCATCGCCAACGGCGGTTCTTACTTCAAATAGGCCAAAACATGAACGATGCTGTGCAAGGCCATGAGGCGCCCGCCGCCGCCGCGGCACCACTGTCGCCGGGCGTCGGCCTGCTGGTACTGCTGGGGCTGATCGTGGTGATCGGCGCATTTCTGTGGATCACCCACCTGATGAGCATCACCGAGGTCTGGGTGGCCTTCCTGTTCCTGCTGTATTGGGCCGGCATCAACCACTCCAGCATGGCCATGCTGCCATCCACCATCTGCGGCGCGGTCTGCGGCCTGCTGTTGGCCTATGCCCTGCAGCAGTTGCCGCTGCTGATGGGCAATGCCGGCCTGGGGGTGTTTCTCGGCCTGATCCTGGCGGCCGTCTTCTGCCAGATCGTCGGCTGGCTGCCGCTGCTGATCAACATGTCGTGCATGCTGTTCCTGACCGTCGGCACCATTCCGCTGATCCAGGCCGGTTTCAAGTTGCCGGGGCTACTGATGGCACTGGCCGCCGGCATCGTCTATTTCGGCGGCATCATCTGGCTCGGCACAGCGTGGCAGGCCAGACGCGCCAAGCCATAACCCAAGGAGCGAAACACGTGGCAACCCCGATTCATTACAAAGACGCAGAAGGCTTGCAGACCCTGGTCGCCGGGGATTTCGGCGCGTGGAGCGAAAGCGTCACGGTGACCCAGGAAATGATCAACCAGTTCGCCGACCTGAGCGGCGATCACATGTGGCTGCACGTCGATGTCGAGCGCTGCAAGAAGGAAAGCCCGTTCCGCAGCACCATCGCCCATGGCTTCCTGCTGCTGTCGATGCTGTCGCGCTTCAAGTCGCTGCCCGACGTGTCGACCATCGTCTGCGGCTACAGCCACATGATGAACTACGGCTCCGACAAGCTGCGCTTTCTCGGCGCAGTGCCGGTGAATAGCGAAATACACGTCCGCTGCCGCATCAAGGAAGTCAGCGTCGAAGCAAAGAAAACCAAGGTCGTCGCCGAGACCCAACTCAGCATTGTCGGCAAGGACTCGCCGTCGCTGCTTTACGAACTGATGTTTGTGTATCTGTAGCCGCCTGAGCGGCGGCGACCGGCACGGCTCGCCGCCGCTCAGGTGCGCCGCCCGGCAATTGCCGCGCCTCAGGGCTTGAGCATCTTGCGCAGCGTCTTGTCCAACTTGTCCGAGTAGGGCGGCAACAGACCGAAGGCCTGGCGCGGATCCCACCAGCCGCTGCGATAGATGGTGCGGGCGTGGCTGAATTCCTGGAAGCCTTCGCGACCGTGGTATTGCCCCATGCCCGAGGCGCCGACCCCGCCGAACGGCGCATCGTGCGCCGCCACATGAATCACCACATCATTGACGGTAACCCCGCCCGACTGGGTATGGTCGAGGATGCGCCGCTCCTCGGCCCGGTCCTTGCCGAAATAGTAGAGCGCCAGCGGCTTGCCGCCGCGATTGATGCCGTCGATGACCGTGCCCAGATCCTGGTAGGGCTCGACCTGCAGCACCGGGCCGAATATCTCTTCGCTGCGGATGCCGGCATTGGCGGGAGGGGCAATCGCCAGCCGCAACGGCCGGTAGCGGCCCGTCGTCGTCGCTTCGTCGGCACACGCCTCGATCCTGCCGCCGGCCGCCGCGACCTCCTTGAGGTAGCCTTCGACGCGCGCCATATGCGTGTCGTTGACCACGGCAGTGACATCGCGGTTGCCGGCGGTCTGCGGGTAGAGCGCGAGATAATGCGCTCGCACCGCGCTGACGAAAGCCTCGACCAGTTCGACGGGAACATGGACGGTGTCCGGCGCCACGCAGATCTGCCCGGCATTCATGGTCTTGCCCATGACGATGCGCAGTGCCGCCAGGTCCAGATCGGCACTGCGGCCGATGATCACCGGCGACTTGCCGCCCAGTTCCAGCGTGACCGGCACCAGGTGCTCGGCCGCCGCGCGCATCACGGCGCGCCCGGTGGCGCAACTGCCGGTCAGCACCATGTGATCGAAAGGCAGGCTGCTGAAGGCACGCGAAATTTCGGCCGCACCATTGACGACGCAGATCTCGTCGGCGGCGAAGTGGTCGGCGATGGCACGCGCCATCAGTTCGGCCGTGCGCGGCACGAATTCGGAAGGCTTGAGCATGGCCCGGTTGCCGCCGGCAAGGGCGAAGGCAAGCGGCACGAAGGTGGTGAACAGCGGCACGTTCCAGGTGCCGAGGATTCCCACCACGCCCTTGGGCTGGTGTTCGACGTCGACACGGGCACCGAAGAGATTGAAAGGAAACACGCCGGCACGCCGGTCCGGCTTCATCCAGCGGCGGATATTGCCGCGCGCATACTTGACCGAACTCAGGGTGCTGAGGACGTCGTTCATCAGGGAAAAAGTCGGATGGCGCCCGCCGAAGTCCGCATCCAGAGTGCCGCAGAAGTCATCGGCATGCTTCACCAGCAGGTTGGCCAGGCGTTGCAGCCGGTCGATGCGGGTGTCGGCACTGACCGCGCCGGCCTGCTGATGCGCGGCGCGCATGGCCTGCAGGGTGGGCAACAGGGAAGTGAGTTGTGCTTGGTTCGTATCCATCCGCTTGCTCCTCGATGTGTTGTCGGTAACGCTTGCGGCGCAGCCATGGCCGCGCCGCAAAGACATCCGCCAAGCCTTACTGGGGCGGCAGGGCGTAGCCGTCCACCGCGGTGCGATGCTCCGGCGTGAAGTACTTGGCCAGGGTGGTGTGCAGATCATTGATCGCCCACTTGCCGCCCTTGGGGTTGTCGTAAAACACGTCCAGGCGCGGGCGCTGCACGATGTTGACACGCCCGCCCCAGACCACGAACACCTCACCCGAGATGTGCGCGGCTTCGGGCGAGACCAGATAGCCGACCAGCGGCGTCACATTGGCCGGGTTGAAGACGTCGAAGCCTTCCTTGGGTGCGTCAAACATCGCAGCGTGCGGCATGTTCTCCGTCATCGCGGTGCGTCCGCGCGGCAGGATCACGTTGCAGGTGACGCCGAGCTTGAGCATCAATGCGGCAACACCGATGCTCAGGGCGGCGATGCCGGCCTTGGCCGGCGCGTAGTTGGGCTGGCCGGGCGATGCATACAGCATGGCTTCGGAAGAGGTGCTGATCAGGCGGCCGTAGACCGGGCCGGATTTCGCTTTCTCGCGCCAGTACTGGGCGGCATTGCGCATATTGACGAAGTGTCCGCGCAGATGCACGCGCACCACCGAATCGAACTCGTCGTCGGTCATGCCGTAGATGGTCTTGTCGCGCGTGAAACCTGCGTTGTTGATCATGATATTCACGTCGCCGAAGGTGTCCAGCGCGGTCTTGAATACCCGGCCGGCATCCGCCGTATCGGCGCAGTCGCCGAGTGCGACGATGGCCTCGCCACCCAGGGCCTTGATGTCGGCAACGGTCTGCTGCGCCGCTTCTGCGGCCTTGGGCAAATCGATGTCATTGATCACCACGCGTGCGCCCTGGCGGGCCAGTTGCAGCGCTTCCTCGCGGCCGAGTCCGGCTCCTGCGCCGGTAATGATGGCTACCTTGCCGGTCAAATCACCCATGTTGTTTCTCCTGTTGTCAATTGATCAGATGCGTTCGATGATGGTGCCGGTACCGACATTGGCGCCGCAGCACATGGTGATCAGGGCCGTGGTCTTGTCCTGCCGCTCCAGTTCGTGCAGCGCGGTGCAGATCAGGCGTGCGCCGGTGGAGCCGACCGGATGGCCCATGGCCATGGCGCCGCCGTTGACGTTGACCTTGCTCATGTCGGCTTCGTATACCTGGGCCCAGGAAAGCACGACGGCGGCAAAGGCCTCGTTGATCTCGACCAGGTCGATGTCGCCCATATTCATGCCGCTGCGCTTGAACAGGCGCGCCGTGGCGTCGATCGGACCGTCGAGTCCGTAGAAGGGATCGGCGCCGACAACACAGTCGGTGATGATGCGGGCACGCGGCTTCAGACCGCGCTTTTTGGCCTCGGCGGCACTCATCCAGAGCACCGCGGCAGCGCCGTCGGACACCTGGGAACTGCTGCCGGCGGTGGTCACGCCGCCCGGGATCATGGCTTTCAACGCCGCCAGCCCTTCCATGGTGGTATCGCGCAGGCCCTGGTCGCGGCTGACGCGGCGGGTCGCACCGGTGGGCTTGCCGTCCTCGCCCAGCACCGGCGCCTCGATGCTTACCACTTCGCGGTCGAAGCGGCCCTCGGCCCAGGCAATCTTGGCCCGGCGCTGCGATTCGCAGGCCAGGGCGTCGGCCATCTCGCGCGTCAGGCCGCGATTCTTGGCAATGCGCTCGGCCATCTCGAACTGGGTCTGGGCAGTATTCCACGGCCAGCCCTGCGGAATGAAATAGCCGGGACCGTTGATGACGTTGGAGCCGAGCGGCACATGGCTCATCATCTCGACGCCGCAGGCGATGCCGATGTCCACCGAACCGGCGCCGATCAGGGCCGAGATCTGGTGGTTGCAGGCCTGGGCGGAACCGCACTGGGCATCGATGGTGTAGGCGCCGGTGCTGTAGTTCTTGCCCATCGACAGCCAGGATTGGCGGGTGATGTTGTTGGACTGCTCGCCGGCCTGGGTGACGCAGCCGCCGGCGACCAGGTCGACGTCGGCGTAGTCGATGCCGCTGCGGCGCACCAGTTCCTCGAAGGTCGCCGACAGCAGCTTGGTGACGTGCAGGCCGGAGAGTTCGCCGACGATCATCTTGCCGCGGGCGATGGGGGTTCTGCAGGCTTCTACGATTACAGCTTCTGCCATGGTCTTGCTCCTGTATGTCATGAATCGATGGGTTGCGCTCAGAAGCCCAGCAGGCTTGCGTAGCGGTCCCGGTGGAAGGATGCGTCGCCGAGCAGTTGCTGCTGCACGCGGGCGCGCTTGAGATAAAGTCCGACGTCTAGTTCGTCGGTCATGCCTATGCCGCCGTGCATCTGCACCGCCTCGTTGCTGACCAGTTCCAGCGTCTCGCTCAGCTTGGCCTTGGCCAGGCTGGCCAGGGCCGGCAGTTGCGGCGAGTTTTCGTCTATCGCCGTCAGTGCCGCCAGTACCGCGCTGCGACTCATCTCGAGAGCCACGTGCATCAGCGCGGCACGGTGCTGCAAAGCCTGGAAGGAGCCGATGGCAACGTCGAACTGGATGCGCTCCTTGAGGTAGGCGACGGTGGTATCAAACAGCCATCCGGCGACGCCCAGCATTTCGGCCGCCAGGCAGACGCGGGCGCGGTCGAGCACGGCATCGAGCAGCGCCGCGCCCTGCCCCGCCTGCCCCAGCAGGGCAGCGGCAGGAACGGCGACCTGATCGAAGCGGATGGCCGCCATGTTGCGGCTGTCCACCATGTTGCGGCGCTGCCGCCGCACGCCGGGAGAGCCGGCTTCGACCACGAACAGGCTGAGGCCGTCGCTTGAACCGGGAGTACCGGCAGTGCGGGCGACGACAACCAGCCGGTCGGCGATGCCGCCGTCGACGACGAAGGATTTTTCGCCGTCGAGGATGTAGCCGTCACCGCCGGCGTGTGCGCTCATGACGGTAGCGGACGGATCGTGACGCGGGTTCTCGTCCAGCGCCAGCGCGAACAGCGATTCGCCGGCGATGATGCCGGGCAGCCATTGCGCCTGCTGTGCCTCGGTGCCGCCGAGCATCACGGCGCTGCCGCCGAGCGCCACGGTGCCCAATAGCGGCGTGGCGGAGAGGTTGCGACCGGCCTGCTCGAACACTGCCCCGAGCCCTTTGTAGCCGAAGTCGAGACCGCCGTGGGCCTCGGGAAAAACGATTGCGCTCCAGCCCAGATCGATCATCTGACGCCACAGTTCGGGCGCGTAGCCGAGTTCATCCTTGCTGTCGCGCAGCTTGCGCAACGCCGCCGGCGGCGCATGCTGGGCAAAGAAGTCGCGGGCCGTATCGGCCAGAAGTTGCTGTTCGGAATCGAATAACATTGCCACGTTGGTCTTCCTTATTCCGGCAGGCCGAGCACACGCTTGGCGATGATGTTGAGTTGTATCTCGGAACTGCCGCCGGCGATCGACAGCGACTTGGCATTCAGCCATTGCCGGGTGACCTCAAGCTCCTCCGGGCTGAAGCCCTCGCTTTCCCATCCCAGGCCCTGCAGACCCAGCGCCGCCACCATGGTCTCGGCGCTGCGTTTCTCGGTCTCCGCCATCTGGTATTTCATGGTGGCCGCCGCCCGGAACACGTCCTGACGCGCTTTCGCCATCTCGACGATGCGCTGCTGGGTAAGGCGCTGCACGTGAGCTTCCATTTCCAGGCCGGCCACCTTGTCGCGCAGGACGGCATTGGCAATGCGGCCCTCAGAACCGGCACAGGCCCGCCGCACCACGCCGACGAGGTCGGGACCGGGCATGTTGAGCTCGGCAAACTTGGACATGGCCGTGCGCTCATGCTGCAGCAGGCGCTTGGCCACGCCCCAGCCGCCGTGCAGGGCACCGACCAGGTTTTTCGCCGGCACCCTGACATTGTCGAAAAACACCTGGCAGAAATGCGACTTGCCGCTGATCAGGTCGATCGGCCTGACTTCGATGCCGGGCGACTTCATGTCGATCAGCAGCATGCTGATGCCCTGCTGCTTGGCTGCCTGGTTGTCGCTGCGCACCAACGCATACATGTAGTCGGCATGGTTGGCGTGGGAGGTCCAGATCTTCGAGCCGTTCACGACGAATCCGGCCTCGTCCTGCACCGCGCTCATCTTCAGCGAAGCCAGATCGGAACCGGCGTTGGGCTCGCTGAAGCCCTGGCACCAGCCGATCTTGCCGCGCGCGGTGGGCGGCAGGAAGGTCTGCTTCTGCTCGTCCGTGCCGAACTCGAGCAGCACCGGTCCGATCATCCAGATACCGAGGTTGATCTGCGGCGGCCGGCAGTGCAGCCGCGTCATTTCGGTCTCGAGCACGCGCACATGCGCCGCATCGAGGCCGCCGCCACCCAAGTCCAGCGGCCAGCCCGGCGCAAACCAGCCCTTGTCGCGCATGCGCTCGTACCACAGGCGCTGGTCCTCGCTCTGAAACTCGACCTGGCTGCCCGACATCACAAGTTCGCCATCGCCCGGCGGCGTGCGCATCGAGGGCGGGCAGTTGGCTTCAAGCCAGGCAGTCACCCCGGTGCGGAAAATTTGCAATTCGTCCAAGCTCTGCTCCTTGTTCAATGCGGATCGCTGCCCGCCGATGCCTCAGGCGGCAACCCGGTATTCATAGCTGCCCGCGGCCGTCAAACTGCGCCCGATGCGTCCCTGCTCGAGCAGGAAGGCCAGATGCGCCAGGGTCTCGCTGATCGCCAGGACGTTGTCGAGTTCGCTGCGACGGTCCGGAAACAAGCGCTGTGCCAGACCGAAAATGCTGTCGGGCAAGTCCGCGCACAAACCCAGCACGCGATCCAGCACGCCGAGATGATGCTGCCTCAATTCCAGCGCTCTGCGGCCGAGGCCGTAGAACGGCAGTTCGTGCGCCGGAAGTACCAGGGTGTCATCCGGCAACTTGCCGATGCGTTCCAGGGAGATGAACCAGTCCTTGAGCGGATTGGCTTCCGGCTCGAAGGGCAGTACGCCGACGTTGGGACTGATGCGCGCCAGCAATTGATCGCCGCTGAGCAAAACACCCAGTCCGGGGCAGTGCAGCGCGCAGTGCTCGGGCGAATGGCCTTCGCCGCCGCGCACCTGCCATTCCCGCCCGCCGATGACCAGGCTGTCGCCGTCGCGCAGACGCTGGTAGGCGCGCGCCAGAGGCGAGTCCACATGGAATTGTTTCAAGGCCTCGGCCATCTGCGTCAGCTGCTCCGCACTCAGGCCGGCGCGGCGGAAGTATTCCTTGTACTCCCAGGAGTCGAGTGACGCCTTTTCGCCGAACAGGCGCATGGCGAAGTATTCGGCGCGGCTCATGTACAGCGGCACGCGCAGCTTTTCCGTCAGCCAGCCGGCCAGACCGCAATGATCGCCGTGATGATGGGTGCTGATGATGCCGGTGACCGGTCCGTCGAGGCCCGGCAATATCTTTTCCCAGAGCGCGCGCGTCTGCCGGGTGTCGAAACCGGTGTCGATCATGCGCCAGCCGGCACCGTCGCGCACCAGATAAAGATTGATGTGATCAAGCGCCATCGGCAGCGGCATGCGCAGCCACTTGATGCTGCCCGGCACCACATCCACCAGGCTGCCGTCACAGGCGGGCGCCTGAAAAGGGAAGGCAAGCGGCTGCAGGCCGACTGCCTCGGGACTCGCCGCCATCCTCGCCTCCAGTTCCAGTCGCGCGGTCATGTCCGTCTAGCGCCCGGCGCGGGGCATGCCCAGCCCGAATTGCGCGGCAATGTCGCGCAGCAGTTCATTCACGCCGCCGCCGAAGGTATTGATCAACGCCGAGCGGTACTCTTCCTCCAGCTTGCCGGCGAGCACGGCGGCGGCGCTGCCGTGACGGTAAAGCCCGCCGACGCCGGCCACTTCCATCAGTTTGCGGAGCACGGCGATCGGCGTCTCGGTGCCGAAAACCTTGGCTGCCGAAGCCAGGCCGACATCCATCTTGCCCAGCGTCAGGTCGGCCGCCATGCGGTAGTTGAGCAGGCGCATGGCCTCGAGCTGGCGGTAGCAGTCGGCCAGCGCGCTGGCCACCCAGGGCTTGTCGATCGGCCGTGCGCCCGACTCGTCGGCACCGCGCGCCCAGGTCAGGGTTTCCATGAAGCAGCCGCGCGCCAGCACGCCGATGGCACCGAGACCGATGCGCTCGTGGTTAAGTTGCGAGGTGATCAGCTTCCAGCCGGCGTTCAGTTCGCCCACCAGCATGTCGGCGGGGACACGCACATTGTCGTAGTAGGAGGCGAAGGTCTGATGGCCGACGGTATAGATGGGCGTCCAGGAGACACCCGCAGACTTGGTATCGACGATGAGAATGGACACGCCCTTGTGCCGCGCCAGCTTGGGGTCGGTACGGCAGGCCAGCCAGACGTAGTCGGCAGCATCGATGTCGGAGGTGAAAATCTTCTGGCCGGTCACCTGGAAACCCCCAGCATCCGGAATCGCCGCTGTCTTCAGGGTAGCCAGATCGGTCCCGGCCGAGGGCTCGGTGTAGCCGATGGCGAAATGGATTTCGCCGGCGGCCATGCCCGGCAGGAATTTCTTCTTGTGCGCTTCCGAGCCATGCGCCATCAGCGCCGGCCCCACGGTATTGACGGTGACGAAAGGCAGTATGGCACCGGCGAGAAAGGCTTCCTCGAAGAATATCAGCTGCTCCAGCGGCGTGTAGCCCTTGCCGCCGTACTCCTTCGGCCAGCCCACGGTCAGCCAGCCGTCCCGGCCCATGCGACGGATCAGCCCCTTGTAGGCGGCCAGCCTGTCCTTGTTGCCGAAATCATGTCGCAGCGCGAGGTATTCCGGCGTGACGATGCTGGCGAAATAGGCTCTGATCTCCTGCTTCAGCGCCAGTTGTTCGGGTGTCATATTGACGTGCATGTCAGAGCTCCACTTCCGCAGCGGTTAACCAAAGACCCAGCGCGTCCAGATTGGCGGAGACGCCGCCGCAGGAAACCTCTATCGCCCTGCTCCAATAGGTGTAGCGATGGATGGGATAGCTGGTGTCGGCACCCATGCCGCCGTGCATGTGCTGCACCGCGTGCGTGACCCGATGGCCGGTGTCGCAGGCCCATGCCTTGACCACGCCGGCGGCACCCTCCGCCTCGATGCCGGCATCAAGACGCCAGGTCAGTTGCCAGAGCGAGGAACGCAAGGCCTCGACGTCGATCAGGCAGTCGGCCGCCTTCTGCGAAATGGCCTGGAAGGTGGCAATCGGGTGGTCGAACTGGATGCGTTCGCTGGTATAGGCCACGCCCCGTTTCAAGGCTTCACCGGCAACGCCGAGCTGCAGCGCACCGAGGCAGGCGGCGGCGCGCGGCGCCAGCCACCGCATGGCTTCGACTGCGAGTGCCGCAGCGCCAGGCAAGGACACGCCATTGAACTCCAGATCCGCCGCCGGTTCATGGTGGGTCATCATGCCGCCGGTCTTTTCAATGCCCGGCACTGCCAGGTCAATGACGAAGAGGCGGATGCCATCGGATGTCTTTGCCGGCAACAGCGCGAGAGCTGATTCCTGCGCCAGGGGCACGGCCGCAGCGCGACCACGCAGCGACCAGCCGCCGCCGCTCTGCTCGGCCCGCAGGGCAAGACCGCTGCCGGAGAGAATTCCTGCCAGGCTCAGGGTGGCCAGTTTGCCACCCGAAACCAGTTCGGCCAGCCAATGCTGCTTGTCCTCAGCGCCGCCGAAAGCGGCCAGCGTCGCCGCCACCAGTTGACTGGTCCAAAGCGGCACGGGCGCCAGATGGCGGCCCTGGCACTCGAGCACCGCGGCCAGTTCGATCATGCCCAGGCCGCTGCCACCGTGCTCCTCTGGCAGCACCAGAGCCAGCAATCCGGTCTCTGCCAGGCTGCGCCACAGGGTCCGGTCGTAGGGTGCGCTTGCCGACCAGAAGCGCTGAATCTGTTCGTCGGCGCAATGATCGGCGAATACGCTCGACGCCAGATCGACGATCGCGCGCTGGTCCTCGTTCATCAGAAAATTCATCGTCTTGTCATTTCAGTGGAGTGATTCGATAGGCACGCGGCCGCAATCAGGCGCGGAGTCATCATAGTTGCTGGCAACCGGGGCTTCCGGCAAAAAAAGCTCATAATGGGTAAATCGCATTCTGCCGGATCTGCCATGCGCCCCAAGCCTGCGTCTGCCCCGGTCACTTCGACCAGCATCAGCGACTTCATCACTGCCACCACCGACAAGCGCCTGCTGCTCGGCACCCTGATCAATCGTTTCACCACCGGCTATTTGCGCCGCGCCTATCAGGTATTTGAAGGTGATCTGGTGATGGCTCTGGTATTCGGGGAAATCGCCCAGTACAACATCTCGCGCGCCCTGCGCACGCTGATGGCCGAAAGCGAAAAGAAACCTCAGAACTGGAGGCAACTGGTCAAGGCCTTCGAACTGGAGAAGGTCGCACCGTGCAACGCACTGTCGATCAGCGAAGCCACCGGCATCCCGCGCGAAACCGTGAGGCGCAAGGTGAGGGAACTGGAGGCGCGCAAATGGCTGGTGCGGGAGGGAACCAACCGGCTCAGCGTGTCGCCCGACGTCTCCGCCCAACTGGAATCCTTCTCCCTGGAAATCCTGCAGGAATTCATTGCCACGATGCACCTGGTCAGCGATCTGCCGGAACCGGTGGCACGGCAACTGATCTCGAGCAAAACGATCCGCAGCCGTGCCTAGCAGTTCCGTCTAAGCCATCCGGCCGAGGATGGCTCCGCCCGTCGGCACGCCGACGCCTGAAGTCACCAGGGCATGGTTGACGGTCTTCTTCGGCTGGTTGACCGAGGTGCCGCGCACCAGGCGCACCGCCTCCATGATGCCGTTGACGCCATGGATGTAGGCTTCCGACAGCTGGCCGCCGTGGGTATTGGTGGGCAGGCGTCCGCCGGGACGCAGGTTGCCGGCCTTGACGAAGGCCTCGGCTTCGCCATAGTTGCAGAAACCCCAGGATTCCAGCTGCCACAGCACGATGGGGGAGAAGGCGTCGTAGATTACCGCCGCATCGATGTCGTCGGGCCGCAGACCGCACTGCGCGTAGGCCTCCTTGGCGGCGATGTCCATCTCGGGAATGCGGGCGATCTCCGGCCGGTAGAACGAAGTCATCTCCTCCTGATCCTTGGCCAGACAATTTGCCACGCCGTTGATGAGGACCCCCGGCTGCCTGAGGTCCTTCGCCCGCTGCGGCGTGGTGACCACCACGGCACAGCCGCCGTCGCTCTCCTGGCAGCAGTCGAACAGCTTCAAGGGAGCGCAAATCTTCTTTGCCGTATCGTATTCGGCACGGTCGAAGGGGCGCTGATAGAAGAAGGCCGCGGGATTGTTCAAGGCGTACTGGCGCGTTGAATGCGCGACCTCGAACAGTGCGTCCTGGGTGCAGCCGGTCTGATGCATGTAACGCTGGGTGAACATGGCCACCCAGGATGCCGGCGTCAGCAGGCCGAAGGGCATGTACCAGCCGTAGTGGATGGCGCTGCCGGTGATCAGGTTGCCCGACACGCCGTCGGAGTAACGCTGGCCGGAACGCCCGTTGAGGGCGCGGTAGCACACCACCACCTCGGCGACGCCGGTGGCCACCGCCATCGCCGCCTGCAGCAGCGTGCCGGTGGCCGCCCCGCCGCCGTAGGGAATGCGTGAATAGAACTTGAGATCCTCGCAACCGATGGCGCGGGCGACATCGACTTCCTCGTTCTGGTCAATCGTGAACGTCACCATGCCATCGACATCGGACGGCTTGAGACCGCAGTCGTCGAGGGCCTTCTTCACCGCCTCGGCGGCCAGCGACAGTTCCGAGCGCCCGGAGTCCTTGGAGAACTCGGTGGCGCCTATGCCGACGATCGCGGCCTTGTCTGCAATTTTCGCAACCATCGTTCAAGCCTCCTTGGGCAGGGCTACGCGCACACTGCCGGACATGTGCGTACCCCAGACATTGTTGTCGCCGCTGACGGCGATATCCACCGTGCCGGCAGCCTCATCCCTGGACTTCACTTCACCGCTGATGGTCATGATGAAGCCGGGCAGGTTGGGTGCGCCGAGCTTGACGTCGATGGCCTTCAGCGTGCACTCGGGGCCGGCCCAGTCGGTGACGTAGCGTCCCATCAGGCCGTTGCTGGTCAGGATGTTCATGAAGACGTCGGGCAAACCGACCGCCTGCGCCGCCTTCTTGTCGTGATGCACCGGCGTGAAATCGCGCGACACAATGGCGCCGCCGATGATCAGGCCGGCGGTAAGGGGGATGGTCAGCGGCGGCAGTTTCTCGCCGACGGCGACGCTGGCGAAGCGCCGTGTGGTTTTGTTCATGGTCTCATCTCGCTATGCTGTTGTTGGGCTCAGGCGGGGTAGAAGTTGGGCAGCACGGTCTTGTCGTCGACGCGCTCCACCTTGCCCTTCACCTTCATGCCGATATACACCTTGTCGGCTTCGCAGCCGACGATGTTGGCCACCAGCCGCGTGCCTTCGCTCAGCTGGATCAGTCCGCATACCAGGGGATAGGGATAACCGGGGAATTTCGGATAACTGAGTTCCGTGAAACTGAACACTTCCCCTTCCAGGCTGGACTCGATGGAGTCCCACTCCGTGGAATTGCAGACGCCGCACATCGGACGCGGCGGATGGCGCAGCGTGCCGCATTGCTTGCAGCGCTGGATCAGCAGTTTGCCCGCATCGATGGCTTCCCACCACCAGGCGTTGTCATGTCCGCGTGGTGCCTGGATGCGCGCCGGTGCGGCGGGCATGGCGTCGTCGGAGGTAGCGGCCTTGGCTTCGGCCGTCGCGACGTTGGGCTGGAACTTCAGCACGCGGAACACCTGCCGGCCGACTTTGGCGCCGGTCTGATCGGTAAATGTGTTGACCGTCTCGACGAAGTAGCCGACACCGCGCGCCGTGTTCTTGCGCTCGGAGATGCTGTCTATGGTCTGGTGCGAGGTGATCTGGTCGCCGGGGCGCAGATCGCGATAGAACTCGGTCCGGGTATTGGTGCCGAGTACGCCGGTGAAGCCATGCGCGTCGAAGATCGCATGCAGTTCGCGCTGCACATCCAGCTTGGCATCCGGCGCCGGTGTCTGGGCCATCGAATAGCCTTCCATGGCCCAGGTCAGCAACATGGTCGGCGGCGCGATGATGCCGTGCTTGGCCGATGTCGCGGCGAAAGCCTCGTCGGTATATACGGGGTTCTCGTCGCCCATCACTTCGGCCCAGTGCCGGATCATGGCCTTGTTGACGTCGTCCTTGCCCGTTCGTGGCGCGCTGACTTCGCCGCCGACGTAGGCTTGAACCTTGGCTTCGAAGGCTGTTATCTCTTCAGGAGTCATGTTTGCTTTCCACCTTGGTCTGATTGATAGTTACGCGCCACCTGCGGCATGACGCCCGGCCTCGCGGCCAAAGAAACTCGAGTCGCCCAGCGACATGCCGGACGAATAGCCTTCGCCCCAGCGCGGCAGACCGCAGGCCGTGCGTCCTGCGGCATAGAGGCCGCCGATCACCTGGCCGCCGGCATCCAGCACCTGACCCGTGGTCAGCGTGGACAGGCCGCCCAGGGTAAAAAACGAGGCCGGGTAGTCTCGCTCGGAATAACTCATGGCGGCAAAGGGCGCCTCGACCAGGGGCTTGAGATAGGCCGCATCCTTGTGCCAGAGCGGATCGAGTCCCTGCCCGGCGTTGCGGTTGTAGCACTCGACCGTATGCGTCAGCTCACCCTGCGGCAGTCCCAGTTCGCTCTCGACTTCCTCCCAGGTCTCGCCGACTGCGGCGATGTCGATATCGGGCCTGGTCATCGGCCGCTTGAAAATGCTGTTGTCAACCAGCAGCCAGACGCGGCCGTTGGGCTGACGCAGCATGTAGTGCGTGACGCGGCCGTGGTAGGCGTCCTCGTTGATGAAGCGCTGGCCGTTCTCGTTGATGAAAATGCCCTTGACCAGCGATCCCGGCGGGAAGAAGGGGCGCGTGGCAAAGAACTGGTCCATGTGGATGGCCGCGGCGCCGACCGAGATGCCCATGCGTATGCCGGAGCCGTCGTCATTGCCCCCCGTGGTCGGAACCGGGCAGCCCAGCGCCTGCGGCGTGTAGCGGCGCAGCATTTCATCATTGCAGATGTAGCCGCCGGCACAGAGGATGACGCCCTTGTGCGCCCGCAGCATGCGCGGCTGGCCATCGATGCGGACGACGAGGCCATGTACCTTGTTGTCTTCGTCGGCGATCAGGGCCAGCACACGGCTGCTGAAATGCGCCTCGACGCCGAGTTGCATGACCCTGGCCGTAAGCTTCTCCATGATCAGCTTGCCGGCACCCCAGCCTTCCATCTGCGCCGCATGGCCGCGCGGCGCAGGTTTGGCCTGTTGCGCGAAGGGCCAGGCCGCCTCGCTGCCGGACCAGATCAGGGTGTCGTCGGTGGTGGGTTCCAGCCACTTGCCCGGCAGGTAGGTGCCCTTGAAGGGAATGCCCTGCTCGTTGAGCCAGTGATAATGGGCCAGCGCACTGTCGGCATAGAGGCGCACGCGCGCTTCATCGGCGCCCGGCCCGCCGGCCATCATCAGGTAGTTGAAGAAGTCTTCGGTGGCATCCTCGAATCCGGCGGCCTTTTGCACCGGCGTGCCGCCGCCGCCGCCCAGATAGAATTCGCCGCCGGAAAGCGCTGCACTGCCCCCCGCGGCCGCCGCGACTTCCAGAATGCATACTCTGGCACCGGCCTGATGGGCTTCGATCGCGGCGCAGGCGCCGGCGATGCCGAAGCCGGCAATGGCCACATCCGTTTCCATGTCCCAGTGCGCAACATCCTTCAGGCGCAGCGGATGGGACGGGGAATAGTTATTCGACAAAACGGTCTCCTCGGCTGTTGTCCGTCACCCTAAGCTTCGCTCGGTCAGGACGGGATGTCATACCTCATTTAGAGGAGGACGCCCGAATACGTGGCCGGCAATCTCTCCTTGGGCCAGGTTCGCCGGGATACACCATATGTCCGGAACCTCCGCGCCGGCGCCAAATACGCCCAATTTGGGTATCTTCTGCCGGCCCGGCGCCTTGGTCCGCATTATCGTTAACGCACTTGCATGGCGAAGACCTGGTCTTGGCCATCGCCGTCGCCAACGCTGATCAAGGGGAGAACACATGACTGAGGTTTTCATTTACGACCACGTGCGCACGCCGCGCGGCCGCGGCAAGGCCGACGGCGGCCTGCACGAAATCACGCCGATTCAACTGGCGGCACAAATGCTGGAGGCACTGCGCGACCGCAGCCAACTCGACACCCGCCTGGTGGAGGACGTGATCCTCGGCTGCGTGGTGCCGGTCGGCGAACAGGGCGGCAACGTCGGGCGCATCGCCGCGCTGGTGGCCGATTACGCCAACAGCGTGCCGGGCATCCAGATCAATCGCTACTGCGGCTCCGGCCTCGAGGCGGTCAATTTCGCCGCAGCCAAGGTGGGTTCCGGCCAGGTCGATCTGGCCATCGGCGGCGGTGTCGAGAGCATGTCGCGGGTGCCCATGGGCAGCGACGGCGGCGCCATGGCCCTCGATCCCCAGGTCGCTTTCAAGATGTACTTCACCATGCAGGGCGTCAGCGCCGACCTCCTGTCCACGCTGTGCGGCTTCAGCCGCGAGCAGTGCGACGCCTTTGCCGTCGAGAGCCAGAAGCGGGCTGCCGCCGCCTGGGCCAAAGGCTATTTCAGCAAATCCGTGGTGCCGGTCAGGGACATCCTCGGACTGCCGGTTCTGGAGCGGGACGAAACCATCCGCCCGGAGGTCACCCTCGAATCGCTGGCCGCCATGAAGCCTTCCTTCCTGGACATGGGCATCCAGTACGGTTTTGACGGCGTGGCCCTGCAAAAATACCCCGAGGTGGAAGCCATCCAGCACATGCACCATGCCGGCAACAGTTCCGGCATCGTCGATGGCGCCTCCGCCGTGCTGATCGGCAACAAGGAAATCGGCGCCAGGCTGGGCCTGAAGCCACGGGCACGGATCCGCTCCACCGTCACCGTCGGTTCCGAACCCACCCTGATGCTCGACGCCCCCAGCATCGCTTCGCTGAAGGCCCTGAAGAAGGCCGGCATGAGCGTCGCCGACATCGGCCTGTGGGAACTCAACGAAGCCTTCTCCTCGGTGGTGTTGTGCCTGATGCAGCGCCTGGACGTGCCCCACGACAGGATCAACGTCAATGGCGGCGCCATCGCCATGGGCCATCCGCTGGGAGCCACCGGCGGCATGCTCATCGGCACTCTGCTGGACGAAATGGAACGGCGAAACGTCGGCACCGGCCTGGTGAGTCTGTGCGAAGCCGCCGGCATGGGCACCTCCACCATCATCGAACTCGTTTGAATCGCCACGGACTAATCAAGGAAAAGCCATGAGTGAAGTCATCCACGTTTCGGTCGACGCCGACGGCATAGCAACGCTGCTGTTCGACCGCAAAGACAATGTCATGAATGTGATGGACATGAAGTTCATGACCGAGCTGGAAACCGCCGTGAAACAGGTGGCCGGCGACGACGCCATCAAGGGCGCCATCATCACCTCGGGCAAGCCGGTGTTTGCCGCCGGCGCCGACCTGAAGGACATGGAAGCCGCCCAGGAACGCAATCAGAACCTGCCCCTGGCCGAGCGCCTGAAGCAGAACGCCTCGCTCTCGATGCTGTTGCGTCGCATGGAGACCTGCGGCAAACCGGTCGTCTGCGCCGTCAACGGCATAGCCATGGGCGGCGGCACCGAGATCGCACTGGCCTGCCACTATCGCGTCGTTGCCGACAACAAGAGCATCAAGCTCGGCCTGCCTGAAGTCCAGGTCGGCCTGCTGCCCGGCGCCGGCGGCACGCAGCGGGTGGTCCGCCTGGTAGGCGTCCAGGCCTCTGCGCCGGTGCTGCTGGAAGGCGCGGCCCTGAGCCCGGAGAAGGCTCTGAAGATGGGCTTGATCCACAAGGTGGTGCCCCAGGAACAACTGATGGCCGAAGCCAGGCGCTGGATTCTGGAAGAAGGCGACCCGGTGCAACCCTGGGACAAGAAGGGATTCAAGGTGCCCGGCGGCGCCGGCGCCATGGCCCCCGCCGTGGGGCAGATGATGGTGGTCAGCAATGCCATGATCCAGGCCAAGACCTTCCACAACATGCCGGCACCGAAGGCCATCCTCTCCTGCCTCTACGAGGGCGCCTTCCTGCCCATGGACAAGGCCTTGCAGGTGGAAGCCAAGTACTTCACCCTGCTCAACATGGATCCGGTGTCACGCAACATGATCCGCACCCTGTTCATCAACAAGGGCAATGCCGACAAACTGATGCACCGGCCAGAGGGCGTGGCCAAGACTGTTTACCAGAAGATCGGCGTGGTCGGCGCCGGCCTGATGGGCGCCGGTGTCGCCTACAGTTGCGCCAAGCTCGGCATCGACGTGGTGCTGATCGACCGCGATCAGGCCGCCGCCGAAAAGGGCAAGGCCTACAGCAGCAAGCGCCTGGAGAAGGATATCGCCAAGGGACGCATGACCCGGGACAAGGCCGACGTCATCCTGGCGCGCATCCATCCGACCATCGACTACGCCGCCCTGGCGGATGTCGAGATCGTGGTCGAAGCCGTATTCGAGGACCGGGGCCTGAAGGCCGACATCACCAGGAAGCTGGAAGCCGTGCTGCCCAGGCAGGCGGTGATAGCTTCCAACACCTCGGCGCTGCCGATTACCGAACTGGCCGAGGCCGGCCAGCGCCCCGAGAATGTCATCGGCCTGCACTTCTTCTCGCCGGTCGAGCGCATGCCGCTGGTGGAAGTCATCTGCGGCAAAAAGACATCGGCCGAGACCCTGGCCCGCGCCCTGGATCTGGTCGGACAGATGAAGAAGACGCCGATCGTGGTCAACGACGGTCCGGGCTTCTTCACCAGCCGCTTCATCGGCGCCTACGTCAATGAAAGCCTGAGCATGGTGACCGAAGGGGTGAAACCCGCGCTGATCGAGAATGCCGCCAGGATGGCCGGCATCCCGGTGGGGCCGCTCACCGTGTCGGACGAAATCGGCCTCGACGTCGCCTACCACGGCGGCATGCAGCGGAAGAAGGATGCCGGCGCCGGCTTCAAGGCCACGCCGACCTTCCTCCTGGTGGAAAAGCTGGTCGGAGAACTGGGTCGCCATGGCCGCAAGAACGGCAAGGGCTTCTTCGAGTATGCCGCCGACGGCAGCAAGAAACTGTGGGCCGGTCTGGCCGAGTCATACCCCCTGCTGCCGACGCAACCGACGGTGGATGAAGTGAAGGCGCGGATGCTCTACTCCCAGCTGGTCGACGCCGCCAAGGCGATGGCCGAAGGCGTGCTGCTGGACCCTGCCGACGGCGACGTCGGTTCCATTCTGGGCGTCGGCTTCCCGGCCTACCTGGGCGGCCCCTTCTCGATGATGGATACCATCGGCATTGACAAGGTGGTGGCCGAGTGCGACCGGCTGGCGGCAGCCTACGGCGAACAGTTTGCGCCGCCGCAGTTGCT
This sequence comes from uncultured beta proteobacterium, assembly GCA_903848955.1. Taxonomy (GTDB): domain Bacteria; phylum Pseudomonadota; class Gammaproteobacteria; order Burkholderiales; family Rhodocyclaceae; genus Sulfuritalea. The sequence continues at coordinate 34,194 of CAINHS010000003.1, forward strand.
GCGTGACATGGCCGGCAAGGGCCAGACCTTCTACGGCGCCACGCGCATCACGCCGCCTGCGCTAAGCAAGGCCTGATGTAAGTCACCGGGACGACGCCGACAATGCAACAACATAGCTTCGACTACATCATCGTCGGCGGCGGCACGGCCGGCTGCGTGCTGGCCAACCGGCTGAGCGAGGACGCTGCGGTGAACGTTCTGCTGCTCGAAGCCGGCGGCAAGGACAACGCCCCTCTGATCAGGATTCCCGCCGGCTGGACCCAGGCCATGCTCGATCCGAAACTGGCCTGGGTGCATCAGACTGCACCTGCGCCTGCCCTGCACGATCGCACGATGGTCATGCCGCGCGGCAAGGTGATGGGCGGCTCGTCATCGATCAACGGCCTGGTCTATGTGCGCGGCCAGCCCGAGGACTTCGACGGCTGGGCGGCAGCCGGTGCCCGCGGCTGGAGCTGGAAGGAAGTCCTGCCCTACTTCATCCGCGGCGAGGACTGGTCGGGCGCGCCCGGCGCCGGACGCGGCAAGGGCGGCCCGCTGCTGGTCTCGCCGGGCTTCGAACCGACGCGCTTCGGCGAAGTCCTGATGGAGGGCGCACGCCAGTTCGGCTGGCGGGTCGACCACGACTACAACGGCCCCAGCCAGGAAGGCATGGGCTGGGTGCAACTGACCGGCCGCGACCACCGCCGCTGCTCGGCCGCCGACGCCTACCTGAAACCGGCGATGAAGCGCCCCAATCTGCGCGTCGAACTGAATGCCCTGGCAACGCGGGTGCTGTTCGAAGGCAAGCGCGCCACAGGCGTCGAATACCTGCAGGACGGCCGGCGTGTCCAGGTCAAGGCCGGGCGCGAGGTGCTGCTGGCGGCGGGAGCCGTCCGCTCGCCGCAACTGCTGATGCTCTCCGGCATCGGCCCCGGGGCACAGCTGCAAAGCTTCGGCATCCCGGTGCTGGCCGACCGCGCCGGTGTCGGCAGCAACCTGCAGGATCACCTGGTGCTGGTCATGGGCTGGCGCCTCAAGCCGGGCGGGCCCAGCCACAACCCCAACCTGAACGGCTGGCGGCTGGTGCGCGAAGTGCTGCGTTTCCTGCTCTTCAAGAAGGGCGCCATGAACATGTCGGTCGGCGACGTCATGCTGTTCTTCAAGAGCCGGCCGGATCTGTCGCGACCCGATGTCCAGGTGCACTGCCTGCCGGTGACCGGCGACGTGGAAAGAAAACATGCGACCGGCGAGAACAAGCCGCACAAGGAGCCCGGCATCACCCTGGCGCCCTGCGACATGCGTCCGCGTTCGCGCGGCAGCGTCAGCCTGGTCTCAGCCGATCCCGTGGCGCTGGCCAAGGTCGATCCGCGCTACCTGAGCGACGAGGATGACTGGAAAACGGTGCTCGCCGCCGTGGATATCCTGCGCCGGCTGGCCGGGACACCGGCGCTGGCGGCCCTGATCGAGTGCGAACTGTACCCCGGCGCACAGCATCTCAGCGAAGCGCAATTGCGCGAGGCGCTGATCCACATTTCGACCACCGGCCACCATCCGGTCGGCACCTGCCGCATGGGTTCCGACGCCGATGCGGTGCTCGACCCGGAGTTGCGCGTCCGCGGCATCGAGGGCCTGCGCGTGGTCGACGCCTCGGTAATGCCCTGCCTGCCCTCGGGCAACACCAACGCGCCGACCTTCATGATCGCCGAACGCGCATCAGACCTGATCCGCGGCCGCAGGCCGCTGGTCGCCGATTGACCCTGTCATAGCGATGAGGATACATCCGTGAATTTCGATTTCTCCGACGACCAGCGCCTGCTGCAGGAGGAGGTGCGCAAAATGCTCGCGGCCACCAGCACCTCCGCCGAAGTGCGCAAGACGCTCGCGGGCGAAGCGCCCTACTCCGCCGCGGTCTGGCGCCAACTGCTGGACATGGGCGCCGCCGCCGCCGCCATCCCCGAGGCCTACGGCGGTGCCGGCCTCGGCTACCTGGAACTGTGCCTGGTGGCCGAGGAAGCCGGCCGCCACCTGGCGCCCGTGCCGCTGGCCTCGAGCATCTACCTTGCGGCCGAAGCGCTGTTGCAGGGCGGCAGCGAAGCGCAGAAACAGCATTGGCTGCCGCGCATCGCCAAGGGCGAGATCATCGCCACGGCCGCGCTGGGCAGCGCCGAAACCTACCTGACGCCGGCGCCGCTGAGCTTCGACGGACGCACGCTGAACGGCAGCGTCAGCGCCCTGCCCGACGGCAGCGTGGCCGGACTGGCGATACTGCGCCACGACGACGAACTGCTGCTGGTCGACCTGGCGGCAGCGGGCGTCAGCCGACGCGCATTGCCAAGCCTGGACCCGACGCGGCCTTACGCTGAAATTTCCTTCGCCGCCACTCCGGCGCAACGCCTGGGCGCCGGCAACTGTGCGGCACTGGCGCAGCGCGTGCTCGACGCCGCCGCCGTGCTGCTGGCCTTCGAGCAGGTCGGCGGCGCCGCACGCACGCTGGACATGAGCCGCGACTATGCGCTTGAGCGCAAGGCGTTCGGCCGCCAGATCGGCGGCTTCCAGGCGCTCAAACACAAGATGGCCGACATCTACACGCGCAACGAAATGGCCCGGGTGCATGCCTATTACGGCGCCTGGGCGCTGTCGTCGCAGGCGCCGGAGTTGCCCGTTGCCGCCGCCGCCGCCCGCGTCGCGGCGACCACGGCCTACAACTACGCCGCCGAGGAAGCCATCGAGATCCACGGCGGCATCGGCTACACTTGGGAGATGGATTGCCATCTGCATCTGCGCCGCGCCCGCTACCTGGGGCAGTTGATAGGCAGCGTGCACGCCTGGCGTGCGCGCCTGGGAGATGAACTGGTCAAGGGAGCCGCATGATGGATTTCAGAGACACGCCCGAAGAAGCTGCATTCCGCACCCGGGTGCGCACCTGGCTGGAAGCCAACGCCCAGCCGCGCCACAACGACGACGAGCGCTTCGACGAAGGCATGAACGAGGAGCAGCGTCTCGCTGCCGCCAAGGAATGGCAGGGGCGCAAGGCCGGGGCCGGCTACGCCGCCATCACCTGGCCGAAGGAGGCGGGCGGCCTCGGCGGCACGCCGATGCAGCAGGTGATCTACAACCAGGAGGAAGGCAAGTTTCTGGTGCCGCGCATGGTCTTCGAAGTCAGCATGGGCATGTGTTTGCCGACCGTGGCGATGTGGGCCGCACCCGAGTTGAAGGCGCGCTACCTGCCACCGGGACTCGCCGGCAAGGAGATCTGGTGCCAGCTCTTCTCCGAGCCGTCGGCCGGCTCGGATACCGGCGGCATACGCATGCGCGCCGAAAAGCAGGGCGAGGAATGGGTCATCAACGGCCAGAAGGTGTGGACCTCCTCGGCGCAGTTCTGCGACTACGGCATCCTGCTGACGCGCAGCGACTGGGACAAGCCGAAGCAGGAGGGCCTCACCATGTTCATCGTGGACATGAAGGCCCCCGGCGTCGAAGTCAGGCCGATCCATCAGATGTCCGGCGACTCGGAATTCAACGAAGTCTTCTTCACCGACGTGCGCATCGCCGACAGCCATCGCCTCGGCCCCGAATGCGGCGGCTGGAAAGTGATGCTGTCCACCCTCATGACCGAGCGCCTCTCGGTCGGCGGCAACCTGCCGACCAACCTGCACGAGGGCCTCATCACCCTGGCGCGCAAGGCGCGCTGGAACGGCCGTCCGGCGATCGAGGATGCCCGCGTCAAGGCCGGCATCGCCGACGCCTACCTGGCCATGCACGGCCTGGAGCTGTTGCTGGCACGCGGCATCACTGCCGTTTCGCAGGGCAAGACGCCGGGCCCGGAAATGTCCATCACCAAGCTGGTCGGCGCCAAGGGCATGCAGGACATTGCCGGCTTCGCCATGGAACTCGCCGGTGCCGAGGGCCTGCTGACGCACGACACGCTGGGACAGGAATGGCGCTTCATGCAGCGCCTGTGGCTGTCGGCACCGGGCGCACGCCTCGCCGGCGGCACCGACGAAGTCCTCAAGAACGTGATCGCCGAACGCGTGCTGGGCCTGCCCGGCGAAGTCCGCAGCGACCGCAAGATTCCCTTCCGCGAACTGGAGCGTTGAGCATGTCGGCAAAACCGTTGCAGGGCGTCAGGGTCCTCGATTTCACCCAGTTGCTGCCGGGGCCGATGTGTACCCAGCATCTGGCCGACATGGGTGCAGATGTGCTGAAGCTGGAACCGCCGGGCAGCGGCGATGCCGGGCGGGGCCCGGCGGGAACGGAAATTTCGCACTTCTTTCAGGTGGTCAACCGCAACAAGCGCTCGCTCGCCATCAACCTGCGCGCACCGCAATCGCGTGACGTCGTCATGAAGCTGATCGAGCGCAGCGATGTCCTGGTCGAAGGCTTCCGGCCCGGCGTCATGGCGCGCCTCGGACTCGGCTACGACGAGGTGCGTGCGGCCAACCCGAAGATCGTCTACTGCGCCATTACCGGCTACGGCCAGGACGGTCCCTTCGTCGAACTGGGTGGCCATGACATCAATTACCAGTCCTATGCCGGCATCCTCGAACAGAGCGCGGCACCCGGCGGCAAGCCGCATCCGGGCAACTTCCCGATTGCGGACCTGGCCGGCGGCGCGCTATCGGCGGCCATGACCATCCTCGCCGCTCTGTTCGATGCCCAGCGCAACGGCCGCGGACGCTTCCTCGATGTCTCCATGACCGATTGCGCACTGGCGCTCAATTCCGGTCCGCTGGCGGCGCTGAACACCTACGGCCAAAGCATTCCTCCGGGCAGCGACGTGCTCACCGGCGGCCTGCCCTGTTATGGCACCTACGAAACGGCCGACGGCCGCCATCTCGCCGTCGGCGCCCTGGAACCGAAGTTCTGGCAGGCCTTCTGCAACGCCATCGGGCAACCCGATCTGCTTGCCAAGGGCTGGGCCAGGGGCAAGGAGGGTGCCGCAGTGCGCGAACAGATCGCCGCCCTGCTCAAGAGCAAGACCCTGGCGCAGTGGACCGGGCTCTTTGCCGGCGTCGACGCCTGCGTCAGCCCCGTGCTGCGTATCGATGAAATCCTGCAGCACCCTTTGCCGCGCGCGCGCGGCATGATCGTGGATACCCCGGCACCCGACGGCAAGCACTATCCCTGCTTTGCCTTTCCGGTAAAAATGAGCAACTACCAGTTCAGCGTCGACCGGCAGCCGCCGACCCTCGGGCAGCACAATGCGGAAGTGCTGGCCGAACTCGGCTGCGCGGACGCTGCAATCGGCTGACTGATCGCCGGCACAAGGCAAGAGCCGGGATCATCGCGGACCACTCCGCAGTAGCACCCGATAAATTCACGACAGCATCAACTCGAAGGAGGAAACAGAAATGCCAGGTCCGTTGCTAACAGGAAAAGTCGCCATGGTCACAGGAGCTGCCGGCGGTATCGGCCGCGCCGCCGCCATCATTTACGCTCAGGAAGGCGCCAGAGTCATGGTGGCCGATGTCAATGTCGCCGCGGGCGAGGAAACCGTGGCGCTGATCCGTGGTGCCGGAGGCGAGGCGCAGTTCATGGCCTGCAATGTCGCCCAGGAAGAAGAAGTGGCGGCACTGGTGGCGAAGACCGTCGAAGTTTTCGGCAGCCTCGACTGCGCCTTCAATAACGCCGGCATTACCCATTCATCGCCGAAGATGGACATGGATGTCTTCCGCCGCATCATCGACATCAACCTGATGGGCGTCGCCTACGGCATGAAGTACGAGATTGAACAGATGCTGAAGCAGGGCGGCGGCGTGATCGTGAACACGGCATCTATCGCCGGCATCAGCGGCAAGGGCACCCTGGATTACTGCGCCAGCAAACACGCCGTGGTCGGTATGACCCGCTCGGCAGCCCTGCGCTACGCGGCGCTCGGCATCCGCGTCAACGCCGTCTGCCCGGGCGTGATCGAGACGCCGATGACAGCGCCCCTGATCAGCGATCCGAGAATGAAGGCACACCTGGACGGAATGTGCCCGATCGGACGCATGGGCAAGGCCGAGGAAGTGGCCGATGCCGTGATCTGGCTGAGTTCATCCAAATCGAGTTTCGTCACCGGCCAGTCCCTCGCCGTGGATGGCGGTTTCATGGCTTGAGGCTTGCATCGGCGACTCGGGGCCGGGCCCCGGGTACGCTGATGTCGCCCGATTGGGCGCGATTGAGCCTGGTGCGGTGGGCAAGGCGCCGGCGCCCGGCGAGTTTTTGCCGGTTGCGAGGTTCCTGACCGCTGCGTTCAGGCGTTCAGCGCCGCCACCGCATCGGCGGCACCGCGCATCGCGCCCTCGATGTAGCCGACACCGGTGCAATCGCCGAAGGCATGCACCTTGAACCCGGCCTGGCGCAACTGATCGGCAACCACGGGGTTGGCGCTGACGCCCTTGGCAACGACGACGTGGTCTGCAGCAATCACCTGGGCCGCGCCGGTCTTGTCGACAAAGCGCACCGCATCGGCGCCGATGCTGATCTCCGCGGCGCCCGGGAACATGACGACGCCATGCTCCTTCAATTCTTCCAGCACGCGCATGCGGCGCACCAGCGTCAGCCCTGCGCCGAAGCGGGGAACCTCGTCCACCACGGTCACGGCACGGCCCCGCTCCCTGAGGAATTCGGCCAGTTCGAGGCCGACCAGCGAACCGCCGACGATGACCATGCGCTTGCCCAGCGGCATCCACCAGTGGCTCGTGGTGCGCAGCATGTCCAGATTGGAGGTCAGGCCGGTGGCCGCCGCCAACCGGGTGAGCAGGCGTACCGGCGCGCTGACCTTGCGCGCCAGTTCCGGCGAGGACTGTCCCTGCACCAGGCGCCGCAGGTCGTCACCGCTGAAGACGTGGGGCAGTTCGCCGCCGGGAATCGGCGGCATGGTGCGCAAGGGGCCCGTTGCCACCAGCACCGCATCCGGCTTCAAACCGGCCATCAGTTCCGGGGTGGCGGCGGTGTTGAGGCGCACATCCACGCCTGACTGCCCGATTTCGCGGCGCAGCCACTTGAGCAGGCGCTGGTTGGGCTCGTAGGCCAGGGCAGCGAATTGCAGGGTACCGCCGAGGAGCCCGGTTCTTTCCAGCAGGGTCACCTTGTGCCCCTGCTCGTCCAGCCGGCGCGCGGCTTCCATGCCGCCGGGACCGCCGCCGACCACCACATAGCGCTTGGCTGCAGGCCTGGCGGTGCTGCACAGGTATTCAAGGGCGTTTTCGGAATTGACCGCGCAGCGCACCGGCTCGCGGAAGTAGATGGCGCTGACGCAGGTGTAGCAGTAGATGCAGGGACGGATGGTCTCCGGCTTGCCCTCGGCCAGCTTGCGCGGCAGGTACGGGTCGGCCAGCAGCTTGCGGCCCATGGCGAGGAAATCGAAACCTCCGGCGGCGATCCTGGCTTCGCCGACCTCGGGTTCGACGCGGCCCGAGGCGATCACCGGAATCGACACGGCAGCCTTGATGCGTTCGGCGGCCGGCAGGTTCCATCCGGGAATGTGCGGAATGTTGGATTCCGAGTGCAGCTTCAACTTGCCCGTGTCATGGTAGGAGGTCACCGTGATGGCATCGGCCCCGGCAGCCTCGACCATCTTCGCCACCAGCACCGCGTCCTCCAGCTTGATGCCCTTGGCGACGCCGTATTCCTGAGCGTCGATCTTGACCCATACCGCGAAATCGGGGCCGACCGCCGCCCGCACCGCGCGCAGGATTTCCAGCATGAAGCGGGCGCGGTTCTCCAACGAACCCCCGTATTCGTCGGTGCGATGGTTCGACTTGGGCGACATGAAGCCGGAAATCAGATAACCATGGCCGCCATGGATTTCGACACCGTCGGCACCCGCTTGTTTGGCGCGCTCGGCGCCGGCCGCAAACTGCGCCACGACGGTGCGGATGTCGTCCCCGGTCATCACCTTGAACTGCACCTTGGGCATGGGTTTGCCGGTGGCCGCAGCGTGCTCGAGTTCCTCCTTGGTCCAGACGTCGGTGACCTGCTGGGTTCCGGCGCCTTCGACCCGCGCCGGCAGCGAGGGCACCCACACCGGACGGCCCGCCGCCATGTCTTCCACGCTGACCATGCCGCCGTGGTGGATCTGGATCGAGAACTTGGCACCGTGGGCATGCACCGCGTCAGCCACCGCCTTCAGGCCCGGAATGAAGCGGTCGTCTGAAATCGCAACCTGGCCGGGCTGGTTGCCGCCTGACGGCCAGGCCACGCCGGACACGCCCATGTTCACCAGGGCGACACCACCCTTGGCCTGTTCCTCATGAAAAGCGCGAATCCGTTCGTCGCAGATGCCGTCCTTGGCCAGGTTGACTCCCATGGCGGTGACGATCATGCGGTTGCGAAGTTCCATCTTGCCGATGCGTCCCGGCGCCAGCAGGTGGGTATAGGCGGCATTGCTCATAATTTTTTCTCCAATGTCATTATCATTAGCGGCAATGCCCTCGGGCACGTGTCTGCTGGCGTCTGATTGATGAAGAGCGACGGCCCTATGGTCGCAGCCCCGTTCGATGCCGACCAGACCCATCCGGACTATATCGAGCGCAATCTTCCGGAACCGGCCGGTGGCAAGCAGCCAGGGCCACCGCCGGCTGATCTGGTATAAACGCTATAGTGCGGGAATCATCCGGGAAATGCGGCTGTGCCGCTTCACTGCCCGCCGAGGGGGTCACGGTCGCGCACCGGGCGGCCCTGCCGGAAACCTTCTGATGGCACACATATCCGACATGATCAGCGACCACATCGAGGCCTACCTCAAGTCCCACGAAGGCAAGGGACTCGCGCGCTTCATCACCTGCGGCAGTGCGGACGACGGCAACAGCACCATGATCACCGGCGCCGCCACCGCCGATGTCGCCGTGGTCATGGTCGATGCGCGCAAGGGCGTGCTGGTGCAGACCCGCCGCCACAGCTACCTGGCCTCCCTGACCGGCATCCGCCACGTCGTCGTCGTCATCAGCGAGATGGACCTGGTCGACTGGTCGGAGCAGACCTTCCGCGCCATCGCCGGGGAATACGCCGCTTTCACCCAAACGCTCGGCTTCACCGACATCACCTGCATCCCGATGTCGGCGCTCAAGGGCGACAATGTCATCGCCCGCAGCGAGCACATGGACTGGTACCGCGGCACCACCCTGAGGGGCTACCTGGAAGCCGTGCCGGTCGATGAGAACCGGCTGCAGAACAGTCCCTTCCGCCTGCCGGTGCAGCGGGTCACCCCGGACTGCCGCGGCATCACCGGTACCATCGCCTCCGGCATCGTCAGCACCGGCGACCGCGTGCGCATCCAGCCCGCCGGGCGGGAGACGCGGGTGGCACGCATCGTCAGCGCCGACGGCGACCTGGAACAGGCCGTGGCCGGGCAGTCGATCACGCTGACGCTCGCCGACGAGGTGGACATCTCGCCTGGCGACATCATTTCCACCATCGACGCCCCGGCCAGCGTCGCCGACCAGTTCGAGGCGACCCTGCTGTGGATGGCCGGGGACCCCATGCTGCCCGGCCGCCGCTACCTGCTGAAGATCGGCGGCCAGACGGTGAATGCCGGAATCGGCCACCTCAAGTACAAGCTCAACGTCAATACGCTGGAGCACACGGCGGCGACCAAGCTGGAATTGAACGAGATCGGCGTGCTGAACCTGTCCCTCGACCGCCAGATCGCCTTCGATCCCTACAAGGAGAACCGCGCGACCGGCGGCTTCATCCTCATCGACCGGATCAGCAACACCACCATCGCCGCCGGCATGATCGACTTTGCCCTGCGCCGCGCCAGCAACATCCACCTGCAGGCGCTGGACATCGACAAGGCGGCGCGCGCCAGGCTGAAGGGGCAGCAGGGCTGCGTGGTCTGGCTCACCGGCCTGTCGGGCTCGGGCAAATCCGCCATCGCCAATCAGGTCGAAAAGAAGCTCTACGCCGCCGGCCGCCATACCTACATCCTCGACGGCGACAACGTGCGTCACGGCCTCAACAAGGACCTCGGTTTCACCGCCGCCGACCGCGTCGAGAACATCCGGCGCATTGCCGAGGTGGCGAAGCTGATGGTCGATTCCGGCCTGATCGTGATCACCGCCTTCATCTCGCCCTTCCGCGCCGAGCGGCAGATGGCGCGCGACCTGCTGAAGCAGGGCGAGTTCTACGAGGTATTCGTGGACACACCGCTGGCGCTGGCCGAGGAGCGCGATCCCAAGGGCCTGTACAAGAAGGCGCGGCGCGGCGAACTGAAGAACTTCACCGGCATCGACTCGCCCTACGAGGCGCCGGAGAGCCCGGAGATGGTCATCGATACCACCGCGCTTTCCGCCGAGGAGGCCGCCGATGTGATCATCGGCAGGCTGTCCGAAGCCGGCATGACGGGCGCCGCGGCGTAGCGCCCCGCTGCCGGTCCGCTCAAGGCAGGAAATCGCCGCCGTTGGCGTCAAGCGTCGCCCCGCTCACCGCGCTGGCGTAATCGGAGATCAGCATCATCGCCGCCCTGGCGACTTCGTCGTCACTGACGATGCGGCGCAGGGCGAAGTTTGCGGCAATGCCGGCGGCGATCTTTTCCTCGCTGACGCCCTTTTGTTCTGCCGCCTGGCGCACATAGCCCTGCACCGGTTCGCCCCACATCCAGCCCGGCAGCAGCGTATTGACGCGTATGCCATGCGGCCCCACTTCGCCGGCCAGATAGGCGGCGAGCACCTTGAGCGCTCCCTTCGACGCAGCGTAGGCGCCCTCCCCGGCGAAGGGACGGCGGATCGCCTGGGTATTGATGAAGAGGATGGATCCGCTGCCCTGCAGCTTCATCTGCGGGATGACCTCCTGGGTCAGGGTCATGCTGCCGAAGATGTTGGTCTCGAAAACCTCCCGCCAGTTTTCCAGATCGCAGGTCGACACCGGTTCGAACGGGCCGTGGCAGAAGGCGCTGTTGATCAGCGCGTCGATGCGTCCGAAGCGCGCCAGTGCTGCGCTGACCAGTTGCCGGCATTGCCCGCGATCGACGATGTCGGTCGGGATTTTCAGAACCTCGCAGTCGGATCGAAGGGCGCGGATGCGGCTCTCGGCATCATCGAGCTTGGCCGCCGTGCGCGCGGCAACCACCACCGCCCGGGCCCCGGTTCGCGCCGCCTCGACAGCCAGCTTTACGCCCAGTCCCGGTCCTATGCCGGAAACGACCACTACCTTGTCTGCCAACAGCATGACTATCTCCTCGTTGATGGTGTTCGACCTGCGCTCAAGCCGCCGCCTTGAGCGCCCGCACGACGTCGGCCCAGTGACCCGGGTCCGGACAGCGGTTATGGGTGATGCTGACGCTGTCGGCGATGCCCTCCAGGCGGGCGCGCAGCTTGCCGGGAATCTCGTGGCGCTCGCCCACCACGGCAACCTCATTCAGAATCTCGTCGCCGATCAGGCCGGTCATTTCGTCCCAGCGCCCTTCCTTCGACAGTCGATTCAGTTCCAGATGGAGATCGCCCCAGCCATGGCAGGCCAGCGTCGGCAGATAGGCCGGGGTGGATCCGTAGAAGGCCAGTTGCTTGCGGGCGGCAAGCTTCGATGCCGCCAGCGCCTCTTCGCTGTCCGCGGTGACCACCAGCGTCGCACACATCACCTCGATGTCGCTGCGCCGGCGACCCGCCCTGGCGAGCCCCTTGTGCAAGGCGGGCAGCGTGTTCTCGAGCAGGGCACGGCGCGTCGTAAACGGGTGGGCGATGAAGCCGTCGGCGACCTCGCCGACCGCGGCCGTCATCAGCGGACCGAAGCCGCCGCAGAAGACCGGCGGCGGGCCATAGGGATTGGGCCCCGGGTTGAAAGTCGGGATCATCAGGGTGTGGCGGTAGAAGCGGCCTTCAAATTTGAGAGCGGCCTTGCCCTCCCAGCAGTTCCAGATGGCCTTGATGGCCAGCACGATCTCGCGCATCCGTTCGGCGGGGTGCGACCAGGTGGAACTGAAGCGCTTTTCGATGTGCGGCCTGACTTGCGAGCCCAGCCCCAGCACGAAGCGGCCGCCGCTGATGGACTGCATGTCGTAGCCCAGGTTGGCCAGATTCATGGGATTGCGGGCGAAGGCGATGGCAATGCCGGTCCCCAGACGCAGCGTCGTGGTGTGTTCGGCCGCCACGGCCAGGGTAAGAAAGGGATCGTGCTTGGCTTCGAAGGAAAAACCGCCGTCATAGCCGATGTCCTCCAGCTCCTTGTACAGCGTGCGCGCCTGGCGCGGGTCTTCGAGCGGGGCGGTGGTGTAGATCTTCATGCTGACGTTTTCATGCACGGCTCGCCGCGCCTGTACATCTGCACCGGGCCGACGCCTCAGGCATCCGGTGTCCCCGGCAGGCCCTGGTAATACACGCCGGCAACCGCTCCGCCATCGACGGCGAGTTCCGCACCGCACATGAAGGAAGCATCGTCGCCGGCGAGAAACAGGCTGACGCGGGCAACATCCTCCGGCAGGCCTACGCGCTGCAGCGGGATGTTGAGAAAACGCAGGTTCATTTCTTCCACCGATTGCGCCGCCGTGTTGATCATCGGCGTATTGATTCCGCCCGGATGCACGGAGTTGACGCGCACTCCCTGGTGCCCGAGTTCCAGCGCCGCCACCTTGGTCAGGCCGCGGATGCCCCACTTGCTGGCGCAATAGGCGCTCAGGCTGTTGGCGCCGCGCAGGCCGTCACTGGAAGAAATGTTGATGATGGAGCCCGTGCCGCGGGCAATCATCGCCGGCGCCACCGTCTTGATGCCGAGGAAGGTTCCCGTCAGGTTGATGCTCAGGACCTTCTCGAACGCCGCCTTGTCGGTGTTCACCAGTGCCTCGTACATGAGGATGCCGGCATTGTTCACCAGCACGTCGATGCGGCCGTGGCAGCGCAGGGTATCGGCAACCAGTTGGCGCCAGCTGTCCTCGTCGGCGACGTCGTGATGGCGATAGCTGGCTGCGGCGCCGATCTCGCCGGCCAGGGCCTCGCCCTCGGCATCGAGCACGTCGGCAAGCACGACTTTGGCCCCGGCCGCGGCGAAGCAGCGGGCGGTCGCCGCGCCCATGCCGCGCGCGGCGCCGGTAATGATCGCCACTCTGTCCTGAAGTTGTGTCATGCCTGCTCCCCCGCTGTCAGCCCGGCCGAGCTGACGCCGGCCTGATTTTCCAGACTAGCACCCGCCTCCGGAGCTTGTCCTAGTCTGATCAGACGAACCGGCCGCTGCGGCTGCTGCCGCGTCGTGACGCGGGGATCGCGAGGCTATCCGCCGAGGCCCCTGATCAGGTACTGGCTGGTCGGCAGGACATCTATCCGGTCCCTGTCGATGAAGCGCTGGCAACTGTCCATCATGGCCTTGTAGTTGCGCTGATATTTCGCCTCGTCGCCGACGGCATCGAAAAAGCTGTAGCTGTCGGCCATCGCCGTAACGGGAAAGCCTTCCTCGACGATGGCGTCATACACCGGCGCGCCATAGCTGAGTACCCGGATCACCAGATTCTGCACGTAGAGGAAGGTGCTTTGCGTGTCGATGGCGACCTGCGTATGGCTGTTCTGCCAGATGTCGCGCCAGGCTTCCGGCGTCAGGCGCGCCGGCCGCGCCAGCAGGGCGACCTGGGCCCATCCCTCGGTGCGCTCGCCGGACCGGGGCGGGTGGCGGATGTTGCGTATCGGCACCGACTCGCTCACCAGATACGCGGCCATGCCCGGCACGGCGGCCGTCACGGCCTTGTCGAAGGGAGCGCGCAAGGCATCGACGGCACTGTCGACCCAGACCGAAAGCATGGCCTCCGGCTGCGGCCGGGTATTGATCAGGCGCAGACCCGAGGCGGCAGCCACCGCGTCATCCCGCACATTGACCTGCAGTGCGCAAGCGCCGAGCGCCAGCAGGCGCTGGGCCAGCACCGTGCGCAAATGGGCACTGAATTGCTCGGCTGTCATGGCCGGCTCGCGCCAGACCAGGTAGATCACTTTTTCCACAACGTATCCTTTTCAATTCCGCAACGGCACAACGCCCTTACCTGATGGCGGCGACGCTGCTCAGCATGAGGCTCACCAGCGTCGTCTGGCGCTTCACGCCCGTCTTGGAAAAAATCGAGCGCAAGTGCGCGCGTATGGTGTTCTTGCGAATTTCCAGCGCCTCCGCGGCCTCGTCCAGTGTCATGCCGTCGGCAAGCAGCAAGGCCAGCCGGGCTTCCGCCGGAGTCAGGTCGAACAGTTGCCTGACCAGTTCAAAGGAAGGCTGAGACTTTCGCTCGGGATCGCGGATGAACACCACAACGGCAGGACGATGCGGCCCCTCGGACCACTCGCCGACGGGGATGGGGCGGATCAGCAGGCCAAGTTTCGTCCGCCCCGAGGGCCGGGTCAGCGAGGTTGCTTCGGCAATCGCCGGCTTGCCGGCCGGCATCTCAAGCACCAGCCTGATCAGGCGCTGCAACTCGCGGTCCTCGCCGCGATATTCGGCAGTCAGCTGGCCGCGGTTGATGTTGATGCCGTCCTTGTCGTCGAGGATCTTCTCGGCGATGCTGTTGACGCGCATGACAACGCCTTTTTCATCGAGCACCACGGCACCGACCAGCATGCTGTCCATCGCCGTGGCATACAGCTTCATTTCGACTTCCATCAGCCCCATGCGTGAATGCAGATTCACGGCGCGCTTGAAATGCGCTATCAGCACCTGGCAAAACGCCTTGTCGGCAGCGGAGAAATCCGCTGCCGCGGGTGCCCGTGTGGCACGCAGGCGGAACTCCGTGCCGCCCTCGGCAGTGATATCGGCACCGAGGATGTAGCGGATCTGGTTCGGCTCGAGGTACTGCTTGAAGAATTCCCCGCTGAGCCAGCGCTTGGCCTCGATCATCTCGTCGATGGTTACCGGCTTGTCGCGCGGCAGGCCGACAAACGGATCCAGGGAGAATACCGAAAACTGCTTGTACGACGAATCGTAGAGTTCCGCGCCGTTGCCGCCGTCACGGATCACAAGAGCGGCCAGGTTGGCCGCTGCAGGGCGCAGGATCATGGTGATCCAGTTGGACTTGAGATGGGTTCGCAGGCGCGTCAGGGCGCTGCCCCAGGGAATGGCCTCCATGGGCCCCTGGTAGATCAAGCCCAGCAGTTCGCTGAATTGCTCAAGCGTGATCTGCATATCCGCCAACAGACGCGCCAGTCCGTCGTTCCCGAACGGGTCGTCGCGCCCGGCCTTGCCAGGCTTGACGATATCAATAGCAACCATGGCGCCTCCCCCTCTCTGGAACAAAAATCAAGGCGCGCCCGGCATGTTGTGCTTTCTGCCCGCCTCTTGCCCAAGAGCGGAAGGGTAAGCAAGAACGCTGACGAAGGCAAGCCCGAGTATTGAAGGCGCATGCGGCATGGCGGCTTGCCGTGACCCGGCGCGTTAGCGGCTTCGACTATACTCGCGCGTTTTTCGGAAGCCGCAGCGCCGACACGGGCGCAGGCGAAGACACTATGTCGCCTCCAGCCATCAGCGACAGCGGAAAACCGTCCGCCGGCAGCGACAGCGTACGCCGTTGGCTGGCGATGGGCGTCGTTGCCCTCGGCACCATCGCCGCGATTCTGTCCAGCACCAGCCT
This sequence comes from uncultured beta proteobacterium, assembly GCA_903848955.1. GTDB lineage: Bacteria > Pseudomonadota > Gammaproteobacteria > Burkholderiales > Rhodocyclaceae > Sulfuritalea. The sequence continues at coordinate 49,681 of CAINHS010000003.1, forward strand.
CAACGTCGCGGCGCCGGCCCTGATGTTGCGCTTCGGCCTCGGCCAGGACAGGATCCAACTGGTCGTCACGGTCTTCATGCTGGCCAATACCATCGCCATGCTGCCCTCGCCCTGGCTGATCGAACGCTTCGGCCTGCGCCGCTGTTTTGTCGCCGCCCTGCTGATGCTGGCGGCGGGCAGCACGCTCGGCGCCCTGAGTCCGAATTTCCTCTTCCTGTTGTGCATGCGCGTGCTCCAGGGGGCCGCCGCCGGCATGCTGATGCCGATGGGAGCCATCATCGTCATGCAGTGGTTCCCCTTCGAGCAGCAGGGCCGCGCCTCGGGTCTGCTCGGCTTCGGCGTCATCCTTGCGCCGGCAGTGGCACCCGGGATCGGCGGCCTGCTCATCGATCACTACGGTTGGGAATCGGTGTTCCTGATGTCCCTGCCATTCTGTGCGCTGGCCTGGCCGGGCGCCATGCGCTATCTGCCGGGCGCTGCCGCCGGCACGCACGCACGCTTCGACTGGCGCGGAACCGGGGCGCTGGTGCTGATGACCGTCGCCCTGCTGGCCTGCGCCAGCAGCATCAATGCCAGTCCCGGCGCCCTGTGGTGGGCCGGTGGCTACGCACTGCTGGCCTTCTTCAGCCTCCGGGGCTTCCTGCGCCATGCGCGCCGCCAGGCCCATGCCATCATTTCCGTGGCGGTGTTCGCCCAGCGCCGGGTGATCCTGGGCATGTTCGTCTCCTTTGCCTATGGCTTCGGCATCTACGGCTCAAGCTACCTGATCCCGGTCTTCCTGCAAACGATCATGGGCCTTTCGGCGACCCAGTCCGGCGGCATCCTGGTGCCGGGCGGGATCGTGCTCGCCGCCATCATGCCGCTGGCCGGCTGGCTCGCCGACTACAGCCAGCCGCGCCTGCTCACGGCCGCCGGCCTGCTGCTGTTCGCCCTGTCCTACGGCGGCATCTGGTTCTATTCTCCCGACATATCCTATACGGCCATGATGATGCTGACCATACTCGGGCGCATCGGCGTCGGGCTGCTGATCGCTTCGCTGAACCAGGCCGCGCTGCGCCGCCTGCACGGCAAACTGCTGGGCCAGTCGGCAATGCTCATCAGCTACCTGCGCATGCTCGGCGGCTTTCTCGGCGTGGCATTGCTCGCCGTCCTGGTCGAGTGGCGCACCGCCGCGCTGGGGGGCGGCAGCGCCGCCGGCGCCGAGGCCTTCAACGAGGCCTTCCTGGCTTCGACCGTGCTGCTTCTGCTGGCGATGGTCGCGGCCTGGCACATGAAGGAGGATTAGAGCCTGTTTCAGTAGGGCTCTTAGTCCCATCGGACGATGGCAAGCTGCAGCCGGGAAGCGAATCTGGCCCACCGTGACACCTTAGCCACACCGGCGAGAGAGGCAAAGATGGCGACGCAAAGCGAACAGCAGATCCTCGACGGACAGACCTGGGAACAGTTCTGCGATGCGCTCAAGCATGCCGGGCAGCAAGTGCTCCGTGCCGAAGCACCGGCCGACGCCTTCACTCGCGCCGAGGGCTACCGCTACCTGAGCCGCCTGCTGCGCGTTGCTCTGGAAATGCACGTCGAGTTCGCCGACCCGGACTTTCCCGGCTTCATCATCCCCTCGCACGAGACGGTCAAGATCGGCGCCGACAATCCGGACAACCTCTACCTCTCGGCGCGCATCGACGGCAAAAACGAGTATCGGGTCAGCGGCACGCGCGGCAGCGTGGCCGCGCTCAACTTCGCAACAAAAAGCGGCGGCTACGCCAACAAGGACGGACGCATGGACGGCACCGGCTTCATCGACGCCCACGCCATGCAGTTCGCCGCCGACGGCAGCTTCGAGCTGGTCCTCAGCCAGCAGAGGCAACCCGGCAATTGGCTGCCGATGCAAGCCGACAGCAACCAGTTGCTGGTACGCCAGACCTTTCTCGACCGCCGACTGGAGAAGCCGGCGCAGATCCGCATCGAGCGCATCGGTGCCGCTGCGCAGCCGGCGCCGCTCGATCCGGCACACTTGCAGGAGCAACTGCAGCGCGCCGCCGGCTTCGTCGACAACACGGCGCGCATCTTCGCCGACTGGGCGCAGGGCTACCGGGCGCAACCCAACCGCCTGCCGCCTGCCGACCAGGCCGTCTGCCAGGCCGCCGGCGGCGATCCGAACATTTTCTACTACCACGGCTACTGGCAACTCGAAGACGACCAGGCCCTGATCATCGACATCGCGCGCATTCCCGGTTGCGACTTCTGGAACCTGCAGATCAACAATTACTGGATGGAGTCGCTCGACTACCGCTACCACCGCATACACGTCAATAAGCATTCCGCAACGGTGAATGCCGACGGCAGTGTCCGCATCGTGCTCGCCCGCAGTGATCCGGGTGTGCCCAACTGGCTGGAAACCGCCGGCCACCGCCTCGGCACCATGTGCATGCGCTGGATAGGCGCGTCCGAGAAGGTGCACCCGACCACGCGCGTAGTAAAGCTGGCCGATTTGCAGCAATGACAGGAGGATGCATGGCTTTCGACATCAATACCCTGCTCGCCGAGGCGAGCCGACGCAGCGGCGGCCTTGAGGATTTCGGCGACGAGGCATTCCGCCCCGGCCTTGCCGCCCTGATCGAATCCCTGAACGGCGAAGCCGGGCTGTCGGACCTGGGCCGGCAACTCCTCGGCGAGCGCATCATCGAACTGCTGAAGAACAGGCTGGTGCTGGAAGACTGGTGCCGGCGCCGGCCCGAGATACTCGCCGAACCGGTCGACGACCCCATTGTCATCGTCGGCCTGCCACGCACCGGCACCACGCTGCTGCAGCGCATCCTCAGCTGCGACCCACGTCTCTATCCGATGCGCTGGTGGGAGGCGCGCTTTCCGACACCGGTGCCCGATGCGCCGGCCGCCGGTCCCGATCCGCGCATCGCCGCAGCCAAAGCCGAGGTCAAGGCCATGCTCGAGGCCAATCCGGCGCTGCTCGCCATCCATCCCTTCGACGCCGAGGCCGCGGATGAGGAGGGCATACTCATGGAGCATTCCTTCATGAGCTTCTTCGATGCCTACGCCGACATCCCCGGCTACACGCGCTGGATGTGGCAACACGACCAGACGCCGGCCTACATCCATCTGAAGCGCATGCTGAAGTTCATCCAGTGGCAGAAGAAGCAGCGCGGCGAAGTCGCCACGCGCTGGGTGCTGAAAACGCCGCACCACCTGCGCCAGATCGACGTGCTGTTCGCTGTCTTCCCCGGCGCGCAGGTGATCCAGACCCATCGCGATCCGCTCGAGACCATTCCCTCGATAGGCAGTTTCATCCACAACCTGTGGGCGATATATGGCCGGGCCGCCGACCCGGTGCGCGCCGGGCGGCAATGGTCGGACATCTGGAGCCGCGGCATCGCCGCCACCATGGCCTGCCGCGGGCAGACGGCGCCGGACCGCTTCCTCGACGTCTGGTTCGCCGATACCCTGAGCCGGCCGCTGGAGGTGGTGCGCAGCATCTACGACTTCGTCGGCCTCGGCTTCCCCGCGGGCATACAGGAAAGGATGCAGGACTACCTCGAGCACAACGCGCGCGAGAAGCGCCCGCTGCACAGCTACAGCCTGGAACACTACGGCCTGTCGGAGGAAAAACTCAAGGCCGACTTTGCCGCCTACCGCGCGCGCTACATCCTGCCGCGCCAGCCCTGATCAGTCCGGGGTGATAGTCTCTACGGACGATGCCTGCTCCCGGCGCCGGTGCAAAGATGAGTGCAGGCCGGCAGCAGACGCCGGCACGTCCCCGGGCTCGATTGAAATTACCAAGTACGGCAAACCATGTCCATAGATATCAAGGAGACCTTCAAGGTCGCGGCACCCATCGACAAAGTCTGGGAATTTTTTCTTTCCCCGGACAACGTCGTCGCCTGCATGCCGGGTGCATCCCTGACGGAAATCGTCGATGCCCGGCGCTTCATCGGCGCGGTGAAGATCAAGATCGGCGCGGTCAGCGCCCAGTACCAGGGCACGATCACCTACCAGGCGCTGGACAAGGACACCTACACCATGCAGATGCTGGCCGAGGGCAGCGAACGTGGCGGCGGCACCGTCAGCGGCACCATCGCCACGCAACTGGTTGCGCTGCCTGACGGCAGCGGCACCGAGGTTCGCGTCAACTCCAGCGTCGACCTTACCGGCCGCATCGTGCAGGTCGGCCGCGGCATGATCGAAGGCGTCTCGGCACAGATCATCAAGAAGTACGTCACCAACCTCCGGGCGCGGCTCGAAGTGCCCGCCGGGCAGGCGCCGGAGTCCGCCGCCGCGACCGCAGACGGGGTTGCGCCGGCTCCTGCCGCAGCCCCGGTGCTGCCGCCCAAGGAAGACTCAATCAACATCGTCGCCGTGGTTTTCACGGTGTTCTGGAACGGCCTGCGGAATTTCTTCAGGCGCCTGTTCGGCGGCTGAACTGCGACGGGCGTTAGTCCGTTTGGACGTTGATCGGGTGGCGAGCCCGATGTGAAATCGCAGTTAGAATTCAGGGCGAATTCTGCCCATCTCCTTTTGACGCTGACCGACAGTGAATTCACCATGAAGCCGGCACCCTTTGACTACCTCACCCCGCAAACGCTAGGCGAGGCCGTGGCACTGCTCGAGCGCTTCGACAACGAAGGCGAGGACGCCAAGATCATCGCCGGCGGCCAGAGCCTGATGCCGATGCTGGCCATGCGCATTGCCCGGCCGAAGGTGCTGATCGACCTGCGCCGCATCGCCGGCCTCGACTACATCCGCGAAGAAGCAGGCGTCATAGCCATCGGCGCCATGGCCAGCAAACGCAGCGCCGAGGAGTCGGACCTGATCCGCAACAGCCAGCCGCTGTTTCATGCCGCCACCAGCCTGGTCGGCCATCGCCAGATCCGCAACCGCGGCTCTGTCGGCGGTTCCTTCGCCCATTCCGATCCGGCCTCCGAATACCCGGCCGTGGCCCTGGTGCTGGACATGCAGATGAAAGCCGTCGGACCCGGCGGCGAGCGACTGATCCCGGCCGACGAGTTCTTCGTCACCTACATGACCACCAGCCTGGAAGCCAGCGAAATCCTCACCGAGGTGCGCATGCCGGTGCTGCCGGCGGGAACCGGCTGGGCGATTCAGGAATTCGCGCGGCGCAACGGCGATCTGGCGCTGGCCGGCGTCGCCCTCAGCCTGCGTATCGAAGGCGGCGTCTGCCGCCAGGTGCGCATGGCGGCTTTCGGCGTCAACCCCACTGCCGTGCGCTTGCCTGCCGGCGAAGCCGCCCTCGAGGGCCAGGCGCCTGACGCCGCGGCCTTTGCCCGCGCCGCAGCGGCGGCAGCCGCAGCGCTGGAAGAACCCATGTCCTGCATCCATGCCCCGGGCGAGTACCGCCGCCATCTGGTGAAAACACTGGCCGAGCGCTGTCTCGTCGAAGCCGCGGGCCGCGCCCGTTAGGAAATTGAGCATGACGACCAAGCAACGCATCAACCTCCACGTTAACGGCAAGGCCTATGAGCGCGACGTCGAGCCGCGCCTGACCCTGGCCGATTTTCTGCGCCACGAACTGCACCTCGGCGGCACCCATGTCGGCTGCGAACACGGCATTTGCGGCGTCTGCACGGTATTGATCGACGGCCGCTCGGCACGCTCCTGCCTGACCCTGGCAGTACAAGTCGACGGCGCCCAGGTGACGACGGTGGAAGGCTTGCGCAATCGCCAGACCGGTCAGCTGCATCCGATCCAGCAGGCCTTCGTAGACGCCCACGGGCTGCAATGCGGCTTCTGCACGCCGGGCTTCCTGATGACCACGCTGGAACTGCTCGGCGAGAATCCGGATCCCTCGACAGAGGAGATCAAGGAAGCCCTGGGCGGCAACCTCTGCCGCTGCACCGGCTACGAGAGCATCCTCGCCTCGGTGCGCCTGGCAGCCGAGCGCATGCGCGCCGGCGGCTGATCAACAAGGGCATATCATGGCTATCGAGATTCCCAAGCTACCGGAACACATGCACAGCGGCGCCACCCGCTTCATCGGCAGGGACGTCAAGCGCGTCGAGGATCCGGCCCTGGTGTCGGGTACGGTGGAGTTCATCGACAACCTGGACATCCCGGGCATGCTGCATTGTGCGATCCTGCGCAGCCCGCATCCGCACGCCCGCGTGCTCAAGGTCGATACCAGTGCAGCGGAAGCGCTTGAAGGCGTGGCCGCAGTGCTCACCGGCGAGGACGCCAGGCGCTGGAGCAATCCCGCCTACACCGCGCCCGAGGGCTGGGGCGCCTACTGCGTGGCCGTCGACAAGGTGCGCTTCGTCGGCGAACCGGTAGCGGCGGTGGCGGCGGAAAACCGCTATATCGCCGAAGACGCACTCGAACTGATCCGCGTCGAATACGAACTGCTGCCGCCGCTGGCGACCCCGCAAGCGGCCATGGCGCCGGGCGCGCCCGTACTTTTCGAAGCACACGACAGCAACGTGGTGCAAAGCCGCGTCTACAACTGGGGCGAAGTGGATCGCCTCTTCGCCGAGGCCGACCATGTGGTCAGCAACAGCTTCCGCTGGAACCGGGTCGGTGCCAATCCGACCGAGACTTTCGGCTGCATCTGCCAGTGGGACCTCGCCGAAAACAGCCTGACGGTCCACGGCGCCTACCAGACGCCGCGCTTCTGGGTGGCCGCCCGCGCCATGGCGCTCAATCTGCCCAGCAACAAGGTGCGCATCGTCAGCCATCCCATGGGCGGCTCCTTCGGCGGCAAGGGCGGCCCGCGCGGCACCGACATCTCGGCCCTGCTCTCGCGCAAGAGCGAAGGCCGGCCGGTGAAGTACATCGAAGACCGCATGGAATACCTGATCGCCGGCTTCAGCCAGTCCTGGGACCGTCACTACGAGGCCTCCCTGGCGGTGAAAGCCGACGGCACCGTGACCGGCTTCAAGGTCAGGCTCATCGATGATCAGGGCGCCGGCACCGAGGGCTGGGGCACCATATCGGTAGCCAAGCCGCTGGCGGCCTTCACCGGTCCCTACCGCATCGAAGCGGCGCGCTATGACACCGTTCTGGTCGCCACCAACCGCGCGCCGAGCGGCGCTTACCGCGGCTACGGTCCACCACCGCATTTCCTCGTGCTCGAGTCGCTGATGGACATGACGGCGCGCAAGCTGGCGATCGACCCCGCCGAGTTGCGGCGGCGCAACTACCTGCGCCCCGAGCAGTTCCCCTACACGACGCCCGCCGGCAACGAATACGACAGCGGCAACTATGAAGCGGTGCTCGACAAGCTGCTGGCCATGGCCGACTACCGCGGTCTGCGCGAGGAGCAAAGCCGCGCCCGCGCCGCAGGCCGCCTGATCGGCATCGGCGTCGCCAGCACGGTCGAGCCGGGCGTGTTTGACTGGAACGCCTACGCCACCGTCGGCGTACCGGGGATAGGCGTGCCCGAGGGCGTCAAGCTGGCCTTCGATGTCTTCGGCAATCTCACCGTCGTGGTCGGCTTCACCCTGCAGGGCCAGGGCCAATACACCGTCGCCGCCCAGATCGCCGCCGACTACTGGGGCATGGACTTCAATGCCGTGAAGGTGACGACGGCGGCGACCGATGTGACCCCGCCGCACTTCGGCCCGGGCGGCAGCCGTCTCGGCGTAGCCATTGCCGGCGCCGTGCTCGGCGCCAGCCAGAAACTCGAAGACTTGTTCTGCTGCGTCGTCGCCCATGTCATGCAGACCCAACCCGACCAGGTCGAATTGATGGACGGCCGGCTGCGCCTGAAACAGAATCCGGCGGTAGGCATGAGCGTCGCCGAGGTCGCCGGCCTGATGCTGTCGCGTGCCGACCTGCTGCCGCCGGGCGTCGAACCCTGCCCCGAGGCCACTTATGTGTGGACCGCACCGAATCGCACCATGCCCGACGAGGAAGGCCGCTGCCGTTCCTACCTGACGGCGGCCAACGCCACGCACCTGGTGATGCTGGAGATCGACCGCGAAACCGGGCGCACCGACATCCTCAAGTACTTCATCGTCGACGACTGCGGCACCCGCCTCAATCCGGGCAACCTGGAAGGCCAGTTGCAAGGCGCCCTGGCCCAGGGCGTGGGCGCAGCCCTGTATGAAGAATACGTCTACAGCGATGACGCGCAACCGCTGGTCACGACGTACGTCGACTACCTGATTCCGACGATCCACGAGATCCCCATGGCGAAGAAGGATTTCGTCGTCACGCCCTCGCCCTTCACGCCGTTGGGCGCCAAGGGCTGCGGCGAAGGAGCGATGCACACCACGCCGGCGGTGATCCACTGCGCGGTCAACGATGCCCTCGCACCCCTCGGGCTGGAGATTCGCGAGACGCCGGCTTCACCGCGGCGCCTGTGGCAATTGCTGCACCAGGCAAAATAGTGCTGCGCCTGGAAACGGGCCTGCTCGCCCCGGAAGGCGGGCAATACGCCGGGCAGGGCCAGCCGCGCCTGGAACTGGCGACCTTTGCCAGGAATGCCGCCGAACTGGAAGCGCTCGGCTTCGACAACCTGGGCATGCCCGAGGCCGGCCACGATCCCTTCCTGCCGCTGGCGATTGCAGCCGAACACACGCAGCGCGTGCAACTGGCCACCAACGTCGCCATCGCCTTTCCGCGCAGCCCGATGGTTACGGCACAGGCCGCGTGGGACCTGCAGGGCCTTTCGCGCGGCCGCTTCAGCCTGGGACTCGGCACGCAGGTCAAGGGGCACAACGAACGCCGCTACGGCACGGCCTGGCCGAGCGCGCCGGGGCCGCGCATGCGCGACTATTTCCTCTGCCTGAAAGCCATCTTCGCCAGCTTCCAGAACCCTGCCGAGCCGACCTATTTCGAGGGCGAGCACTACCGCTTCACGCTGCTGCCGCCCTTCTTCAATCCGGGCCCGATCGAGTGGCCGCAGGTGCCGTTGTACACCGCAGCCGTCAATCCCTACATGGCCAGGCTGGCCGGGGAACTCTGCGACGGTCTGCGCCTGCACCCGGTCGCCACCTTCCGCTACACGCGCGAAGTGCTAATGCCGGCCATCGCCGAAGGCGCTGCCAGAGCCGGACGCGACTTGTCGGCCTTCGACCTGATCGGCGAGCCTTTCACCGCCCTCGGACGCACTGAGGCGGACGTAGCCGTGGCCCGCGAAGAGGTGCGCAAGCAGATCGCCTTCTACGCCTCGACCCGCTCCTACCACCCGGTCCTCGCCCATCACGGCTGGGAAGACATCGGCATGCAGCTGCACAGGCATTCCGTCGCCGGCGAGTGGGAGAAGATGCCGGCGCTGATCACCGACGCCATGCTCGATGAATGGGTGCTGTGCGGCACCTACGACCAGCTGGGCGAGATCATCAAGCGCAGGGCGGGCGGACTTTACCGCAGCATCGTCCTGCTGTTTCCTGCCGACGTACGCAAAGATGCCGGCCTGATGCGCGAGATCGTCAATCGCGTGCATGCCGTTTGAGCCATGAACTGGAGCAATCCGTGAGCGAACCAAGCAATCCACACGCCGCAGGCCCCCTCGCCGGTCTGCGCGTACTCGACCTGTCCACCATGCTGGCCGGCCCTTACGGCGCCACCCTGATGGGCGACCTGGGCGCCGACGTGATCAAGATCGAGTCCCACTATGGCGACGAGAGCCGCCATCTGGGGCCGTTGCGCGGCGACCAGCGCGGTCCCTATCTCAGCCTCAACCGCAGCAAGCGCGACCTGGTGCTGGACCTGCAGCAGCCTGATGCGCAGGAAATATTTGCGCGCATCGCCGCGACCGCCGACGTCCTCGTAACCAATGTGCGCGAACCGGCGCTCACCAGGCTCGGCATCAACTACGAGCAGGTCAAGGCCCACAAGCCCGACATCATCTGGATCCGCGTCACCGGCTTCGGTCCCGATGGCCCCTACGCCGGTCGTCCCTGCATCGACTTCCTCGCCCAGGGCTACACCGGCGTCCTGACGCTCAACGGCGATCCCGCCGGCCCCGCCGTGCGCACCGGCTTTCCGGCGGTTGACGTGATGACCTCGCTGCTGGTGTCCAACGCCGCCCTCGCCGCCCTGCGCGTGCGCGACAAGACCGGCGCCGGCCAGCGCATCGAGGTCTCGCTGCTCGATGCGACCATGCACGCCCAGGCCAGTTCCATCGGCACCTACCTCGCCACCGGCGACAAGCCGGTGCGTACCGGCAACCGCAGCCTCTACTTCGCGCCCTCCGGCGTGTACCCGACGCGCGACGGCAGGCAGGTGGTGATCACCACCCCCGGCGAGAAGTTCTTCCCCCACATCTGCCGCGCCCTCGGCACCGACTGGGACACCGACGAGCGCTTCCACGACATCGCCGCGCGACTGAAGAATCAGGACGAACTGGATCGCGTCATGGCCGAGCGCACCTGCCAGTTCGACCGCGAGGAACTGGTCGAGCGCCTGATCGCCGCCGACGTGCTGACGGCACCGATCAACGAGGTCGAAGACGTGGTCAAGGACCCGCAGATCCTGCACAACAAGATGCTGGTGCCGGTGCAGCATCCGGAGCTGGGCGAGTTCACCGTTACCGGCGTCCCGATCCGCTTTTACGGCACGCCGGCCAGCGTCAAGAAGCATCCGCCGATGCTCGGCGAACACACCCGGGAAATCCTCGCGGAAGTGGGCTACGCAGAAGCCGACATCGAGGCCATGATGGCCAAGGGCCTGGTCGCCGACCGTGCCGAAATGCTGCGACTGAAAGCCGCGCGGCGGGCAAAAAAATAGCGGGCGCAGGGCGCCCGCCATTTCCTGCAGCCGACCGGCTTCAGGATTTCGCCAGGTGATTGGCGGCGCGGAAACCGAACACCAGTCCGGGGCCGATGGTTGAGCCGGCACCGGCATAGGAACGTCCCAGGGCGGCGGCGGAATTGTTGCCGATGCAGTACAGGCCGGGAATCGTTTCACCCGCCTCATTCACCACCTGTGCATTCTCGGTGATTACCGGACCGCCCTTGGTGCCGGTATCGCTGGGCCACAGCTTGATAGCGTAGTAAGGCCCTTTGCCGATCGCCACCAGACAGGGATTGGGCTTGACCGCCTTGTTCGCCCAGTAGCGATCATGCACCGTGTCACCGCGGGCGAAATCCGGATCGACGCCGGTCTTGGCGTACTCGTTGTTCTTTTTCACCGACTCGGCGAGACCCGCCGCGTCCACGCCGATCTGGCGCGCAAGACCTTCCAGGGTATCGTCCTTGAAGACGAAATCGCCCCACCACTCCTTTGGGATCTTGGCATCGGGCATGATCACGCCCGGCAGGATGGTGCCGTGCGGGCAATCCTTGCGGAAGGTGGCATCGAATACCGTGAAGGCCGGAATGCCGCCGCCGTTCCTGACGTGGTCTTCATACATGGCGAGCTGGAAGCGGTCGTAGGAGAGGGCCTCGTTGAGAAAGCGCTTGCCCTGCTTGTTCACGACGATGAAGCCGCCCAGTCCCCGTTCCGAAAATACCGGCTGCTGTCCCTGCGGCGACGCGGGCGAAGGCACCGAAGGCACGCCCCAGGTCTGATTCATGTTGCCGAGCTTGGCGCCGATGGCCTGCGCCGCCCGGATGGTGTCGCCGGTGTTGTTCAACCTGGGGGTCGATGACCATTCCTGGCGACTCGGCTGCGGCAGGTACTGGTCGCGCATTTCCTGGTTGCGCTCGAAACCGCCGGCCGCAAGGATCACGCCGCGCCTGGCGCGCAAGGTGACCGGCTTGCCGTCGCGGCGGGCGACGACGCCCTGGACCCGGCCGTTCTCATGCACCAGGGATTCCAGCGGACAGTTCAACCAGAGGGGGATATTGCGCTCCAGCATCGTGAAGCGCAGCGAACCGATCAGGGAATTGCCCAGGCACAGGCGGCGGTCGCGCTTGGTCTTGAAGCGCCAGGGCAGATCGAGGTAGTAGCGGGCAAAAGTGCGGATCGTGACCCACAGCCAGCCCGGCCCCTTGGTGGCCATGGTGTTGGCTTCGACGACACTCATGTTGATGCCCATCAGTTGCGTGCCCGGATGGGTCTCGCGCAGCTTGAACAATTCGTCGCCGAGCCGCGCGCCGTCGAAGGGCACCGGCTGCATGCTGCGGCCGCCGGGCTTGGCGCCGGGCATCTCCTGATAGTAGTCCGGGTATTCGGCGCAGACCTCGTAGCGCAGCGCGGTCTTCTCGTTGACGTAGCGGACCATCTCCGGTCCGGACTCGAGATAGGCGCGCACCTTGGCATCGCTGCTGGTATCGCCCACGGCCGCCGTCAGGTAGGCGTAGGCGCTGTCGTAGTCATCCGGCATCTGGCCGTTCAAGGGAATCCACAGCACGCCGCCCGAGGTGGCGGTGGTACCGCCGTACTGGTCGCTCTTCTCGATGACCAGCACCGAAAGGCCGAGATCGGCCGCGCGCACCGCGGACAGCAGCGCCCCGCCGCCCGAACCGACGACGATCACATCGAATTCCTGCTGATTAGTCATGACCGGCTTCCTTCCACGATTGGCAAATTGCTTGACGACAGGAACGCTGGCGGGCTTGCCGAAGGTTTGCAGCAAGGCTTTGCACGACAGGCAAGGCGGGCGTCACGGTGAGGATTTATCCGGAGCATTGTATTGGGACGCAGTGTGATGAAATCGTCTGATCGGACTAACACGGACCAACACTTGATATTGCCCGGCGATTTCTCTACTGTGCAGCGGTGATCCCCGACTGCGACGCGCGCCCACTGCTGCCCGACACTCCCTGCCGCCTGGAGGGAACCGGTGCCGCCAGCGACTATGCCCATGTACTGCTATCGACCCTGGGGGCAAGCGTGGTGCGCGGCACCGCTGCCGCCGATGAGCATCCGGCACTGGCCTGGGCACGCTGCGGGCTGATGGCCCTGACGGGAAGCGCAGCGGGGGAGGCGCGGATGTGTCCGGCGCCGCTGGCCTCATGTGCCGACGGCGTCATCAAGGCCATCGCAGCAATCGCCGCAGCCGGCAGCTTGCACCTGCCGCCATCCGGTGCGGCGCTGCTGGGCGAGCGCGCCGCCATCGCCGGGCTGCGACGCCAGGGGGCGAGTTCGCCGGGAGGCAGTTGCCGGCTGCTGCCCGCCAGAGACGGCTGCCTGGCCCTGAACCTGGCCCGCAGCGCCGACTGGGCGCTGCTTCCGGCCTGGCTGGAAAGCGATGTGGCCGCCACCTGGGACGCCGTCGCCGCGGCAGTCGCCGGGCGCACGACGGCAGCGCTGCTGCAACGCGGACGCCTGATGGGGCTGGCGCTGGCCGTTGCCGGCCAGCCCGGCGCGCAGGCGCCGGCCTGGCTCGAGGTCGAGCACTTCAGCGCCAACGACCTGCGGCACGTCGCGGCAGCACCACTGGTCATCGATCTCTCGTCGCTGTGGGCCGGCCCGCTTTGCTCGCATCTGCTGCAGGCGCTCGGCGCGAGAGTGGTCAAGGTCGAAAGCCTGCAGCGCCCCGACGGCGCACGGCAGGGCCCGCCAGCCTTCAACGATCTGCTCAACGCCGGCAAGCAGAGCCTGGCGCTCGACTTCGCTTGCGCTACCGACAGGGCCAGGCTGCGCCAGCTTCTGCTGCGCGCCGACATCGTCATCGAAGGCTCCCGCCCGCGCGCCTTGCGGCAACTCGGCATCTGCGCCGAAGAACTGCTGGCGATGCGACCGGGCCTGACCTGGGTCAGCATCAGCGGCTACGGACGCGATGAACCCGAGGCCAACTGGGCGGCCTACGGCGACGACGCCGGAGTTGCCGCCGGGCTCTCCGGCCTGCTCCTGGAACTCACGGGAGAAGCCCTGATCTGCGGCGACGCGATCGCCGACCCGCTCACCGGCATGCACGCGGCGCTGGCCGCCTGGGCCAGCCATCGTGGCGGCGGCGGCAACTTGCTCAGCCTCAACCTGCGCGACGTCGTGGCGCACTGCGTCGCCTGTTCCCTGCCCGCAGCGGCGGCGGAGCGGCGCGCGCGCTGGCTGTCATGGAGCGCTCTGGCACAGCAGGCCGGCCTCGCCGAGACCCTGCCGCAGGCACGCCCGGCGGCGGGCGCGGCAAGGGCGCTGGGGGCCGACACGGCGTCAATCCTTGCCGGACTGGGTATCCCATGCTGATCCGTAACGCCGAAGTCGATTCCGGCACGACCACCGACCTGCGCCTCACCGATGCCATCGTGACCGGCATCGGTCCGCAACTCGAGGCACTGGCCGGCGAGGAAGTGCTGGAGGCTGATGGCGGCTTGCTGCTGCCCGGGCTGCAGGATCACCACCTGCATCTGCTGGCCTTGGCCGGCGCGCTCGATTCGGCGGCCTGCGGCCCGCCGCAGGTGAGAACCGCCGAAGAACTGGCGCAAAGCCTGCTTCAGCACGCCGCTGCCAATGCCGGCGACAGCGAGGGCTGGATACGCGGCATCGGCTACCACCAATCGGTCGCCGGCGACATCGACAGGGACTGGCTCGACCGCCTGCTGCCGACACGGCCGCTACGCATCCAGCATCGCAGCGGACGCCTCTGGATCCTCAATTCCTGCGCCCTGAACCTGCTCTGCGCCGGCGACGATGCGCCCCTGGAACGCATTGCCGGACGTCCGACCGGACGTCTCTACGACGGCGACGAATGGCTGCGCCAACGCCTCGGGCGCAGGCTCCCTGCCCTGGCGCGCGCCAGCGGATTGCTGGCCAGCGTTGGCGTCACCGGCGTTACCGACGCCTCGCCGCACAACGGCCCGGACGAGATCCGGCATTTTGCCGCCGAGCAGGCACGCCGCCACCTGCTGCAGGATGTGCTGGCGATGGGCGGCGCGGAACTCGATCACGCCGCCGCAAGCGACGGCCTGCGTATCGGCGCACGCAAACTCTACCTGCGCGAAGCGTCGCTGCCCACGCTTGAAGCCATGCGTGCCGACATCATGGCCGCCCATGCCGCCGGCCGGGCCGTGGCGATACACTGCGTCACGGTGACGGAACTGGTGTTCGCGCTGGTCGCCCTCGGCGAAGCCGGTCATCAGCATGGTGACCGCATCGAGCACGCATCGGTGGCACCGCCGGAGGTGCTGCCGATGCTTGCCGCCGCGGGCGTCACCGTGGTCACCCAACCCAATTTCGTCTACGAACGCGGCGATGCTTACCTCGCCGAGGTCGGCGCAGCAGAGTTACCGTGGCTATATCGCGGCCGGGGATTTCTCGATGCCGGCATTGCCTTGGCCGCCGGCACTGATGCGCCTTTCGGCGAGGCCGACCCGTGGCGCGCAATGCACGCCGCCGTGACGCGACGCTCCCGCAACGGAGCACTCATGGACGGCGCCGAAGCCTTGTCGCCGGAGCGCGCACTGGCGCTGTTTTCTGCCTCTGCGCAAGACCCGGGCGGCCCGCCGCGACGCATCGTGCCCGGCTCGCGCGCCGATCTGTGCCTGCTTGACCGGCCCTGGCGCGAAGCGCGACGCGACCTTTCTGCCGTCCGCGTGCAGGCCACCTTGAAAGCCGGGCAGGTGATCTGGCAACGCCAGCCACGCGCCCCGGCAATCTGAGCTCAGGCCAGGCCGGTAAATAGCTCCGAGGCGCGACCGCCGTCGACCGACAGGCTGGCGCCGGTGACATAGGACGACTCGTCCGAGGCAAAGAACAGGATGGCGTTGGCCAGTTCTACCGGCTGCCCGACGCGGCGCATCGGCACCAGCTTCTTTGCATTGTTGAACTGCTTCTCGTCGGCCAGCATGTCGGCAGTCGCCGGCGTCGCGACCACGCCCGGGATCACCACATTGCAGCGGATGTTCCTGCTCGCCCCTTCCGAGGCCACGGCACGCGAGAAGTTGATCACGGCCGCCTTGGCGGCGCTGTAGCCGGCCATCATCGGCACGCCGAACAGGCCGCAGATCGAGGCGACGTTGATGATGGAGCCGCCCCTGCCTTGCGCCTTCATGAGTTGCAGGGCCGTGCGGGTACCCCAGAAAGTGCCGTCGACCGTGGTCGAGAAGTTGGAGCGCCAGGTCTCGGTGGACGTCTTGTCCACCCCGCCCCAGCTGAATGCCATGGCGTTATTCACCATGATGTCGAGGCCGCCGTGCCGCTTGGCGGCGTCCTGGATGGCGGCAACGAATTCTTCCTCCTTGCTGACATCGGCCTGCGCCCACTCCGCCTTGCCGCCCTTGGCGACGATGGCTGCGGCGACCGCCTCCAGCGGCTCCTTGCGGCGACCGCAGATGATGACCGTCGCGCCCTCCTCGGCGAAGCGATGCGCCGTCGCCTCACCGATGCCCGATCCGCCGCCGGTAATAAAGGCAACCTTTCCCTGCAAACGACCTGCCATGATTTCTCTCCCGATATGGAAAAACAAACTGTCCTGCCGCGCTCACCCGCCGCAACCGGCACAACGCAACGCCGAAGCCTTAATGGTGGCCGCTAGGCGGACGGCGGGAATCGTCCCATCGGACGATATGCCCGCAATCCGGCTCATTCCTTGTTGTAAATACGCATCTCCCTGCGGCGGCACCGCGCCGGACCAGGCCGGCGTTGCGACCGGGCGGCAGGTGCGTGATACAGTTATCCGGTTGGCGCGACGTTGGCTTTTTTCCTTGGGCAAGGGCATATCCGGCCGGCAGATGACGACAGGACGGAGCAAGCCAAGTGCCCTGGCGATAGCGTCGATTGTTCCACTGCATGAAATCCAGTCAATCGCTTCAAAAAGGGATCCCGTGAACCTGCCTGAAAGTGATCATCAGTTCGATGCGCTACTGAAGGCTGCAGCCGGGGTGCGCCTTGCCGATCCGCTGAAGTTCGACGCCTCCGCTTCCTCGATCGAGCAGGTGCTGCATGAACTCCAGGTGCACCGGATCGAACTGGAGATGCAGAACGAATCCTTGCGCCAATCCCAGGTCGCACTGGAAGAGTCGCGTGACCGCTACATGGACTTCTATGACCATTCCCCGGTCGGATACATCACGCTGGACGCCAAGGGCTTGATCGCTGACATCAACCTCACCGGCGTCAGCATGCTTGGAATGAATCGCAAGCAGTTGCGCCAGAGGCGTTTCAGCCCGTCTGTGGACACCAATGACAGGGATCGTTGGCTCCGGTATTTCGTCGAGGCGTTGCGACAGGACGGCCCGATGACGTGCGAAATTGCGCTGCTGCGCGCTGACGGCTCGGTCATCGATGTGCGTCTGGACACGCTGCGCCTGTGCAAGGCGGGCGCGGTGACTGCGTTGCGCATGGTGCTCACCAATATCGGCGAACGCAAGGCCGTCGAAGCGGCACTGCATACCAGCCAGCAGAATCTGGCGGAAAGCGAAGACCGCTTCAGTCGCTTCATGGAGGAACTGCCGGCAGCCGCGTTCATCAAGGATTCGAACTGCCGAATGATTTACGGCAACCGCTATCTTGAGAATTTTCTCGGAGTGCATTTCCTGCCCGAGAAGCCGACGAAAGATTTCGTGCCGTCTGATATTGCGCAACACATGGACGACATTGACCGGCTCGCGCTGGAGAGGGGACGTCTTGTCGTCGAGGAGACCGTGTCGGGCAAGGACGGCGAGCCCCGTTGTTTTGAAACGCACAAGTTCCGCATTTCCCGGCCCGGCAAGCCCGTCCTGCTTGGCGGCGTTGCGATCGACATTACCGAGCGCAAACTGGCGGAACAACAGTTGCGCAAGCTGACCGCAACCCTGGAATCGACGGTTAACGAAAGGACTGCGGAATTGCGCAAGCTTGCCGGCCGCTTGACCAGAACGGAGGAGCGCGAGCGGCGCCTGTTGGCGAAGGAACTGCACGATGATCTGGGTCAACTCCTGGCGGCCATAAAAATCCGCTTGACATCGCTGACGCGCAAGGCGCTCCAGCCGTCGATCGATCGGATTGTCGAACTGGTCGACAAGGCCGAGGAGTCGGCACGGGGCATCGTCCGTCAATTGAGTCCGCCGCTGCTGTCGGAGATGGGAGTCGTTTCAGCACTCGACTGGCTGGCGCAGGAGATGGACAAGGTATTCGGCCTGGTGGTTGAGATACACGTCGAGGGCGAACCGAACAGGCTCGACAAAGAAAACCTGGCAATTCTGTATCGTTCGGTGCGGGAACTCCTGATCAACGTCGCCAAGCATGCCGGAGTCGCGCTTGCCAGGGTTACCTGTATTGACGACGGAGTTTGTCTGACGGTATCGGTAAGCGATGAGGGCGGTGGTTTTGATACGAGGCCGCGCGCGTCGAAGTCGCCGTCGAAGCACGTCGGCTTTGGTCTCTGGTCGATCGACGAACGCATCAGCACCCTCGGCGGAAAAATGGAAGTCGACAGCTGTCCTGGCGGCGGCACGACGATCCGCCTGGTTCTCCCCTATACCGTTGCTGCCAAGGAAGGTTCGCCATGACGATCAAGGTAATGCTGGTCGATGACCACACCATGGTGAGGGAAGCCCTGTGCGCCACACTGCAGCACGACCGCACGCTAAAAGTAGTCGCGGAGGCGGGGGACGGCGAGACAGCCGCGCGCCTGGCGCAGGATTGCCAGCCCGACGTGGTGGTCATGGACATCGCTTTGCCGGGACAGTCAGGCATCGAGACGACGCGGCAATTGCTTGCCAGGCATCCCGGGATAAAGGTACTCGCCTTGTCCACCTATCTCGACCGGGGAATTGTCCAGCAGATGCTCGACATCGGCGCCTCCGGCTACATCGCCAAGTCAGCGGCGGGCATCGAGTTGAAGCAAGGTATCCACGCGGTTTCTGGCGGACGCCGCTATGTCAGTTCCGAAGTCGTCGCCGTGCTGGCGGACTCCCTGCAGCAGCAACCGTCACCGCCCTGTCCAGGCGAGCAGCGTTCGCTATCGCCGCGCGAAACTCAGGTAGCGGCCCTGCTCGCCGAAGGCAAATCGGCACATGACATTGCGGCGGTGTTGCATATTTCGCCGAGCACGGTGGATGTGCATCGCCGCAACCTGATGAGAAAGCTCGGCCTTCACAAAGTGGCCGAACTGACAAGATATGCCCTCCGGGTTGGCCTGATCCTGCCCTGACATCGCCTTGGGCAAACCGGCAGGCGAGCGGCTCATCCAGGCTTTTTCCGGCAGTCAGTATGCTTAACGCCTATTGGCCGCGCTGTTCGCGGTGGCCGCGCGGCATCCGCTCCGGATAGAGGTCGCGCCCGGCCTCATGGATGTCGCGGCGCAGTTGGCGACGCTCTTCGACCGACAAGCGCCTGCCGCCGCCGGGTGTGGCGGCGTCACGCAACAAAAGTCGCTGGCGCTGCTCGACGGGCATCATGCGTTGCGGATCGCCGCCCTCGGCGTCACGCCCCGGCCGCGGCCCCGGCGCTTCCTGCGCAACAGCGCCGGCAGCCAGAAGCCACACCACACCCGCCCATCCGGCTCTGCGCGTCCTCGTCACACCCCGCCCCCTGTATCTTCCGTCAATGGAAGATATTGTAAACCTGCTCGCCTGCGACATGACTCGCCGCCATCAGATGATCGATGCTTGCCGGCGGTTCCGAACCCCATAACACCAACCCTGCCGCCAACGCCATGCTGAAGAATAACGCTTTCACGATTGCCTCCGATGTTTATTTTTCCGGCCCTTCCGACACGATTGCATTTTCGGCAGCGGCTGTAACTCAAATGTTGCCGCCGCACCGCCTTTGTAATCGTTTGTAAGACCCGCTGGCAGGATGCCGGCGATCCGGCTAGGATTTGGGCCATGAACGAAACCAAAGCCAAGATTCTTGTCGTCGATGACGACCTGCGCCTGCGCCATTTGCTCGAGCGCTATCTCTCAGACCAGGGTTTCACGGTCAAGGCGGTACCGGACGGAACGGGCATGGACCGCGCCCTGGAGCGCGAGCTTTACGATCTGATCGTGCTTGATCTCATGCTTCCGGGCGAGGACGGCCTGGCCATCTGTCGCCGGCTGCGCGGAATGGCGAACCCGGTGAGCATCATCATGCTGACCGCCAAGGGCGACGAGGTCGACCGTATTGTCGGCCTTGAAATCGGCGCCGATGATTACCTGCCCAAACCCTTCAACCCGCGCGAACTGGTGGCGCGCATCCATGCCGTGCTGCGCCGCCGCGGTGCGCCGCCGCCGCCCGGCGCCCCCGCCATCACTGAAGAAAGCGTCAGCTTCGGCAAGGTGCGGATCAATCTGGCGACGCGGGAACTCGAACGCGACGGCGTGCGCACCCTGCTCACTTCGGGCGAGTTCGGCCTGCTCCACGTCCTGCTGGAACATCCGCGCCAGCCGATGAGCCGCGACAAGCTGATGGAACTGGCGCGCGGCCGCGAATATGAAGTGTTCGACCGTGCCATCGACGTCCAGGTCTCGCGGCTGCGCAAGCTGGTCGAGGAAGATCCGGGCAAGCCGCGCTACATCCAGACCGTATGGGGCTTCGGCTACGTCTTCGTGCCCGACGGCAGAAAGCACGAATGAAACTGCTGCCGCGCTCGCTGCTGTGGCGCACGTTCCTGTTCGTCGCACTGCTGATGATGCTTTCCGTGGCGGCGTGGTTCGCCATTTTCAGCACCTACGAACGCGAACCGCGCGCCCGGCAACTGGCGCAGACCCTGGTCAGCGTCGCCAACCTGACGCGGGCGGCGCTGATTTCGGCCCGCCCCGAGGCGCGCCGCGAGCTGTTGCGCGATTTGTCGGAGCGGGAAGGCATCCACATCTACCCGGCCGATGCCACAGACCGCATCGAACCCCTGCCCGACCGCGCCTTTCTGCACCGGGTCGAGGAACTGGTCAAGGATCAGTTGGGGCCCGCCACGCGACTCACGCTCGAGCGCGACGGCGAGCGGGCCCTGTTCGTCAGTTTCCGCATCGACGACAGCGACGAAGGCGATTTCTGGCTCGCCCTGCCGCGCGAGCGCATCGACCGCGTGTTTCCGCTGGGCTGGCTGGGCTGGGGCGTTGCCGCCCTGCTGCTGTCGCTGCTCGGCGCCTGGCTGATCGTGTTCCGCATTACCCGGCCGCTCAAGGCCTTGCAGCAGGCAGCGCACAAAGTCGGCGGCGGCGAAACGCCGGACCGGCTCGATGAGGGCGGCCCGACCGAACTGGCGACGGTGGCCCGCGCCTTCAACCAGATGAGCGCCGGCCTGGAGCAGATCGACCAGGATCGCGCCCTGATTCTCGCCGGCATTTCCCATGACCTGCGGACGCCGCTGACGCGGCTGCGCATGGGCATCGAAATGGCCGCCGACGAAGGCCTGCGCGAAGGCATGACGGCCGATATCGAGGAAATGGACAAGACCATCGGCCAGTTCCTCGACTTCGCCCGCTCGGAGGGCGGCGAGGCGCAGCAGGATATGGATGTCGCCGCACTGCTGGCCGAACTTGCCGTGCAATACCGGCGCCGGGGTTTCGCTGTGCAACTGGCGACACCGACCGGCCTGCCATCGCCCGCGACCCCGCCTGCCGCCATCCTCCCGCTTCGGCCGCAAGCCCTGCGCCGTGCCGTCAGCAACCTGATCGACAACGCGCTGCGCTATGCCGGCAGCGAATCGCCCGTGGAGTTGGCCCTCGGCACGATCGACGGCGAATTCAGCATCGAGGTGCGCGACCTCGGCCCCGGCATTCCGCCGGCAGATGTCGAACGCATGAAACGCCCGTTCGCCCGGCTTGAAGGCGCGCGCACCAACGCCGCCGGTGCCGGACTCGGCCTCGCCATCGTCGACCGCATCGCGCGCTCCCACAACGGCCGCCTTGAACTGCTGCCGCGCCCCGGCGGCGGCCTGATTGCCCGTCTCGCCCTGCGCCCGGCGCCTCCGACTCCGACTGCTGCGTCATGAGCGAAGCCGCCACAGCCTACTCGCGGTTGGGCGGCGAAGCCGCCTTGCGCCGTCTGGTCAGCCGCTTCTACGAACTGATGGACACCCTGCCCGAGGCCTACGGCATCCGCAAACTGCATGCGGCCGATCTTTCCGGCGCCGAACAAAAGCTGTTCACGTACCTCTCCGGCTGGCTCGGCGGCCCCCAACTGTATGTCGAAAAATTCGGCCACCCCATGCTGCGCGCACGCCACCTGTCCTTTGCCATCGGCAGCGGCGAAGCGGAACAGTGGATGCTGTGCATGCGCCAGGCCATGGCTGAAGTCATAGCCGATGAAGACCTGCGTGCCGCGCTCGACAAGTCACTCGACAATCTGGCGCAGCACATGCGCAACCGCAACGACCAACCGGCGGCCTGAGACCGGCTGTCAGAGGTCGCCGCTGGCCTGTTCCCGGCGCAAGGCCTTGGCGTGCCGGTGGCGCGCCCTGAGGCGCGGATCGGTGACGATGACGCCGACGGTTTCGCCGATCACCGTCACCACGCCCAACACGGGCAGCACCAGCATCAGGCCGGACACGCCGGCCACGGCGCCGCCGACGAAAATCATCAGCACCGTCACCAGCGGATGCAGTTCCAGGCTCTTGCCTATGGTGAGCGGCATATACACGAAGTCGTCGAGCAGCCTTACCGCCATGAACAGGGCGATGGCCCAGTAGGCCATGCCAGGGGCATCGGGAAAATCGGTAGCCGCCACCAGCACCACCAACAGGCCGCCGAGAATCGAGCCGACGTAGGGAATCCAGGCCAGCACGGCACAGATCAGGCCCAGGGCGAAAGGTCCGGGAATGCCCAGCAGCCACAATCCGGCGGCGAGCGTCAGCGTGTCCAGCAGCGTCAGCTTGATCAGCCCCTGGAAATAGGCGCGCGAGGTGCGATCGATTTCATGCAGCAGATAGAGGGTCTTTTCGAAAAAGGCATTCGGCACCGCGTCGCCCAGGAAGCGCTGAAAACGACGACCGTCGCGCAGAAAGAAGAAGGCGAGAAACGGCGCCAGCAGCAGCGAAGGCGTCCACGCCATGATGCCGATGGCGACCGGCTCCAGATGATCGGCAACGCTGCCGGTACCCTGGGCCAGACGCGTCGCCACGGTATCGGCGAGCCTGGCATGCGCCAGGGTCGACCAGTGCTCTTCCAGCGCCCGCAGCGAACGGTCGAGCAGTCGCAGCCCGCCCTGGATATAGCCGGTGAAGATGTCCTGCCAGCCGGAGATGTGCGCGGTGACCCAGGGCATCAGCGCCAGGCCGAGAACCGACAGCAGCGCAAGAAAGCCCAGCGTGACCAGGCTGGCCGCGGCTTCGCGGCTCATGCCGCGATAGATCAGGGCCTGCATCGACGGATAGAGAAAATAATACAGAATCAGCGCCAGCAGAAACGGCACCACCAGCCAGAGGATCTTCTGAAAGAAGAACAGAAGAAGGCAGGTGCCGGCAATGATCGAGATCCACACCACCGGACCCGAACTCTGCTGGCCCGCTGCCGGGGTGTGCTGCGCCGCTGCCCGTTGCATGGTCACAGGTGCTGATGGGCGCCTGCCGCCAGCGCCATGTCGCGCATGCGGGCGCCGAGATGATGCGCCAGTTCGCGCGAGATCTTCGAAGCGATGCGGGCGTGGGTATCGAGCAGACCGACAAAGTCGTCGCGGAAAAACACGATCAGCTGGCAGGCGGTCGCCGCCCTGGCCTGCGCCGAGCGCGGCGAGTTGTCGAGCAGAGCAAGTTCGCCGAAGAAGGTGCCGGGGGCGAGTTGCGCCAGACGACCCGCTTCGCCGTGTCCCTGCCGGCAGATCATCACTTCGCCGGCGGCGACGATGTAAATTGCCTGGCCCTCCTCGCCCTCGTCGAAAATCACCTCGCCTGCAAGGTAGTCGCGCTCGTGCAGCAGACCATCGACTATCTGCAGTTCGCCGGGGGTGAGATTGACGAACAGACTGAGGTTGCGCAGGCGATCAAGGCGCGGCGTTGTTCTTCTGGGGCGAAACAGATTGATCACGGCTATCGGCTCCGAAATAGGGACTGATTCTAGTTTATCCGCTGCCTGCGGCAGCGCTCATGCAGGCCTCAATCCTTGCGCAGCAGCAGGGCAACGGCCTGCGCCGCTATGCCCTCGCCGCGGCCGGCAAAGCCGAGCCGCTCGCTGGTCTTGCCCTTGATGTTGACGGCACCGGCAGCGATCCCCAGATCCGCAGCGATGTTGGCGCACATCGCCGCGACATGGGGCGCGATGCGCGGTGCCTGGGCAATCACGGTGGCGTCGATATTGCCGACCTGCCAGCCGGCGGCATGCACCGCCGCAACCGCGCCGCGCAACAGGTGCCGGCTGTCGGCGGCCTCCCATTGCGCATCGCTGTCGGGAAACATGCGGCCGATGTCGCCCAGCCCTGCCGCACCCAGGATCGCATCGGTAATCGCGTGCAGCAGCGCGTCGGCATCCGAATGCCCGAGCAGCCCCTGATGATGCGGAATCTCGACGCCGCCGAGAACAAGCTTGCGGCCCGGGGTCAGTGCGTGCACGTCATAACCCTGACCCACGCGAAACGGTATGCTCATTGCGGAATAGCCCTTTCACCACAGCGACGGCACAGTTTATCCGTTTCCTCGGCTTTATATTCCGGCTATCCGGCACCCGTGATTTATATGTCGCACGCATGCTGCGGCGCGGCGGCCTGTCAGGCCCCCTGTTCACGCCATGGAATCAGCGATGCCTCCTTTGTGCGCGGTGTCTGCCGGTCGCGGAATATGGAGGCGGACTTTACTTGCTCATGCGGCCTTCAGCGTCTCAATATGGTTGCAGCTGCCGCGCTGCTCCAGTTCCCATAGATCGAGAGTCTGCTGCATGCGCAGCCAGATTTCAGGACCATTCCCCAACAGCCGGCCTAGACGCATGGCCATGTCCGGTGTTACGGGGCGCTTCTCATGGATAACTTCGGACACAGTCAACCGGGAGACGCCGAGGTGATCGGCAAAATCCTTCTGCGTCATGCGCAGATGCGGCAGTACGTCCTCGCGCAAGATGGCGCCGGGGTGTGTCGGGCGCCGGTCAGGATCTCGTAAAGACTTAGCCATCAGTGATAATCCTCCAAGCTGACCACGATCACGTCCTCACCGTCGAAGCGAAACGTGATACGCCACATTGTGCGCTGCTCAGCAGATTACCAATCAAGAGATCCGGACAGCATCCATTTCATCGCCATGGCGCAATGCGCCAAGCCGCCGGATCGCTGCCATGCAGGCCGCAGCAGAATCGCCGCTACACCTCAGGCTGACCCAGGGCGCGCAGCAAGGTCGCAAACAGCGTATCGGGATCAAAGGGCTTGACCAGAAAGCCGCTCATTCCCGCTTCGAAGCAACGCGCCTTGTCCTCGACGAAGGCATTGGCGGTCATGGCGATGATCGGTGTTTGCGTGTAACCGGGCATCTCGCGTATCCGGCGCGTTGCGTCGAGCCCGTTCAATTTCGGCATTTGCATGTCCATCAGTATGGCGGCATAGGCAGTCGTTCGCGCCATGGAGATTGCCATTTCGCCGTCTTCTGCCGTATCGATCACCAGGCCGATGTCTTCAAGCAGGATCTGGGCGATTTCCCGGTTTATCGGCTCGTCGTCAGTAATCAGGACACGCCATCCGGAATAGTGTTTCTGAATCAGCTTCTCGGCATCGACGACCGATGCCGGCCTCTCCACCACGCCTTCGCCGCCCTTCTTCAGCCTCGCCGTAAACCAGAAGGTGCTGCCCGTCCCCGGCACACTCTCGACACCCACCTCGCCGCCCATCAATTCGGCCAGGCGGCGGGTGATAGCCAGGCCGAGCCCGGTGCCGCCGTACTTGCGCGTGGTTGAATTGTCGGCCTGCTCAAAGGCGCTGAAGAGCCTTGACTGCGCCTCGGGCGTAATTCCAATGCCACTATCCTCGACCTCGAAGCGAACCAGCAGCGCACCGGCATCCTCGTGAAGTCTGACAGAGCGCAGCGTTACAGTGCCCGTCTCGGTGAACTTGATGGCATTGGTGGCAAGGTTGAGCAAAGCCTGCTGCAGGCGCGTGGGGTCACCCGTCAGGTTGGCCGGCAAAAGCCCGGCATCGACTGCAAGGCGGATGCCCTTGGCTCTGGCCCGTTCGGCCAGGATGGAGCCGACATTGTCGAGCAGGCCGCCGATGCTGACCGGTATCTCCTCGAGCGCCAACTTGCCGGCTTCGATCTTCGACAGGTCGAGGATGTCATTGATGATGGACAGCAGATGCCGCGCGGATGTGTCGATGGTGTCGAGACGTTCGGCCTGCCTGGGCGAGACACCTTCACGTCGCAGCAGATGCGCCATGCCGACGATGCCGTTCATCGGCGTGCGGATTTCGTGACTCATGTTGGCCAGGAAAGCGCTCTTGGCCCGGTTGGCGTCCTCGGCCTGCTTGCGTGCCGCAATCAGTTCCGTAGTCCGCTGCACCACCATGCCTTCGAGATGGTGGCGATGCTCATCCAGTTCGCTGCCGAGTCGCTTCTTCTCGGTGATGTCTTCCTTCACCGCGACGTAATGGGTGATGCGGCCATCGGCCTGGCGCAAGGGCGTGATGATGGCGAACTCGGTGAATTCACTGCCGTCCTTGCGCATGTTGTTGAACTCGCCCTTCCACAACCGGCCCTGGCTAAGCGCCGCCCACATCTCGGCGTAGACCGCGGCAGGCGTCCGCCCCGAATGCAGGATGCGCGGGTTTTTCCCGATCACGTCCTCGAGGCCGTAGCCGGTGTTACGGACAAAGGCCTCGTTCGCGTATTCGATCACGGCGTCGACGTTGGTGATGACGATGCTGTGCGGGCTTTGCTCGACGGCCAGGGAGAGCTTGCGGATCTGCTCGGTGGCGCGCCGGCTCTCGGTGCGGTCGATGCTTATCTGGGCGTAGAAATCGTTTCCCATCGGGATGAGCGCGGTCAGGTAGTCCTTGTTGTTGGTCTCGAAATGGGTGTCGATGTAGCGCTCCTGCTTCGATTCCATGACGCTGCGGCACAACTCGAGATAGGGGCCCATGACTTCGTCACCGAACAGGTCCCTGGCGCGACGGCCAATCAGATCCTCGGGCCGTCGCCGCACATCCGCCGCGCCCAATGCATTGATCTCATGAATTTCCCAGTCGACGATTTGCTGCTGCTCGTCGCGAATCAAGCGGTAGATGGCGCCGCTCATGGGCAGTACGTGAAACAGCTGGCTGAATTTTTCCTCGCTGGCCTGCAACGCTTTGCGCGCCTGCTTGCGATCGGTGACGTCATGCACGATGGAAAATATCGTCGTCTTGTCGCCGTCAAGCAGCTGAGTGGCATAAACCTCCACGTCGCGTATCTCGCCCGAGGCAAGGCGGTGGCTGAAGCTGAAATAGTTGCGCTGTTGATGCACCGTGCGCTGCATTTCTGCGGCGACATCTTCGGCTGAGCCGATGTTGATCTTGCTGATTGACATGCCGATCAGCTCATCCAGCGCATAGCCGTAGTAAGTCGATGCGGCCATGTTGGCCTCAAGGATCCTTTCCTCCACCGGATCAATGACCAGCATGACCGACTGGTTTTTGGAGAAGAACTGCCGGAAACGGGCTTCGCTTTCGGCCAGGGCCTGCGCCGCCCTGGCCCGATCGGCAATCTCGTGCCGCAGTTCGGTAACCAGCTGCACCGCCATTGCATCAAACGCGCGCGACAGCTCGCCGAATTCGTCCCTGGCCGCCGTCGCACTGCGTACCGTCAAGTCGCCCTTTGCCACGGCCATCACCGCCTGGTGCAGCTTTGCCAGCGGATTCAGCACGCGCTGTGAAAGCAACCAGGCCAGAAGCGCCAGGATGAGCAGCATCAGCATCGGCACGGCGATCATCAGGAAACGTGACGCCTTCTCGGCGTCACGACGATAGGCGTCGGTTTCGACCACCCAACGATCTATGCCGTCATTGAGAATCTGGCTGCTGGTGAGCAATTGATCGAGCAGCAGTTCCTTCTGCCGGCGCTGCAGATCGGTCTTTGCCGATCCTGCTTCGACCAGGCTCCGGAATGTTTCCGCCAGCGCCGTCGCTACGGCGGCAAGATCCCGGGGGACGGGCACAACCTCCGTTGTCCCGGTCTCGAGCAAACGCACCACCCCGGCGTGATGGGACAGCCATTGCTGTGCCGCCCGCTCCTCGCCATGCATGGCATATTCATGCGTCAGCACCAACAGATCGGAGACTTCCCGGATGGCGTTGCGCGCCCGGTCTTCAGTGGCTGAGACAGCGGCCAGCTTCGCGGCAACGCCCCAGTTGGTCACACCCAGTACCAGCGCCATCAGCACGGCGATGGCTACGCTAAGCCTGAGAAGTGTCCTGACGCGCATCAACTACTCGACGATGGTGACGGCGCCGGGGCGGGCCGATCGCAGCGGCGGCAGGTAGAGGAAATTGATGTAGTTCAAGGCTTGTTCGGCCTTGACATGGCCTTCCCGCCGCGCCCAGCGGGCCTCGGCTTCCAGTGTCCGCACCAGTGATTGTTCAAGCGCCAGGCGATATTTGTAGCGCGGCCAGATCCAGTCGACGAAGCCCTGGTCCAACTGAAGACGGTCGCGAAGTATGGCCTGAGCCCTGGACGGCTCCGTATTGATGAAACTCTCCGCACGATCCAGAGCCCGCAGCAGCCTGACCAGATCCTCGCCCCGCACCCCGCACCACTGCTTGCGCGCGATCAGGTTGAATGACATCACATAGGCGCCGGACTTGGCCAGGACCTTGGCGCCCGGCAAGCTTGCGAGCGCCTTGTAGGGAAACGGTTCCCATATCGCAATGGCATCCACCTCGCTCTTTGTCAAAGCCTCGACCATGGCCTCGGGTTGCAGGTTGCGCAGCTTTACCGACTTCGGATCGACGCCGTTCAGCAGCAGCATGCTGTCGAGATAGTAATGGCTTGAGCTGGCCGACACGGTCGCGACAGTCTTCCCGGCCAGTTGATCCGGCCGCGTGATTCCTGAATCCGCCCTGGTCACGACCTTGCTGTCGTCATCGCTGGTGACGAAGGTGGCGACAACGGCGTAGTCGCTGCGCCGGAAACTGTTGAACATCACCACCGCCTCGGATGCGGTCGCCAGGTCGGACGTGCCGTCCAGCATTTGCTGGAAAGCCCGCGGCCCGCCGATAACCTCATTGAGTCGGACTGTCAGCCCCTCCGCCGCAAAATAGCCCTGGCTATCGGCAACATAGATGGGAAGAGACAGCGGGGTTTGCGATACGGCAATGCGGATCGGCTCGGCCGGTGCGGCAAAGGCCAGCTGTGACAGCATCAGCAGGAATACCCGCGCCAGGCACCGGACGGACTCGCCGCCATGGAGCCGGCGGGGCCCCGACCGGACAGGAGAAGTTTGCACAGTTGTCATATCGCGGTCTGCTGCCATTATCTGAACTCCTTGCTGCAGAGCGGAATCCCGCATACCGCCATACTGCCTCGCCAAGGCCCTTTTCGTAATCAGTGAATTACGCCGGAATCTGCGGTTTCTACGTAGGCCCGATGGCAGGCCGGATCTGCAGGATGCTGTGCAGGTTCCGGCGGAGCCGCCGCGGCCCTTGCCTCGATGCCGCGTTCAGGGCATCCGCCGCTGCCGCAGTATCCACTCTGCAAGTTGCAGATCGAGCGGATAAGTCACCTTGAGGTTGCTGGCATCGGCCGCCACCAGGCGCGGCGAGAAACCAAGCGCCTCCATGGCGCCGGCTTCGTCGGTGACCTGCGGTGCAGACTCGAGTGCGGCGAGCAGCAGCCGGTGGCGGAACATCTGCGGCGTCTGGGCCTGCCACAAGCCCTCGCGCGCCACCGTCTGCAGCACACGGCCGGCGGCATCGGCGCGCTTCAGGGTATCGGCAACCGGCACGGCGAGGAGGCCGCCGGCATCATCCTGGCCTACTTCGGCGATCAACTTTTCCACCAGCGCCACCGTCAGGCAGGGCCGCGCCGCGTCGTGCACCAGCACCCAGTCCTCGCCCATATCGCCCAGTGCCGCAGCCATCGCCCGCAGGCCGTTGGCGACGCTTTGCGCGCGGCTCTCGCCGCCGCAGCGCAGCAGCCGCAATTTCGGCCCCAGCGCCGCCATCTGCGCGGCTGGCCAGAACTCATCTTGCGGCGCCAGCACCACGAACACGTTCGCCACCGCCGGAGTGGCGCACAATGTCGCCAGAGCATGCCGGATCATTGGCTGGTTCGCCAGCGGAAGATATTGCTTGGGCAGCGCCTGGCCGGATTGCGCGCCCATGCGCGACCCCGAACCCGCGGCGGGAACCAGTGCGTGATAAGTCATGCCCCGATTCTATACAATCGCCCTACAGGAATTCGCACGAAAAACAACATGTTCGCCACGGAGCCCGGATACGAAAGCTTGCAGGCATTTGCCACCAGCATCGGCATCGGCCTGCTCATCGGCCTGGAGCGCGAACGCCAATCCGACCTCAAGGCCGGCTTGCGCACTTTTGCCCTGGTGGGACTGCTCGGTTGCCTCAGCGCCCTGCTGGCGCAGATCACCGACAGCGGCTGGATACTCGCCGCCGGCCTGCTCGCCATCGCCGCCATGATGATCGCCGCGCACGTCTCCGATCCGCTCGACAGCGGCGATCCGGGCACCACCTCGGTGGTGGCGCTGATGGTCTGCTATGCGCTGGGTGCGGTGGTCTGGTTCGGCTACACCTCGGTCGCCGTCATGCTGGCCATCGCCACCACGGTACTGCTCTACTTCAAGGCGCAACTGCACGGCATATCAAGAAGCCTGACGCACGTCGACCTGCTGTCGATACTTCAGTTCGGCGTGCTGGCACTGGTGATTCTGCCGATCCTGCCGGACCGCGATTTCGGCCCCTACCGGGCCTTGAATCCCCACAACATCTGGTGGATGGTGGTGCTGATCTCGGGCGTATCGCTGGCCGGCTATGCCGCCCTGCGGCTGATCGGGGCGCGCCATGGCGCAGCGCTGATCGGCCTGTTCGGCGGCCTGGTTTCCTCCACGGCAACCACCATGATCTTCGCCCGCCATACCCGGGCCAATGCCGATCTCGCGCGCACCGCAACGGTGGTGATTCTGCTCGCCAACATTGTCGTCATGGTGCGCCTCGGGCTGGTTTCCTTCGCTGTCGCACCGGAAATCGTCGCCCGGCTGTTCAGCGTACTCGGCTGCGGCATCGCGCTGGGACTGGCCGCCACGCTCTGGGGCTGGCGCCAGTTCGAGCGCAGCGACACCCTGCCGATGCCGGATGTCACCAACCCGACCGAGATCAGGACGGCGCTCACCTTCGGCGGCCTGTATGCTCTGATCCTGATGCTTGCCGCCTGGCTGCAGGATGTTGCCGGCAGCCGCGGAATCTACCTGCTGGCGCTGGCCTCGGGCCTGACCGACGTCGACGCGATCACGCTGTCCTCGCTGCGCATGTTCGGCATGGACAAGCTGACGGCGGCGCAAACCGTGACCACGATAACCCTGGCAACTCTGTCCAATCTTGTTTTCAAGACGGGGCTGGTACTTGCCATTGGCGGCGCGGCGCTGGCCCGCCGCACCCTGCCGGGACTGGCCGCCATCGCCGCGGGACTGGTCGGCGGCCTGCTGCTGATCTGACCGGAAATATCGTCATGCCGATACGCAAACTCGTCGTCGCCCGCGGCATCTACTTCATCGAGATACCGGCGGCCGGACTCTACCTGCTTTGCGGCACGCCGGCCGACGCGGTCAAGCATCTGTTTCGCCGCGGCATCATCCAGACCACGGAACGCGGCGGGGTGACCTTCGAGAGCGGGCCCAATGCCATCCTGCTCTCGGATTCGATGATCCAGAACGGGCACCTGTGCAATCTGGCCGAGTTCCCCATCCTGCAGATGCTCTACCGGCAGGGCATGCTGCTGCCCGGCCATCCCAACAACAGCGGCAGAAAGCCGATGCTGATCGGCACCCCGGAGCAGCTCGCGGCGCAACTGCGCTACATACATCGCGGCAACTACGGCCTGATCTCGGCCGAGGAAATGGTGAGCGCGGGGATTGATGCAGCCGAGGCCGACGAGCTCATGCGCATCAAGCTCAAGTTTGCCTTCGGCCGGATTGCCCCGCCCGATGCATTCGTCGATTGCCGGCCGCTGACCACCGGCGCCGTCGAAATCGGCGACGGCGTCAGCGTCTGCCGCCTGGCACACAACGTGTTTGAAATCCGCCACGGCGAAGACCGCGTCGAAGTGGACCTCAACCTCGACCGCGACGAAGCCTACCCCTGCCCTTATCCCCTCAGCCCCGTATCCATCGAGCGCCACTATTTCGCCGTGGCTCACGCCGGCGACGGGGATGGCTGGGATTACAACCGCCCGGCGATGGGCAGCGTCCTCATCCACCAGGGCCGGGTGTATCTGATCGATGCCGGCGCCAACACCCACTACAGCCTGGATGCCCTGGGAATCGGCAAGAAGGAAGTGGCCGGCATCTTCCATACCCATTGCCACGACGACCACTTCGCCGGACTCACCACCCTGCTGCAGCGGGACAAGCCGCTGAAGTATTTCGCCACGCCGCTGGTGCGCGCCTCGGTAACGCGAAAATTCTGCGCGCTGTTGTCGATACCCGAAAGCGAGTTCGGCGAGTACTTCGACGTATGCGACCTGGAAGACGGCGAGTGGAACGACATCGCCGGACTCGAAGTCAGGCCGATGCTCTCGCCGCATCCGGTGGAGACCACCGTTTTCACTTTCCGCGTGCTCTGGGAAGGCGGCTATCGAACCTACAGCCATCTCGCCGACATCGTCTCGTTCGCGGTTCTTGATGGCATGATCACTGCCGACCCGGCCGCCCCCGGAGTGAGCGCGGAGCGCGCCGCGACGGTCAAAGCGGACTATCTGGAAGCCGCCGACCTGAAGAAGATCGATATCGGCGGCGGCATGATTCACGGCAGCGCGATCGACTTCGCCACCGACCAGTCGAAGCGACTGCTGCTCGCCCATACCGCGCGCGACCTGACCGATGCCGAACGACGGATCGGTTCGGGCGCACCCTTCGGTACCGTGGACGTGATGATTCCCGGCGAGCAGAACTTCCTCCTGCGCGACGCCAGCGAGTTCTTCAGGAGCTACTTCCCCATGGTCCCGGGGGAGCGACTGCAAATGCTGCTCAACAACCGCATTGCCACCTTCAATCCGGAAACCATCATCACGCCGGCGGGCAAGGTCCCCGAGGAAATCTACCTGCTGCTGGCGGGCAAGGTCGAGACACTGACCCCGGACCCCGGCAGTTCCCATTTCCTCTTCAGCGGCTCGCTGCTGGCCGAGTCGGCCGCCATCCACAACCGCCCCAGCGAAGAAACCTACCGCTCCGTCGGCTTCGTCAAGGCCTTGCGACTGCCGGCAGACCTCTACCGCAACTTCATCGAGCGCTTCTGCTCCAGCAGCGAACTGCTTGCCGCGCGCGAAGTCGAGGAAAAACTGCGGCACACCTTTCTCTTCCGCGAGGCCGTGACCAACACCACGCTGTTCTCCCTGGCCAAGAGTTGCACGATCACCCGCCTGCATGCCGGCGAACACTTCGCCGCTGCCGGGCAGCAGTTGCACCTGGTCGGCACGGGGCGACTGGCGATGAGCGAAGGCGAGGACGCGGCGGTGCTCGGCAAGGATGAATTCTGGGGTTCGAACGTGCTTTTCGACCCGGCGGCCGGGCATGTAGCAGACCACCCGAGTGAGCCGGAGCCGGCAAACCCGTTGCTCGCTCTCAACAGTTGCGAAATCTATTCCATGCCGCTGCAGCTGGTTTCGCGAATCCCGGTGGTGCGCTGGAAGCTGTTCGAGGCCTTCCGCAACAGCCATCCGCTCGCTGCGCCGCGCTATCGGGGAAATGCCCGTTAAGCCGGCAGGAAATGCCAGGAGGACTTCAATCATGAACCCTGCCGTTTCGATGCGCCCGCCCGCCGTGGCAGGCATGTTCTATCCCGCCGATGCCGCCGGCCTGCGGCATCAACTGGCAGCCTGTCTCGCCGCACCGGCAGCGCCGGCTGAGGCTATCCGCACCGGGGGAACGCTCAAGGCCCTGATCGTGCCACACGCCGGCTATGTCTATTCCGGCGCCACGGCAGGCAAGGCTTTTGCCCTCCTCGCACCGCTGGCCGGGCGCATCCGGCGCGTGGTCCTGCTCGGCCCATGCCACCGGGTTGCCGTGCGCGGACTGGCGGCGCCCAGCGTGCAGGCCTTCGCCACGCCGCTGGGCAGCATTCCACTCGACCGCAAGGCGCTCGATGCGCTGGCCGGTCTGCCGCAGGTCGTCGCCAGCGATGCCGCACACGCCGGCGAACACTCGCTCGAAGTGCAACTGCCCTTTCTGCAAACCGTGCTGGGAGGTTTCGAACTGGTGCCGCTGGCCGTCGGCAATGCCAGCGCCGCGGAGGTCGCAGAAGTCCTCGAACACCTGTGGGGCGGGGAGGAAACCCTGATCGTGATCAGTTCCGACCTGTCGCACTTTCACGGCTATCACGCAGCGCAAGGCATCGACAAGGCCACCGCCGAGAGCATCCTGGCTCTGGAACAACTCGGCAGCTTCGATCAGGCCTGCGGCGCGCTGCCGATCAACGGCCTGCTCGCCGTGGCGCGACGGCGCGGGCTCGGCATAGAGCGCATCGCGCAATGCAACTCGGGCGATACCGCCGGCGACAAGGCGCGCGTGGTGGGCTATGCCTCCTTTGCCCTCTATGAACCCGAAGCGGAGCCGGCGGACCCCGGCCCGGCGCTGCTGGTGCGCGCCCGCAATGCCATCGCCGCCCATCTCGGACAGCCGACACAAGCAGAAGCGGATCATCCGGCACTGGCATCCCCCGCCGCCAGCTTCGTCACCCTGACGCAGGGAGGGGCCTTGCGCGGCTGCATCGGCTCGCTCGAGGCGCACCGCCCGCTCGACCAGGATGTGCGCGCCAATGCCGTCGCGGCGGCCTTCCGCGACCCCCGCTTCCCGCCGCTGACGCTCGCCGAACTTCCCCGTACCCGGGTCGAAGTCTCCCTGCTCACGGCGCCGGTACCGATGCTCTTCAGCAGCGAAGAAGACGCCCTGCGCCAGCTGCGGCCGAATGTCGACGGCATCATCCTGATTGCCGGGCACAGGCGCAGCACCTTCCTGCCGCAGGTCTGGGAGCAGTTGCCGGAGCCGCGCCAGTTTCTCGCCCATCTCAAGCAGAAGGCCGGGCTGCCGGCCGACTGGTGGTCCTCCGAGGTGCAACTGCAGCGCTACGAGGTGCGCAAATGGAAAGAAGCGACACCCCGATAAGCGGCGTACCCGCCCGCTGGTGGCACAAGCTCGCCGATAACCGCATCCAGTGCGACCTGTGCCCGCGCGAGTGCAAACTGCACGAAGGCCAGCGCGCCGCCTGCTTCGTGCGCGCCATGCAGGGCGGCGCGATGCTGCTGACGACCTATGGCCGCAGTTCGGGCTTCTGCATCGATCCGATCGAGAAGAAGCCGCTCAACCACTTCTATCCCGGCTCCAGCGTACTGTCCTTCGGCACCGCCGGCTGCAACCTGGCCTGCAAGTTCTGCCAGAACTGGGACATCTCGAAATCGCGCGACATGGACCGTCTGATGGACGACGCCACACCGCAGGCGATTGCCCGGGCGGCGCAGGCACACGGCTCGAAGAGCGTCGCCTTCACCTACAACGACCCGGTGATCTTCGCCGAGTACGCCATGGACACGGCCGATGCCTGCCATGCGCTGGGCATCAAGAGCGTCGCCGTCAGCGCCGGCTACATGCACCTTGCGCCGGCGCGCGAGTTCTACTCGAAGATGGACGCCGCCAACGTGGACCTGAAAGCCTTCAGCGACGGCTTCTATGTCGATCTCTGCGGCGGCCGTCTGCAACCCGTGCTCGACCTGCTGGCGATGGTCCATCACGAAACCGGCTGCTGGCTGGAAATCACCACCCTGCTGATCCCCGGCAGGAACGACAGCGACGCGGAACTGCAGGCGCTGTCAGCCTGGGTGGCTAAAGAACTGGGAGCCGACGTGCCGCTGCACTTCAGCGCCTTCCACCCCGACTGGAAACTCGGCAACGTTGCCGCGACACCGCCGGCAACGCTGAGCCGCGCCCGCCGCATCGCGATGGATGCCGGCCTGCGCTACGTCTATACCGGAAATGTGCACGACAAGGCCGGCGACAGCAGCAACTGCCCCGGTTGCAGCAAGACGGTCATAGAGCGCGACTGGTATCGCATCCTCCGTTATGAACTGGATGCAGGAGGACATTGCGGCCACTGCGGCACACGCATCGCCGGTCGCTTCGGCGAGTTCGGCAAGCCCTTCGGCCCGCATCGCATCCCGCTGCGCATCGGCGCCTGAAGCCAGGAAACTCCGCTCGCGTCAGACGGGTGAGTCGCCACACTGAAGTTGAGGCTTGGGTTTCTGCATGCAATAGGCCGACCATTTCGGCCAGGCTGACGGCTTGCGCACCATGGCGCAGAAAAATGGCGCTATACAGGCACGGTCACAACTGGAACCATGCCCAATCAATACGCAAAGCGTGGGTGACTTGCCTTGTTAAATATGGTCCGCCCGACAGGACTCGAACCTGTTACCCCCGGCTTAGAAGGCCGGTGCTCTATCCAGATGAGCTACGGGCGGATGCACTGCTCATTACGACCGGAATCGCCGGGGTGGCGAAATCCTGCCCGGCAAGCCTGCGCGCAACCGGCTTGCGGGGCTGCGGATGCGGAGTTTACAAGGAAACGGTGGTCAGGAACGTCGATCGGACGCAAGCTCACGAATATCCGCCGGGCGGCGACGAAGAGCAAAACCGCGTCCGGCGTAGCATAATTGCGGTTGTCGCAGCCTGATATACGAACACTTCTATGGCAACAGAACCTACTTACTGCTACCACTGCCGCACGCACCACCCGCGCAACGAAATGCGTCTGATCGTTACCAAGACCGGCAAGCGCTGGCGTTGCATACGCAGCATCGAAGCCACCCAGCAAGGACCGGAAGCACGCGAGGCCTATGGTCGCCAGGTGTCCGAGATCAACAAGGCCGAATCCAAGAGCCGGGCACAGCGGATGAACAACCTCCTTCAGGAAAAATAGCCGGCATGAAAGTCACCGTCCCGGGCAAACTCGACCGCGTCGTCGCCGATGCCCGCCGCGCCGCCGAAACCCGCGACCAGGGTTACCGCGAGCAGGCACTGAAGATTTACCCCTGGATATGCGGTCGTTGTGCCCGCGATTTCTCCCGCGCCAATCTGCGCGAACTGACCGTTCATCACCGCGACCACAATCACAACAACAACCCGTCCGACGGCAGCAACTGGGAACTGCTGTGCCTGTACTGCCATGACAACGAACACCAGCGACAACTGGAAGCGACCGGCAGCGACCCGGGCGCCGCCCGCAGCGGAGCGGCGGCGACGCATTCACCTTTCGCCAATCTGAAGTCGATGCTGGGCGGCGGCGACTGATCCGGAACCGGTTGCTCAGGCAGCCCGCAGAGCCTTGCGCGGGAACCGGATTCTTCGACGTCGGTGCCGCCGCAACGCAGCGTGATGCTTTCCCGGACAACAGGCTCGCTGGCGGCTATTTTCTTGCGGAAGGTGCCGTGAAATCCAGCGACCAGCACTCGCCGATCTGCTTTGCGGAACGGGCGGCCATGGCCGGATCGAGCGTGTCGACAATGGCGAAAGCCGGATTCCGCGTGTCGCGGGCGAAGGGCCGGACCAACGGCCGTCCATGCGGATCAGTCAGCGAGGCGACGCGAGGGCTGTCGAGAATTCCGGGTGAATTGCGGATGGCCACGGCAATCTCGCGGTTGGCAAGCCGGAGCAGGCTGCCCGGCGGATAAAAGCCGAAATCCCAGATCAGGATCTCGAGCAGAGAGCCGTCGTAGCGAGCCAGTTCATCAACGTACAGGGTTTCCAGCGCAGTGCGCGCAACGACACGTTCCCGGTAGGGGCGGGGACGCAACATGGCACTGTATGAATCGGCCAGAGCCAGGATGCGTGCCGCAAGAGAAAGCTCGCCCTCCTTCTTGCCGGCGTAGCCGCTGCCGTCCAGATATTCGTGGTGATCCCGGACGGCATCGAGCCAGAGCCGGTCATCGACGCCGAGATCCTGCAGCACCTGCACGCCATCACCGGTATGACACTTGATATTCGCGCGCTGCTCGGCGCTGAGGTCCCCGCTGGCATCGAAGCCCTTGCGTCGTGCAAGGAAA
Organism: uncultured beta proteobacterium; assembly: GCA_903848955.1. Classification (GTDB taxonomy): domain Bacteria; phylum Pseudomonadota; class Gammaproteobacteria; order Burkholderiales; family Rhodocyclaceae; genus Sulfuritalea. The sequence continues at coordinate 87,575 of CAINHS010000003.1, forward strand.
CCGATGTCGTGGGTGAGCGCCGCAGAAACCAGCGTGATGCGCTGCGCCCTGTCGAGTCCCCGGGCAAGCGCAAGGCGCGAACTCACCAGCGCCGCCATGAAGCTATGCACCACGGTGTAAGAGCGGACAAATTCAAGGTGGATATTGGCAAAAGCTGCGTCCGGATCGTTATCCGCAACATCGACAAGGTCGCGCGCCAAGACCTTGATTCGCGGGATCAGGGTCGCGCGATCACGATGCTCGACGAAATCCTTTTCAATTGCGGCAAGGGAAGCCGACTGGTGCGATATGCCCTCGAAGACAGAAGCCAACCTGGTAGTGCGCTCATGCCGGAAGCCGGACTGCTTGATCAGTTCGGCCTGTTCCTCGGAAGCAATCTGCTCGCCCCGGAGCAAAAGCACCCGTCCCTGAGAATCAAAAATGTCGAAGGAAAGCCGCTGGCCGGGCGTGATTCCTGAGCGGGAAATTCGAATCACAATAGTTCGGGGAGCACAAAGGCTCCCTGTCGCAGAGGAACTCGAATCATAAGGTATCCTCGCACGCCGATACGAAAGCCGGTCGTAACGGAAGTAGTGACTTTTGCTGATGCTGCAACTGCGTAAAACTGGTCGGGGTGGAGGGATTCGAACTCTCGACATCTTGCTCCCAAAGCAAGCGCGCTACCGGGCTGCGCCACACCCCGAACCCGGCGCATTCTACAGACAGCGGTCCATGGCGGTCAATCACGATGGGGCATGCCACGCCCGATAAGCTTGACTTGCAGTAGTCCCCGGTTTCGTTTATAAAGCCGGTTCTCCGAAAATACGGACTTCCTGCGATGGCTGAAGATCTCCTGCACAAGAAGCAATTCCCGCCCTACACCCCGAAGAAGGGTGAGGACTACATGAGCACGAGACAGCTCGCGCACTTTCGCGACATCCTGGCCTCGCTCAAGGATGAATTGAGCGACGACATCGAGCGCACCGTGCACACCATGCAGGACGAGGCGACCGTGTTCGCTGATCCGAATGACCGCGCCAGTCAGGAATCGGATATTGCTCTGGAACTGCGCAACCGCGATCGCGAGCGCAAACTGATCAAGAAGATTGACGAATCGATTGCCCGCATCGAAAGCGGCGAGTACGGTTACTGCGACTCCTGTGGCGTCGAAATCGGCCTGAAGCGCCTTGAAGCACGCCCGACCGCGACCTTGTGCATCGACTGCAAGACACTGGAAGAGCATCGCGAAAAACAGGTCGGGAAGTAATCGCGGCCTGTTTCCGGTGCAGGCTAACGTGAGCACAGCGAACGTTAAGCGTAGCGGCCGAAACCAAAAGCAGGTTGGAAAGTAATTACAGCCTGTTTTCGGCACAGGCTAACGTGAGCACGGCGAACGTTAAGCGTAGCGGCCGAAGCCAGAAACAGGTGCCCAAGTAAGCCGATCCGCGCCGGATCACCGGCCAACAAAAAAGGACGCCGCAGCGTCCTTTTTTGTTGCCTGCAAACGGAGCCCTATTCGGCTGCGGCAGCAGGAGCAGCGGCTTCAGCGGCGATGGCCTTCATCGACAGGCGGACGCGGCCCTTGTCATCGGTCTCGATGACCTTGACCTTGACCACCTGGCCTTCCTTGAGGTAATCGGCAACCGCATTCACCCGCTCGGTGGCGATCTGCGAAATATGCAGCAGGCCGTCCTTGCCCGGCAGCAGGCTGACGATGGCGCCGAAATCAAGCAGGCGCAGCACCGTGCCTTCGTAGATGCGACCGACTTCAACCTCGGCGGTGATGTCCTCGATGCGCTTCTTGGCTACTTGCGCCGCATCCGCATTCACAGAGGAAATGGTGATCGAGCCGTCGTCTTCGATATCGATGACACAACCGGTTTCTTCGGTCAGCGCGCGGATCACGGCGCCGCCCTTGCCGATCACGTCACGAATCTTTTCCGGATTGATCTTGATATGAATCATGCGCGGCGCGAATGTGGAAACTTCCTCGCGATGACCGGACATGGACGCCCTCATCTTCTCCAGAATGTGCAGACGCGCATCCTTGGCCTGGGCCAGCGCGACCTGCATGATTTCCTTGGTGATGCCCTGGATCTTGATGTCCATCTGCAGGGCAGTGATGCCGTCTTCGGTACCCGCCACCTTGAAGTCCATGTCGCCGAGATGATCCTCGTCGCCGAGAATGTCGGTCAGCACCGCAAAGCGCGGGCCGTCCTTGATCAGGCCCATGGCGATGCCGGCCACATGAGCCTTGAGCGGTACGCCGGCATCCATCAGGGCCAGCGAACCGCCGCAGACGGAGGCCATCGATGACGAGCCGTTGGACTCGGTGATTTCCGACACGACGCGCATCGAGTAGCCGAACTCCTCGGGCGACGGCAGCACGGCAAGCAGCGCGCGCTTGGCCAGGCGGCCGTGACCGATTTCGCGGCGCTTCGGCGTACCGACGCGGCCGGTTTCACCGGTGGCATAGGGAGGCATGTTGTAGTGGAGCATGAAGCGGTCACGATATTCGCCCTGCAGCGCATCGATGATCTGCTCGTCGCGGCCGGTGCCCAGCGTGGCGACAACCATTGCCTGCGTTTCGCCGCGGGTGAACAGCGCCGAACCGTGAGTGCGCGGCAGGACGCCGTTGCGGATCACGATGGGGCGGACGGTACGCGTATCGCGACCGTCGATGCGCGGTTCGCCATTGAGAATCTGGCTGCGGACGATCTTCGCCTCGAGATCGAAAACGGTATTGCCGACCAGGTTCGAATCCGGCGCGTTTTCCACGCCCTCGGTCAGGGCGGCGATGGTCTTCTTGGTGATCTCGCGGGTCTTCAGGGTGCGCGCCTGCTTGCTGGTGATGCGATAGGCCTCGCGCAGATCGGCTTCCGCCAGTTCGGCGACACGGGCGATCAGCGGCTCGTTCTTCGCCGGCGGCTGCCAATCCCATTCCGGCTTGCCGGCAACTTCCACCAGTTCGTTGATGGCCTTGATCGCCACCTGCATCTGCTCGTGGCCGAACACCACGGCGCCCAGCATGATTTCTTCGGAAAGCTGCAGGGCCTCGGATTCGACCATCAGCACGGCGCCTTCGGTACCCGCCACCACCAGGTTCAATTGCGCGCTTTCCAATTGAGTCTTGGTCGGGCACAGCACGTACTTGCCATCAATGTAGCCGACACGGGCAGCACCGATCGGGCCGCTGAACGGAATGCCGGAAATCGCCATGGCGGCCGATGCACCCAGCATGGCAGGGATGTCCGGGTCGATTTCCGGGTTGCACGACATGACGGTGCAGACTACCTGCACTTCGTTGTAGAAAGCCTCGGGAAACAGCGGACGCAGCGGACGGTCGATGAGGCGGCAGGTCAGGATTTCCTTCTCCGACGGACGTCCTTCGCGCTTGAAAAAGCCGCCGGGGATGCGGCCTGCGGCATAGGTGCGCTCCTGATAATCGACGGTCAGGGGGAAGAAGTCCTGTCCCGGCTTGGCGTTCCGCGCCCCCACCACCGTCGCCAGAACGACAGTGTCATTCATGGTCACCATGACGGCGCCGCCTGCCTGGCGGGCGATTTCAGCGGTTTCAAGGGTGACCGTGTGGTCACCGTAGGCAAAACTCTTCTTGATCGGATTCAGCACAACAATTCCTTTCGACAAAAATTAAAAGCCGGCACAGCCATTGGGGCTGTGCCGGCCTGTTCAGCAAGCCTGCGCAGTATCTGGCGCATCGCGCATCGCGCGTCGGGATGACCCGAACCGGCGTTTGGTTGAAAACTACTTGCGCAGACCGAGACGCTCGATCAGCGAACGATAGCCGTCGACATTCTTGCGCTTGAGGTAATCCAGCATGGTGCGGCGCTGGCTGACCATCTTGAGCAGGCCGCGACGTGAATGGTGATCCTTGGTATGTGCCTTGAAATGATCCGTCAAGTCATTGATGCGCGCAGTGAGAAGCGCCACCTGGACTTCGGGCGAGCCTGTGTCACCCTGGGCACGCTGGTAGTCGGTGACGATCTTGGCTTTGTCTGTAGTGGAAATTGCCATTGTGGTTTCCTTGCTGATCCTGTGATGTTGGGCTCTTGGAGAACCGTGGATTATAACGTTTTGAATCGGGTCTTATCAAGTTTCAAACCTAAATACATCGCTCAGCCGCCCGCAACCAGCCGCAGCGGTTGCAGCCAGCCGTCGGCGGCCTGGCGGCAAACGCCGATAAAGCGGCTTTCCTGGTCATAAACACGCAGCCGCTTACCCTCCTCCGCGGACCAGCGCACCGCCTGACCGTGCCGCAACCGGGCCGCCTCGGCCAGGTCGAGACGAACATCGGCGAGGCCGGCGAGCAGGGAATCAGGCGACAGCAGCACGCCATCGCGGGCTTCGGCGGTGAGGGCTTCGAGCGCTTCCGGGGAATACGCATGGGCGACATCGAGGGCGCCGATGCCGGTTCGACGCAAGGCGGCCAGATGTGCTCCGCAGCCCAGACGCTCGCCGATGTCGGCCGCCAGGGTGCGCACGTAGGTCCCCTTGCTGCAATGGACTTCGAATACAAAGCGATCATCGGCAAGGCCGCTGTCGCCCCCAAGCAGAAACAGTTCGTGGATAGTGACGCGGCGCGCCGTCCGCTCGACTTCGATCCCGGCGCGGGCGTATTCGTAGAGCGGCTTGCCGTCACGCTTCAAGGCGGAGTACATCGGCGGCACCTGGTCAATGACGCCGACAAAGGCGGCCAGTGCGGCTGCCACTTCGGCGCGCGACACGCTTACCGGGCGACGCTCCAGTTCTGCGCCTTCGGCATCGGCGGTCACGGTGGTGACGCCAAGCTGCACCGTCGCCACATAGCGCTTGTCGGCATTGAGCAATTCGCCGGAAAACTTGGTCGCCTCACCGAAGCACAATGGCAGGAGACCTGTCGCCAGCGGATCAAGCGTGCCGGTATGCCCTGCCTTTTCGGCGCGGTAGAGGCGGCGGGCGGACTGCAGGGCGTGATTGGACGATACCCCGAGCGGCTTGTCCAGCAACAGCACGCCATCGAGCCGGCGGCGCGGGACCTTGACAGCTTCGCAACGCGGCGCTTTCACTCGTCGTGCAGCTTCTTGTCGGATTCCACCGCTTCGTCGATCAGTTGCGACAGACGCGCGCCCTCCTGCACCGACGGGTCAAACATGAAATGCAGTTCCGGGATATGATGAATGCGAATGCGGCGACCGAGTTCGCGACGCAGGAAGCTGGCGGAATGCTTCAGCCCGGCATCGATCAACTCGTTGGCAGCCGGGTCTGCCAGCGAGGTATAGAACACCTTGGCATGCGCATAATCGGCGGTGACTTCGACCGCGGTGAGCGTCACCAGCGTCAGCTTCGGCGCGATGCGCAAATCCTTGAGATGGAAACGCAGCAGATCCGCCAGTTCGCGGCGGATCTGCTCCGAAACGCGGTCGGACCGCGCATATCCGTGGCCCGAGCCGCGCTTTGTTGCCATTCCCGGATCAGCTCAGGGCGCGGGCGATTTCCTGGATCTCGAACACTTCGAGTTGATCGCCTTCGTTGATGTCGTTGAAGTTCTTCAGGCTCAGGCCGCACTCGAAACCTTCCTTGACCTCGCGCACGTCATCCTTGAAGCGTTTCAGCGAATCCAGTTCGCCGGTGTGAACCACCGTATTGTTGCGCAACAGCCGCACCGAGGCATTGCGCTTGACGAGCCCGGACAAGACCATGCAGCCGGCCACTGCGCCGATCCGCGAAATCCGGAACACCTGGCGGATCTCGACCATGCCGAGAATGACTTCCTTCTTCTCGGGAGCCAACATGCCGGACAGCGCTGCCTTCACCTCATCCACCACTGCATAGATGATGTTGTAATAGCGGATATCGACACCGAGACTCTCGGCGGCCTTGCGCGCGCCAACGTCGGCACGGGTGTTGAAGCCGATGACCACGGCCTTTGAGGCAGCGGCCAGGTTGATGTCGGACTCGCTGATGCCGCCGACGCCGGCATGAACGATGGTGACCTTGACTTCTCCGGTCGACAGCTTGTGCAGCGACTGCACCAGGGCTTCCAGCGAGCCTTGCACGTCCGCCTTGATGATCAGCGGCAAGGCCCTGATCTCGCCTTCGGCCATCTGCTCGAACATGTTCTCCAGCTTGGCCGCCTGCTGCTTGGCCAGCTTGACGTCACGGAACTTGCCCTGGCGGAACAGCGCTATTTCGCGCGCCTTGCGTTCGTCGAGCAGAACCATGCCTTCGTCGCCGGCGGCCGGCACGTCGGTGAGGCCCTGGATCTCGACCGGAATTGATGGTCCTGCGGCATCGATGGCCTTGCCGTTTTCGTCGAGCATGGCCCGTACGCGGCCGAATACGGCACCCGCCAGCAGCACGTCGCCGCGACGCAGGGTTCCCGACAGCACCAGAATGGTTGCCACCGGCCCCTTGCCCTTGTCGAGGCGCGCCTCGATCACCAGACCCTTGGCCGGTGCGTCGACGGGTGCGACCAGCTCGAGTACCTCGGCCTGCAGCAGTACTTGTTCCAACAGGGCGTCGATGCCCTCCCCGGTCTTGGCCGAAACGCCGACGAAGGGTGCATCGCCACCGTATTCTTCCGGTACCACGCCTTCAGCAACCAGTTCCTGCTTGACGCGCTCCAGATTTGCATCCGGCTTGTCGACCTTGGTGATGGCCACGATCAAGGGCACATTGGCCGCCTTTGCATGAGCAATGGCTTCCTTGGTCTGCGGCATGACGCCGTCATCGGCGGCGACGACGAGGATCACCAGGTCGGTGGCCTTTGCGCCGCGTGCGCGCATTGCCGTAAAGGCCTCGTGGCCCGGAGTGTCGAGGAAGGTGATCATGCCGCGCGGCGTTTCGACGTGATAGGCGCCGATGTGCTGCGTGATGCCGCCGGCTTCGCCGTGTGCAACCCGGCTCTTGCGGATGTAGTCGAGCAGCGAAGTCTTGCCGTGGTCGACGTGACCCATGACGGTCACCACCGGGGCGCGCGGCAACTGCACCACATCCTTGTGCTCGCCGTCGTCAATGAGGAATGCATCCGGATCGTCGAGCTTTGCCGCGAAGGCAAGGTGGCCCATTTCCTCGACGAGGATCATTGCGGTTTCCTGATCGAGCACCTGGTTGATGGTCACCATGGAGCCCATCTTCATCAGGGTCTTGATGACTTCGGTGGCCTTGACGGTCATCTTGTGCGCAAGATCGGCTACCGAGATGGTTTCGGGAACATGCACTTCACGCACGATGGCCTCGACCGGCTGCTGAGCCGGCGAATCTTCAGTGTGGCCGTGACGACCATGACGGCCGCCGCCCTTGGATCCGCGCCAACCCGAGGTCCCGGCATCGCCTCGCGTCTTGATCGCACGCCGCTTGGCGGCGTCATCTTTCCATGCGTCCTTCTTCGCCGGCTTGGCTTTGCCGTCTTCCGGCTTCGCCGCCGGCTTGTGAATGGTGCCGGACACGCCCGCCGCGGCGGCAGCCGCAGCCGCGGCCTCCTTCACCTTCTTGGCTTCTGCTGCAGCGATCAACGCCGCTTGCTCGGCAAGGCGGGCTTCGGCTTCGGCGCGAGCCCTCGCCTCACGGTCGCCCTTTTCCTTGTATTCGGCAGCCTGAATCGCCGACAGTTTGCCCTGGCGCTTGCTCTCGGCCTCACGCAACGCCCTCTGCGCCGGGTCGATCACCGACCTCGGTGCGGCAGGCGGCTGTGCCGCCGCAACTTCGACCACGACCTCCGCCGCTACCGGGACGGGGACCGGCTCAGGCTCCGGCTCAATCACCACCACGGGGGCCACTTCGACAACAGGCAGCGGCGTCACCTCAGCAACGACTGCGACGGGCTCGATCTCTGCAACTTCTGCCGGAACTTCAGCGGCAACCTCTGCCGCCAGTTCGCTCGGATCGCGTTTGACGAATACCCGCTTCTTGCGGACTTCGACCTGAATGGTGCGCGCCTTGCCGGTGGAATCCGAGGCCCTGATCTCGCTGGTCTGCTTGCGCGTCAGGGTAATCTTGGCCTTGGGCGCGGCGTCACCGTGCGACTTGCGCAAATAGTCAAGCAGCCGCGTCTTGTCCTGCTCGGACAAGCTGTCGTTGGATGCCTGCTTGCTGACGCCGGCCTTGGCCAGTTGCTCGAGCAAGGCCGGCGCCGGCATTTTCAGCTCGGTAGCGAATTGGGAAACAGTCATCAAAGCCATGCCGGACCTCTCATTCTTCTTCGGCGAACCAATGGGCACGCGCAACAGTGATCAGCGCCGTCGCCCGTTCGGCATCGATGCCGGTCATTTCAATCAACTCGTCGGTCGCCAGGTCTGCCAGCGACTCGCGGTCAGTGACGCCGTTCTTTGCCAGCTTGGCTGCCAGCGGCTTGTCCATGCCCTCCAGCGCCAGCAGGTCATCGGCCACCTTCTCCATCTGCTCTTCGTCGACGATGGCTTCGGTCAGCAGCACGTTGCGCGCACGCTCACGCAGTTCGGTCACCGTGGCCTCGTCGAAGGCATTGATTTCGAGCATTTCCGCGAGCGGAACGTAAGCGATTTCCTCGAGCGAGGAGAAACCCTCCTCGATCAGGATATTGGCGACCTCCTCATCGACGTCGAGTTTCTCGATGAACAGTGCGCGGATCGTGCTGTGCTCGCTTTCGGACTTCGTCTGCGATTCTTCGATGGTCATCAGGTTGATGGTCCATCCGGTCAGTTCGGAAGCCAGGCGCACGTTCTGTCCGCCGCGACCGATGGCGATGGCCAGGTTGTCCTCATCGACCACGACGTCCATCGCATGCCGTTCCTCATCGACCACAATGCTCTGCACCTCGGCCGGCGCCAGCGCGCCGATGACGAACTGCGCCGGGTCGGCTGACCAGAGGATGATGTCCACACGTTCGCCGGAAAGCTCGTTGGTCACCGCGGTGACGCGCGAACCGCGCATGCCGACGCAGGTGCCGATCGGATCGACGCGCGGATCGTTCGACTTGACCGCAATTTTGGCGCGCATTCCGGCATCGCGGGCCGCCGCCTTGATTTCGAGCAGGCCGTCTTCCATCTCCGGCACCTCCAACTCGAACAGTTTCATGATGAACTCGGGCGCCGTGCGCGACAGGATCAGTTGCGGACCTCTCGCCTGACGATCGATCTTCATCAGCCAGGCGCGGACGCGGTCGCCGGGACGCAGGTTTTCCTTGGGGATCATCTGGTCGCGCGGCAACAAAGCCTCGATGCGTCCCGCCTCGATGATGGCGCTGCCCCGCTCCATGCGCTTGACCGTGCCGCTGACGAGGAACTCCTTGCGATCGAGGAAGTCGTTGAGCAACTGCTCGCGTTCGGCGTCGCGGATCTTCTGCAGGATCACCTGCTTTGCCGCCTGCGCGCCGATGCGACCGAAATCGATCGGCTCCAGCGCTTCCTCGATGTAGTCCTCGAGCATGATGTCCGGCAACTGCTGCTGCGCAGCGGTCAGTCCGATCTGCAGTTCGGGATCCTCGACCATGTCGTCGGCAACCACCAGCCAGCGGCGGAAAGACTCGTAGCCGCCGGTATCGCGATCGATGTCCACGCGCACGTCGGCTTCGTCGTTGGTGCGCTTCTTTGTCGCGGACGCCAGCGCCATTTCAAGGGCGCCAAAGACGATGTCCCGCGGAACATTTTTCTCGCGGGCCAGGGCATCGACCAACAGCAGCAATTCACGGCTCATGTGAGTCCTCCAGCATTAATCAGATTTACTTCCGGCTTAACGCCCGCCGATGCGGGCATTGGCCTTCACTGAAACGTCACTACAATTTGGGCACCAGGCGCGCCCGATCTATATTCTCGAAGGCAAACTGATGCAATGTTTCATTCGCTCGCAGGCAAACCATCTCGACGCCACCCTCTTCCCGCAAGCCTTCCAGCACGCCGCTGAAATTGCGCTGGTTGCCGAGCGGAACGCGCAACTTGAGCTGCACTTCCTGCCCGGCAAAGCGCCGGTAATCGGCGGGCTTGACCAGGGGACGATCGAGTCCGGGAGATGAGACTTCCAGGCGGTCGTAGTCCACGTTCTCGACCATGAACACGCGGCTGAGCTGGTTGCTCACGGCGACACAATCTTCCACGTTGATGCCGCTCTTCACCGTCTGCGCCGCTTCCGGCCTGTCGATGAGGACGCGCAGCAGACGGGCGCGCGGACTGGTCTCGAATTCCACCAGTTCGTATCCCAGGCCGACAACAGTAGTCTCAATCAAATCAGACAGTTGCATGAAAACTCACAAACGCATCGCACAAATAGAAAATGGGCCGAAAAGCCCATTCCTTCCGCCTCTTTCGAGAACGGTACCAACCAAAGCCGAACGATTATAGCAGAGGCGTCATTTCTCCGCAAAACGAAGTTTGAGTTTCAAGCGGAATCAGTCCGGTTGATCGTCACCCTCGAACCCTTCATCGTCATGCGGGTCCGGCCCTGCTGCAGAAAAGGTTTTTTGCTCGGGCGGCAGCAGTTTCAACAATTCCTGCACTTCGCCCGGCTCAAGATCACGACACTGGCCGCGCTTGAGGCGCGGCGACAGGTGCACCGGCCCGTAGCGGACGCGCATCAAGCGGCTGACCATCAGGCCGACGGCCTCGAACATGCGCCGCACTTCGCGATTGCGACCTTCCGCCAGAACCACGCGATACCAGCGGTTGGCGCCCTCGCCGCCGCCTTCCGAGATGTGGCTGAAGCTGGCCAGTCCGTCCTCGAGTTCGACCCCCTTGCGCAAACGTTCGAGCGTTTCCGGCGTCGCTTCACCGAGAATGCGCACCGCGTATTCCCGGTCGATTTCGTAGCGCGGATGCATCATGCGATTGGCCAGACCGCCGTCGTTGGTGAATAGCAGCAGGCCGCAGGAGTTGAAGTCGAGGCGGCCGATGGATATCCAGCGCCCGCTCTTCAGCCGCGGCAACCTGGCGAATACGCTGGGGCGGCCGTCCGGGTCATCCTTGGAAACAATCTCGCCCTCGGGCTTGTGATAGACCAGTACGCGCGGCAGGCGCAAGTTGAACCTGAGCTGCACCAGCTTGCCATTGACGCGGATCTTGTCCTCGGCACCGACACGCTGACCGACGTGCGCCGGCAGGCCGTTGACGCTGACACGCCCGGCGACGATCCATTCTTCGAGTTCGCGCCGCGAACCGTAGCCGGCGTCGGCAAGCGCCTTGTGCAGCTTGGGCGGATCGATGAAGACCGGATCCTTGCCGCGCCTTGCCGGCGCCGGCAAAGCTGCCGCCGCGCCGCTGCCGCGCCGCGCATCGCCCTGCGACCTCGCCGGACCTTGCGGCGAACGGAAAGGACTAGCCTTGCGCGCCGGCTGGCGAGGACTGCTGCGGCTCCCCTTCGCCGAGTTCGAGTTGCCCGTCAGCGACGGCTCCGGCGGGCCACTGCGCTGGCTGCTGTTCTGCCCCTTGCCCGGCTGCTGCGTTCTCGGCGCCGTGGTTTTCGACCCCGGGCGCCTGGACCGGGAAGGCTTCGGCGATTGCGGCTTGTCCAAGGTCCATTACCCTTTCAATTTCAGTCAACGGCGGCAGTTCGGTGAGACTGCGCAAACCGAGGTCATCGAGAAACCTTCGCGTGGTGGCGTACAGCGCCGGCCGTCCGGGGGCATCGCGGTGCCCCACGGCATCGATCCAGCCGCGCCCTTCCAGCGTCTTGAGAATATTGGGCGACACCGCCACGCCGCGGATGTCTTCAATGTCGCCGCGCGTGACCGGCTGACGATAGGCGATGATCGCCAGCGTTTCCATCACCGCACGCGAGTACTTCGGCGGCTTGTCGTTCTTCAGCCGGTCGATGTAGGACTGATACTCGGGACGGGTCTGAAAGCGCCAGCCTGAGGCCAGTTGCACCAGTTCGGCGCCGCGCTCCGACCAGTCGCGGCGCAGGTCGTCCAGCAGCGTACGCCAGGTATCGTCGTCGAACTCCTGATCGAAGAGCCTTTTCAGCTCGGACAGGGGCAAGGGCTCGGCGGCCACCAGCAGCGCGGTTTCCAGCACACGCTTGTAGTCTTCGGGTTTATACAGCGGCAGCATCGGGCAGTTTCACGTAGATGGGCGCCAGGGCCTCGTTCTGGGTAATCTCGATCAACGATTCGCGCGCCAGTTCCAGCATGGCAAGAAAACTCACCACCAGTCCCTGGGCGCCCAGCGTCAGATCGAACAACTGGTCGAACACCACATAGCCGCCCCCCTGCAGGCGGCGCAGGATGATGCTCATGTGCTCGCGCACGGACAATTCCTCGCGATGAATCTTGTGGTGTTGATGCACCCTCGCCTGTTTCATGAGCGACAGCCAGGCCACCTGCAGGTCATGCAGGCTCACCTCGGGCTGGCGTTCGACGACCTTGTCGGCGATCCACACCGTGATCCATTCGTAATCGCGTCCCGCCTGCGGCATTTCGTCGAGCTTCGCCGCCGACGCCTTCATGCGCTCGTACTCGACCAGGCGGCGCACCAGTTCCGCACGCGGGTCTTCCGGCTCACCGTTCTCCGCCTTGGGCGGACGCGGCAGCAGCATGCGCGACTTGATCTCGATCAGCATGGCCGCCATCAGCAGGTATTCGGCGGCGAGTTCCAGGTTGCTCTTGCGCATGGCCTCGACATAGACCAGGTACTGCGCCGTCAGCGGCGCCATCGGGATGTCGAGGATGCTGATGTTGGCGCGGCGGATCAGGTACAGCAGCAGGTCGAGCGGCCCTTCGAACGAGTCGAGAATGATCTCCAGCGCATCGGGCGGAATGTAAAGGTCGCGCGGCATCTCCGCCATGACTTCGCCATACACCCGGGGCCGGTGCATGGCCGCCGCAGCGGCGACCAGAACCGGCGCCAGAACGGCCGCGTCATGCGCGGCGGACGGCTGCGGGAGCGCGGTTTCGATCACGGGTAGTCGAGCCCGATGGCTTCGCGCACGTCGCGCATGGTCTCCTGCGCCAGCTTGCGTGCCTTTTCGCAGCCGTCGGCGATGATGTTCCTGACCAGTTGAGGGTCTTCCTCGTAGCGTTTGGCCCGTTCCCGCATCGGCTCCTGTTCCCGCAGCACGCCTTCGATCACCGGCTGCTTGCACTCGATGCAGCCGATACCGGCCGAACGGCATCCTTCCTGCACCCAGCTGCGGACGTCTTCGCCGGAATAGATCAGATGGAACTGCCACACCGGACACTTCTCCGGATCACCTGCATCGGTCCGCCGCACGCGCGCCGGATCGGTCTGCATGGTGCGGATCTTGCGAGTGACGACAGCGGCGTCCTCGCGCAGCGTGATCGCGTTGCCGTATGACTTGGACATTTTCTGGCCGTCCAGCCCCGGCATCCGCGAAGCATGGGTCAGCAGCGCATCGGGTTCCACCAGGATCATCTTGCGCGTGCCTTCCAGCCAGCCGAACAGGCGCTCGCGATCTCCCAGGGAAAGCGACTGTGCCTCGTTCAGCAATTCGTGCGCCTGCTCCAACGCTTCGCCCTCGCCACGCTCCTGATAGCGGGTGCGCAACTCGTCATAGAGCTTGGCGCGCTTGCTGCCGAGCTTCTTCACCGCCTCGCGCGCCTTGTCTTCGAAACCCGGCTCGCGTCCGTAAAGGTGATTGAAGCGGCGCGCGATCTCGCGCGTGAATTCGACGTGGGGCACCTGGTCGTCTCCCACCGGCACGCGATTGGCGCGATAGATCAGGATATCGGCAGCCTGCAGCAGCGGATAGCCGAGAAAGCCATAGGTCGTCAGATCCTTGTGCGACAGCTTTTCCTGCTGATCCTTGTAGGTCGGTACGCGCTCGAGCCAGCCCAGCGGCGTCATCATCGACAGCAGCAGATGCAATTCCGCGTGCTCGGGCACCTTGGACTGGATGAAGATGGTCGCCTGCGACGGATCGACTCCGGCGGCGAGCCAGTCGATGATCATGTCGCGGGCATTGTCGGTGATGGTGCCGGGCTCGTCATAGGCGGTGGTCAACGCATGCCAGTCGGCAACGAAAAAGAGACAGGGATACTCGTGCTGGAGCTTTATCCAGTTGGCAAGCACACCATGATAGTGGCCGAGGTGGAGCCGCCCGGTGGGGCGCATGCCGGAAAGAACTTTTTCTGCGTACATGTCAGAAACCAAAAAGGGTTCGAATCAGAATTTTGAACATCCACAACAAGGGCCGCAGGATGGTATCCAGCACCCCCAAAAACAGCAAGGCCAGCAGGATGGGGAAACCCCAGCGTTCCAGTTGCGAAAACTTCCACGCCGCTCTGTGCGGCAACAGGCTTACCACGATGCGCCCGCCGTCCAGAGGCGGCAAGGGCAGCAGATTCAACACCATCAGGACACCGTTGATGCTGATGCCCACCTGCGCCATTTCCTGCAGTGCGTCCGAATAGCCATGCTCGGGACCGCCGATCGCCAGTTTCAGGACCATAGCCCAGGCCAGCGCCATGACCAGGTTCGCCGCCGGCCCGGCCGCGGCCACCCAGAGCATGTCCTGCTTGGGCCGGCGCAGATTGCCGAAATTCACCGGCACCGGCTTGGCCCAGCCGAACAACATGCCACCGCCGCCGCCGAAACTGGTCAGCAACAGGATCACCGCCGGCACCGCAATGGTCCCCACCAGATCCACATGTCGCAACGGGTTCAGGCTGATGCGCCCCATCTGCCACGCCGTCGGATCACCGAAATGCCGCGCCGCATAGCCGTGAGCGGCCTCATGCAGCGTGATGGCAAAGATGACCGGCAGGGCGGAGATCGCCAGCGTCTGGATAAAATTCATGGGAACGGCTGATTCTACCAGAGCCGGTCATTCCAGCCCGAAAGGTGCCAGCGGGCCCTGCCCCGCTCTTATCAGTTCCGGCTGAGCCCCGGTGAGGTTGATGACCGTTGTCATCTCCGTGCCGCATTGGCCGGCATCGATCACCAGGTCGAGCAACTTCTCCAGGTGCTGGCGGATCTCGTCGGCATCGGCCAGCGGCGTGTCGAAACCGGGCAGGATCAGCGTCGAGGTCAGCAGCGGCTCATCCAGTTCTTCCAGCAGCGCGAGCGCCAGAGGATGATCGGGCACGCGCAGGCCGATGGTCTTGCGCTTCGGATGCAACAGGCGCCGCGGCAACTCCCGCGTACCTTCCAGGATGAAGGTATAGCTGCCCGGCGTGGTGGCTTTCAGCAGGCGATACTGGACATTGTCCACCCGCGCGTAGGTGGCGATCTCGGACAGGTCGCGACACATCAGCGTGAAGTGATGGCGCTCGTCGACGCCGCGAATGCTGCGGATCCGGTCCAGCAGCGGCGCGTACCCGGAGACGCCGGCCAGCGAGTAGGCCGCGTCGGTGGGCAGCGCGATCAGCCCGCCGCTCCTGGCTATCTCCGCGGCCTGCTTGATCAGGCGCGGCTGCGGATGTTCCGGATGAATGTGAAATAGCTGTGCCATGCTTGATCCCGGGAAGCGAAGGCCCGCTCAGACCAGTTGCGACCAGACCGGCGTCATGTCGTCGGGCAGATCGGGCAACTTGCCGAGATCCATCCAGCTTTCGCCCGGCCCGTGGAAATCCGAGGCACGTGACGCGAGAAAACCGAACTCGCGCGCAATCCGCGAGAATTCGCGCACCTCTTCATCCTTGGCCGGACCCGACAGCACCTCGATACCACGCCCGCCGAGATCCTTGAAGGCGATGAACAGTTCCTGCCGCTCCGCCTTCGACATCCGGTAGCGCCCCGGATGAGCGATCACGGCGATGCCGCCGGCGCCGATGATCCAGTTCAAGGCGTCGCCCAGCGTCGCCCAGGCGTGCTCGACATAGCCCGGCTTGCCTTTGGCCAGCCAGTAGTCGAACACCGACTTGACGTCCCTGGCATGCCCCTGCTCGGCAATATAACGGGCGAAATGCGAACGGCTGACCAGCGCCGGGTTGCCGGCATGGCGCAGCGCGCCCTGGTAGGCGCCGTGAATACCCACCTTGTCCAGTTCGGCCGCCATGCGCCCGGCGCGCGCGTCGCGGCCACTCCTGACCTGCTGCAAGCCCTGGCGCAAGGCCGGATCGGCAGGATCGACACCCAGTCCGACGATATGCACCGTCTGGTCGTCGCCCCAGGAAATCGACACCTCGACGCCATCGACAAAGCGCAGGCCGATTTCGTCGGCGGTGGCGCGAGCCTCGTCAAGTCCGCCGAGTTCGTCGTGATCGGTGAGCGCCAGCAGTTCAACGCCGTTGCCGTGGGCGCGGCGCACCACCTCGGCCGGCGTGAGCAGGCCGTCGGAGACTGTCGAATGACAGTGCAGGTCAGCATTGAGCGGCTTCATGTGACGAAGAAATCTTCGATCAGGCGCGCCACCTCCTGCGGCTGGTCATGATGCAGATTGTGTCCGCAGTCCTCCAGCGTCACGTCGCGCACATTCCTGAAGCAGGCGATCCGGCTGCGGTAATCATCCGAATCCTTGGCGAACATATGCTTGAAGGCGCGGGAGTCCGCCGCCGTCACCCACATCACCGGCGCCGTCACCTGACGCCAGATCGCCATGGCTTCCTCGACCCGGTAGATGATCGGGTTGGCCCAGCGGTGGTAAGGATCGGCCGCCAGCTGAATGCCACCGCCAGGCTTGTCTTCGCCCATGTGCCGGGCCAGAAACTGCGCTTTTTCTTCCGACAGCCGCGGGTTTTCCTTGCGCAGGCGGGCGGCGAAAGCCGGCAGATCGGCATAGGAGTTGAACGTCGGCACATCGCCGCGCGCCTGCTCAAGCCATTTGGCATAAACCGCGGGAGCCTCTTCCGGGAGGTGGCGGCGCAGACCGAGGCCCTCGAGATTCACCACCCCCGCCACGCGCGCCGGACTTATGCCGGCGTAGAGACAGGCCGCATTGCCTCCCAGGCTGTGCCCGACCAGGCGCAGCGGCGAGTGCGGCGAATAGTGGTCGAGCAAGGCATCGAGGTCGGCAATGTAGTCGGGGAACCAGTAGACGTCGTTGTTCCACTCGGACAAGCCGAAACCGCGCCAATCGGGTGCCAGCACGCGCCAGTCGCGCTGCAGGGCATCGACGACGAACTGCCAGGAGGCCGAGACGTCGCACCAGCCGTGCAGCAGCACCAGCACTGGCGCCGTTGCGCTGCCCCAGACGCGCACGTGCAGCCGCCGGCCGCGCACCTGGATAAATTCGGAATCACACGCTTTCATGCCGGTATTTTAGCGCCGGCCGCTACGCTTGACGTCGGTAAGGACAAGCCGACGTCAGCCTGCACTGAACTTTCGTTGCCCGGCAAGCTAGTCCGGTATGACCGCAGTGGCCTCAATCTCGACGCGGGCGGCGTCTTCGATCAATCCGGCGACCTGGACCGCCGTCATGGCAGGAAAAGTGCGCCCGATCACCTCCCGGTAAGCGCGGCCGAGCTCCGGATAGGCCGCCAGGTACTCGCGTTTGTCTATCACGTACCACGTCATGCGAATGATGTGTTCGGGCTTGCCGCCGGCCTCGGCCAGCACCGCGACGATGTTCTGCAGGGCCTGCCTGGCCTGCTCGGCGAAGTCGCTGCTGTGAAAACGGCATTGGCCGTCCCAGCCGATCTGGCCGCCGACCACCACGGTGCGGCCGCGCGCGACGATCCCGTTGGAATAACCCCGGGGCGCAACCCATCCCGCCGGCTGCAGCACCCGGATGTCTGGCTGCGGTGCAACTTCCTGCTGGCTCATCTCCATGTAGTTCTCCTGGATAGGGGTCATGCTCTGGCGCTCGCGAAAGCGTCCTTCAAGTGCTGACTGGCCACAATCGGCTTCTGCTGGAACGGGATAGCCTGGCGTCAGGCGTTCAGCGCCAGTTGCGCGGCGCGATCGAGATTGCGTTCAAGCTGAGCCTTGCCGCCCAGATACTGCTGCGGCCAGGGCATCAGGCTGTAGCCTTGCTCGGCCGCGGCGTGCAGCGTCCATGCCGGATCGGCCAGATGGGGACGCGCCAGGGCGCAGAGGTCGGCGCGACCGGCAGCGATAATGGTATTGACGTGGTCGGCTTCGAAAATATTGCCGACGGCGATGGTCGGCACATCCAGTTCATTGCGGATCTGGTCGGAAAAGGGCACCTGGAACATGCGTCCATACACCGGCGCCTCGTCCTTGCTGACCTGACCCGAGGAAACGTGAATGATGTCGGCGCCGGCTTCCTTGAACAGCCTGGCGACCGCCACCGAATCATCCGGGGTGATGCCGCCCGGCACCCAGTCGTTGGCGGAGATGCGCACCGACATGGGTTTGCCGGCCGGCCAGACCTCGCGCATGGCGCGAAAAACTTCCAGCGGGTAGCGGCAACGGTTTTCCAGGCTGCCGCCATACTCGTCGCCGCGCCGGTTGCTCAGCGGCGAAATGAAACTCGACATCAGGTAGCCGTGGGCGGCATGGAATTCGACCATGTCGAAGTCGGCGGCGGCGGCGCGGCGCGTGGCGGCAACGAAGTCGGCCTTGATGCGCGCCATGTCGGCGCGATCCATTTCCTTCGGCACCTGCGACGTGCCCGCAATGTAGGGCAGCGGCGACGGCGCCAGCAACGGCCAGGCGCCGGACTGCAGCGGCATGTCGATGGCGTCCCAGGCCAGGCGCGTGGCCCCCTTGCGCCCGGCGTGACCGATCTGCATCGCGACCTTGCTATTGCCGTTGGCGTGGATGAAATCGACAATGCGCTGCCAGGCGTCCTGTTGCGCGTCGTTCCAGATGCCGGCACAAGCCGGGGTGATGCGCGCAGCGGCGGAGACGCAAGTCATCTCGGTGATGATCAGCGCCGCCCCGCCCATGCCGCGGCTGCCGTAATGGACCAGATGGAAATCGGTAGGCACGCCTTCCTGCGCCGAATAGGTACACATCGGCGAGACCACGACGCGATTGGCCAGCGTCAGTCCGCGCAGTTTGAAGGGCGTGAACATCGGCGGCGGCGGCGCCGCTTCGGGCAGCGTTGGCACGCCGCATCTTGCGCCGAACCAGCGGTCGAAGCCATCGGTGTAATCCGGGTCGCGCAGCTTCTGGTTGGCATGACCGACGCGCTGGCTGCCGGTAAGAACGGCGAAGGCGAACTGCTCGGGCTCCATCTGGGCATAGCGGTCGACTTCCTCGAACCAGGTCATGCGGTTGCGTGCCGCGCTCTGCAGCTTCAACGCCTCGATCTCGCGCTCCGACTGGTAGCGGGCCAGGCGCGTCGGCACGTCGCCTTCGCTGCTGTTCATCACCTTGACCAACGCCGCCGCATCCTCCATCGCCAGCTTGGTGCCCGATCCGATGGTGAAGTGCGCCGTATGCGCGGCGTCGCCCAGCAGCACGATGTTGTCCTTGAACCAGCGCTCGCACAGCACGCGGTTGAACTTCAGCCAGACCGCCGAACCGCGCAAGTGGCGGGCATTCGAAATCAGGCGGGCGCCGCCCAGCATGTCGGCGAAAAGCTCTTCGCAGAAGGCGATCGACTGGTCCGGGTCCATCTGGTCGATGCCGGCCTTGAGCCAGGTCTCCTCAGGGGTTTCGACGATGAAGGTGGCCCATTCCTCGTTGAACTGGTAGGCGTGAAGATTGAACCAGCCCCAGGGCGTTTCCTTGAAGCCGAAGGTGAAGGCATCGAGCTTCATTTTGGTGCCGAGCCAGATGAAACGGCACTTGCGGACATCGATGCGCGGATTGAAGTGGCTTTCGTACTTGCCCCGCGTCGTCGAGTTGACGCCGTCGGCACCGATGACCAGATCGTAGTCGCGGGAATAGTCGTCCGGATCCTTGAACTCGGTCTCGAACTTCAGATTCACGCCGAGTTCCCGGGCCCGCGCCTGGAAGATCTGCAGCAGTTTCAGCCGCCCGATGCCACAGAAACCATGCCCGCCGGAGACCATGCGCCGGCCCTTGAAGAACACGTCGACATCATCCCAGTGATGAAAGTTGCGCTCGATTTCGGCGACAACCTTGGGGTCATCCTGACGGAAGCCGTCCATGGTCTTGTCCGAAAACACGATGCCCCAGCCGAAGGTGCTGTCCTCCTCATTGCGTTCGATCACGGTGATGTCGCTGGCGGGATTGGCCTGCTTCATCAGAATCGAGAAGTACAAGCCGGCGGGACCGCCTCCCAAACATACGATACGCATTGGAGTTTCCTCAGTTGTCGGAAAATTAGGTCGTTCCACGATATTTTATATCTAAACTATTAATTCATGTCAAGTGGCACCACAGCCCGCTACGGATAGGTTTCGCTGCGGACTGGTCATTATGATCGAATACAATGGCGACCCAATGTACCGCAGCACCCGCTGCCCATCCTCCCCGCAGCCAAACCATCGACTCGCCACCCCGCTGAACTGAAATGAAAACCATCCTTGTCACCGGCGGCGCCGGCTTTATCGGTTCCGCGCTGGTACGCCTGCTGATCGCGGAAACCGACTGGCGCATCATCAATGTCGATAAACTGACCTACGCCGGCAATCTGGAATCCCTGGCCGACCTGGCCGGCCATCCGCGTCATGTATTCAGCCGCACCGACATTTGCGATCGCGCCGGACTCGACGCCCTGTTTCTCGAATACCAGCCCGCCGGCCTGATCCACCTGGCCGCGGAGTCGCACGTCGATCGCTCGATTCACGGCCCGGGCGACTTCATAGAAACCAACATCAGCGGCACCTATACCCTGCTCGAGGCAGCGCGCGCCTACTGGTCGGCGCTCGATGCGGCGGCCAAGGCGGCCTTCCGCTTCCACCACGTATCGACCGACGAGGTCTTCGGTTCCCTCGGCGACACCGGACTCTTCCTCGAAACCAATCCCTACCAGCCGAATTCACCCTACTCGGCATCCAAGGCCGCCTCGGACCATCTGGTGCGCGCCTGGCACCATACCTACGGCCTGCCGACAGTAATGACCAACTGCTCGAACAACTACGGCCCGCGCCAGTTCCCGGAAAAACTGATCCCGCTGATGATCCACAATGCCGTGATGGAAAAGCCCCTGCCCATCTACGGCAAGGGCGACAACGTGCGCGACTGGCTTTACGTGGACGACCACGCGCGTGCGCTGCGCCTGGTCTTCGAACGCGGTACGCCGGGCGAGACCTACAACATCGGCGGCCACAACGAAAAGACCAACCTCGAAGTGGTCGACACGCTGTGCGCACTGCTCGACGAATCGAAGCCACGCCCGGATCACCGCAGCTACCGCGAACAGAAGATAACGGTCGCCGACCGCCCCGGCCACGACAAGCGCTACGCCATCGATGCGACCAAGATCGAACGCGAACTGGGCTGGCGGCCGGAAGAAAGCTTCGAGTCGGGGATGCGCAAGACCGTGCAGTGGTACCTCGACAACCCGGCCTGGGTGGCCCATGTCATCTCGGGCGAATACCGGCAGTGGATGGATCGCAATTACGGAGATCGGAAATGAGCGCCCCGCACGGCCGCCCGAAGGGGCACCATCAAAGTCCCGGAGCCGCGCAGCGGCGAACCGTCGTCATCCCCTGCCTTGGGCAGGGGGTCGGGGGGAGGGCAGACAAATGACTACCCGCGGCATCATCCTCGCCGGCGGTTCCGGCACCCGGCTGCATCCGGTGACGCTGGCCGTGTCCAAGCAACTGCTGCCGATCTACGACAAGCCGATGATCTACTACCCCCTGACCACGCTGATGCTGGCGGGCATACGCGAAATCCTGCTGATCTCGACACCGCTCGACACGCCGCGCTTCGAGCAGCTGCTGGGCGACGGCTCGCAATGGGGAATCGACATCCGCTATGCCGTGCAGCCCAGCCCCGACGGCCTGGCACAGGCCTTCATCATCGGCCGCGACTTCGTCGGCGGCCACCCGTCGGCCCTGGTACTGGGCGACAACCTGTTCTACGGACACGATTTCGCCCAGCAACTGCAGCGTGCGGCAGGAACTGCGCCGGACGCGGAGCACGGCGCGGGAGCGACGGTCTTTGCCTATGCCGTCAGCGATCCCGAACGCTACGGCGTGGTCGAGTTCGATGCGGCAGGCCACGCCATCAGCATTGAAGAAAAGCCGCAGGCGCCGAAGTCGCGCTATGCCGTCACCGGCCTGTATTTCTACGACAACCAGGTCTGCGACATCGCGGCCGCGCTCAAGCCTTCGCCCCGCGGCGAACTCGAGATTACCGACCTCAACCGGATCTACCTCGAAAAGGGCCAACTCAAGGTCGAGATCATGGGCCGCGGCATGGCCTGGCTCGATACCGGAACCCACGAGTCGCTGCTGGAAGCCGGCCAGTTCATCGAAGTCATCGAAAAGCGCCAGGGCCTCAAGGTCGCCTGCCCCGAGGAAGTGGCCTGGCGTCAGAAGTGGATCGACGATGCGCAACTGGCGAAGCTCGCCGAGCCCCTGGCCAAGAGCAGGTATGGCCAGTACCTGACGGGTTTGCTCAAGCACGGGGTCATGGGATGAAGGTGATTGCCACCGCAATCCCGGACGTACTGCTGCTCGAACCCAAGGTGTTTGGCGACGATCGTGGTTTTTTCTATGAAAGCTGGAACCGGCGCAGCTTCGCCGAACTCGGCATGGACGCCGAGTTCGTCCAGGACAACCACTCGAAGTCGCAGAAGAACGTGCTGCGCGGCCTGCATTACCAGATCGAGCACACCCAGGGCAAGCTGGTGCGCGTCATTGCCGGCGCGGTCTATGACGTTGCCGTGGACCTGCGCCGCTCCTCGCCGACCTTCGGCAAGTGGGTCGGCTTCAGCTTGTCGGCCGATGACAAGCGCATGGCCTGGATTCCTCCCGGCTTCGCCCACGGCTTCTGCGTCACGTCGGACAGTGCCGAATTCCTCTACAAGACCACCGACTACTGGAGTCCGGCCCATGAGCGCACGCTGCTGTGGAGCGATCCGCAACTGGCCATTCCGTGGCCGTTGAGCGGAGAGCCGCTGCTGGCGGCCAAGGACGCGGCCGGGCGGTCTTTCAACGACGCGGAATACTTCCCATGAAAAGCCGAAAACCACAATTCATGCCACAGAGGACAAATTCAAGGACGTCATCTCTTGCCTTTCTCTGTGTCCACTGTGTCCTCTGTAGTTAAATTTTTTTGGCCATGAAAATCCTCCTCACCGGATGTGCCGGGCAACTCGGCCGCGAACTGAAGCGCTCGCTGGCCAGCCTGGGCGAACTGGTGGCCTGTGATCGTCGCCAGCTCGATCTGGGACAACCGGAAACCCTGCGCGACACCGTGCGCGCCGTCGCGCCGACGGTGATCGTCAACGCCGCCGCCTACACCGCGGTGGACAAAGCCGAATCCGAACCGGCGATGGCCGAAGCCATCAACGCCACCGCTCCCGCAATCCTCGGCGAAGAGGCGAGGCGTTTGGGCGCCCTGCTGATCCACTATTCGACCGACTACGTGTTCGACGGCACCAAGCTCGCGCCCTACACGGAAAGCGACAACGCCACCCCCCTCGCCGCCTACGGCCGCAGCAAGCGCAACGGCGAACTGGCAATTGCCGCATCCGGCGCCCGCCACCTGATTCTGCGCACCAGCTGGGTCTACGGCCTGCATGGCGCCAATTTCATGAAGACCATGCTGCGTCTCGGCCGCGAGCGAAGCGAATTGCGCGTGGTGGGCGACCAGATCGGCGCGCCGACGTGGGCCCGCCATCTGGCCGACGTGACGGCGCTGATTCTGGCCCGCGATGACGTAGCGGGCGGCCTCTACCATCTCGCTGCCGCCGGCGAGACCAGCTGGCACGGCTATGCCGAAGCCATATTCGCCGAAGCGCTGGCGGCGGGCCTGCTGGAAAAGACGCCGCTGGTACACCGCATCACCAGCGCCGACTATCCGCTGCCGGCGCCCCGACCCGGCAACTCCAGGCTCGACTGCTCGCTGTTCCGGCGCGACTTCGGCCTTGCCTTGCCCGACTGGCGCACGGGGCTGACCGACTGCCTCGCCGACGCGCGCTTCTGAACCTTTCCAGACCACAGATAATGGCTGTCACTGCAAGCTACGACGAATCATCCTTCCGCGTCCTCAAGGGACTGGAGCCGGTACGCGAGCGTCCCGGCATGTACACCAAAACCGACTCGCCGGCCCACATCGTTCAGGAAGTCATCGACAACGCCGCCGACGAAGCCCTCGGCGGACACGCCAAAAACCTGCACGTGCTGCTGCACGGCGATGGCTCGATCACCGTCACCGACGATGGCCGCGGCATTCCGGTCGGACTGCACCCGGAAGAGAAGATCCCGGTGGTGGTGCTGGCCTTCACCCGGCTCCATGCCGGCGGCAAGTTCGACAAGAGCTCGGGCAATTCCGCCTATGCCTTTTCCGGCGGCCTGCACGGCGTCGGCGTAGCGGTCACCAACGCACTTTCGACCCGCGTTTCGGTGGAAGTCCGGCGCGATGGAAAAATCTGGGCAATCGAATTTTCGGGCGGCGGCGAAACAGTCGGGCTCCTTACCGAAACCGGCAGTTGCGGGCGACAGAGCGGCACCCGGGTGCGCGTCTGGCCCGATCCCAAATACTTCGATGCGCCACGAGTGCCGGCGGCCGAACTGGAACGCCTGTTGCGCTCCAAAGCGGTGCTGCTGCCGGGTGTCAAGGTGCGCCTCGACATCGAGCAGGCCGACGGTAGCATCACCAGCAAGACCTGGAGTTACCCGCAGGGTCTCGCCGGCTATCTGGCAGAGCTGGCCGGCGGTGCCGAAGCCGTCGCCCCGCTCTATGCCGATGGCAAGTACGCCGACGCCGATCATGCCGACTTTGCCGCCGGCGAAGGCGCCGCCTGGGCTGTCGGCTGGCATGTCGAAGCCGTCGCCTGCGAGTCCTATGTCAATCTGATTCCGACCGTGGCCGGCGGCACCCACGAAGCCGGCCTGCGCGCCGGCGTGTTCGACGCCGTCAAGTGCTTCATCGAACACCGCGCGCTGCTGCCGCGCGGCGTCAAGCTGCAGCAGGACGATGTCTGCAACCGCATGGCCTACGTGCTTTCGGCACGCATTCTCGATCCGCAGTTCCAGGGTCAGGTCAAGGAAAAGCTCAACTCGCGCGAGGCGGTGAAACTGGTCTCGAGCATGATCCGCGACCCGCTCGAAATCTGGCTCAACCAGCACGTCGAGGCCGGCAAGGCGATCGCCGAACTCTCGATCAGACAGGCGCTGGCGCGGCAGAAAAGTGCGCAGAAGGTGGAAAAGCGCAAGCAGTCAGGCGTGGCGGTATTGCCGGGCAAGCTCTCCGATTGCGAATCGACCGACATCGCCGAGAACGAGCTGTTTCTGGTCGAGGGCGATTCCGCCGGCGGCTCGGCCAAGATGGCGCGCAACAAGGAGACCCAGGCCATCCTGCCGCTGCGCGGCAAGGTGCTCAATTCCTGGGAGGTCGAAGCCGGACGTCTCTTCGCCAACAACGAGATCCACGATATCGCCGTGGCGCTCGGCATCGATCCGCATACGGCGGATGCCGCTCCCGACTTCGCCAGCCTGCGCTACGGCAAACTGATCATCATGTCGGATGCCGACGTCGATGGCGCACACATCCAGGCCCTGCTGCTGACGCTGTTCTACCGCCACTTCCCGGCGCTGATCACGCGCGGCCACGTTTACGTCGCGCAACCGCCGCTGTATCGCGTGGACGTTCCGGCCTCAGGCAAGAAACGGCCGGCGCGGCGCCTGTATGCGCTGGACGACGGCGAACTGGCGGCCATCAGGGATCGCCTGGCGAAGGAAGGCATCGCCGCCGACAAGGTCGAGGTCGGCCGCTTCAAGGGGCTAGGCGAAATGAATCCGGAGCAGTTGCGCGAGACCGCCATGGACCCGGCAACGCGCCGCGTGCTGCCGGTGGCCGAGCGCCCGGCGATGCGGGAAGCAACGCAGAAGTTGTTCAACCTGCTGATGGGCAAAGGCGAAGCCTCCGGCCGTCGCGCCTGGATGGAAGAAAACGGGCACCTGGTAGAGGCCGATATCTGATGACCACTATGTCATGCGCCCTGCCCGCCGCCCGGCAGCCGGATCAAGAACCTCGCCTGGCCAACTGAACATGTGGGCCAAACCCGAAAAGCCGGTTCCGATTGACTCGTCTCAACTGACGGTCGGACTATACGTCTGGATCGATCTGGGCTGGAATGAACACCCGTTTCTGTATAACAAGTTCCGCATCACAAGCGAAACACAGCTTGCCGAGCTTCGGACTCTTGGTCTGCAGCACCTCTACTATTTCCCCAACAAGAGCACGGCCAGCCCCGCACCGCTGGTCGAAGCAGCGTCCGCTCCTGAAGCAAGCCATGTCCCGGTTGAACTCAAGGCAGACCTGAAGGAAATCAAGGAACAGAAACTGCGGGCGCAGAAGGATGCCGCCGCGCGGGCCGAACGCGGCTGGGAGCGCGCGGCCAAGCAAACCCGCGAAGCGCTGGTGGGACTGCATCGCAACCCGAAGCAGGCCGGCACAATTCTGGCAACGCTCTCCCGCGACACGGCGAACAGGATTTCCGCAGGCGGCGAGGTCCTGCTCCATCTGCTGGGCGACAGGAACGGCGAAGGGCCGCAGTTCCATGCCTTGAACGTGATGACCCTGTCGATGATTCTGGGCAAGGCCCTGAAACTGTCGGAAACGGAACTGGCAGACCTGGCGCTGGGCTCCCTTGCCCATGACGCCGGCCAGGCGCGGGTGCCAAGCCACCTGCTGAAGGCCAAGTCACGGGCAAAGCACGAAGAAGACTTTTACCGCGCCCACGTCCAGTACGGGGTAGAGATGGCCCGCGAAGCAGGCGTGTTTTCACCCGCGGCCCTGGCCGTAATCCAGAACCATCACGAGTTCGTCGATGGCTCCGGTTTTCCCTCGGGCAAGCCCAATACCAATGTCCTGGCGCGGATCGTCGGCCTGGTGGACCGCTATGACCGCTATTGCGGCCCGGAGTCTCCGGAAAAGCCGGCCCTGATGCCGGCGGAAGCGCTGTCCCTGATGTTTGCCCGGGAGTCAGCCAAATTCGACCAGAAATTGATGAGCCTGCTGATCAAGATACTCGGCGTCTACCCGCCCGGCACCATCGTCCAGCTCAATGACGGATCTCTCGGTCTCGTCGTTTCTCCGGGCAGGGAGAGCCTGCGGCCGAAAATCCTGATCTATGACGCAGACATTGACAAGGACGCAGCCGCAGTGATCGACATGGCGGAAAGCAGCGATCTGAAAATAGAGGAATCCCTGCGTCCGGCATCGCTGCCGCCGGATGTGCTGCAATGGCTCAATCCAAGGCAGCGACTTTCCTATTTCTTCTCGACGGATTCTGCTGCCGATTAGCGGGCGGGCCGCCTGCCGCCGAATCCAGCCAATTCAACTTGCATTGATGAACCGATGAGCAACGAGTACCCCGACCTTTTTGACGCTGCGCCGCCGGCGCCCCCTGTTGAGCTTGCACCGGCCTTCGACGATGGTTCGACACTGCCGCTGGACGTCTACACCGAGCGCGCCTACCTCTCCTATGCCATGAGCGTAGTGCGCGCCCGCGCCCTGCCCCAGGTGGAGGACGGACTCAAACCGGTGCAACGCCGCATCCTGCACGCGATGAACGAGATGCGCCTGGCGGCCGGCACCAAGCACGTCAAGAGTGCACGGGTGGTGGGCGACGTGATCGGCAAGTACCACCCGCACGGCGACACCAGCATCTATGACGCCATGGTGCGCGTGGCGCAGGACTTCACGCTGCGCTATCCGCTGGTCGACGGCCAGGGCAACTTCGGCTCGCGCGACGGCGACGGCGCCGCCGCCATGCGTTACACCGAGTGCCGCCTGACCGCTTTTGCCGAATTGCTGCTGGCGGAAATCGACCGCGGCACGGTCGAATTCACCGCCAACTACGACGGTTCGATGACCGAGCCGCAACTGATGCCGGCGCGCCTGCCGGTAGTCCTGCTGAACGGCGCTTCAGGCATCGCGGTCGGCATGGCGACGGAGATTCCGCCGCACAACCTGCGCGAGGTGGCGGACGCCGCGCGCCTGCTGATCAGAAAACCCGAGGCGGTGCTGGAAGAAGTCCTCGCACTCTTGCCGGGACCGGACTTTCCCGGCGGCGGGCAGCTCATCTCTACCCCGGCCGATATCCATGACGCTTATGCCGCCGGCCGCGGCAGCCTGCGCATGCGCGCCCGCTGGCGCATCGAGGAACTGGCGCGGGGCCAGTGGCGGGTAATCGTGTACGAGCTGCCGCACGGCGTTTCGGTGGCCCAGGTGCTGTCCGAAATTGAGGGGCTGACCAACCCGCAACCGCGTGCCGGCAAAAAGGATGTCAGCCAGGAACAGAAGAACCTCAAGGCACTGGTGCTCGGCGTGCTCGACAGCGTACGCGACGAGTCGAGCGACCAGCAGGCGGTTCGCATCATGCTCGAACCCAGGAGCTCGCGCCTGGCGCAGGAAGAATTCATGGCCGTGCTGCTGGCGCACACCAGCCTCGAGGCAAGTGTTTCGATGAACCTGACCATGGTCGGCCGCGACGGCAGGCCGCAACAGAAGAACCTGCTGAATATTCTCCGCGAATGGATCGAGTTCCGCTTCGTCACGGTGGAACGCCGCACCGGGCACCGGCTGGCCGAGGTGCTGCGCCGCGTGCATATCCTGGAAGGGCGCATGACGGTCTTCCTGCGCATCGAGGAGGTGATCCGCTGCATCCGCGAATCCGACGAACCGGGGCCGGACTTGATGACGCGTTTCGGCCTGACGGAGATCCAGGCCAATGACATACTCGAGATCCGCCTGCGCCAGCTCGCGCGCCTGGAAGGCATCCGCATCGAAAAGGAACTTGGCGACCTGCGCCTCGAGCACGTGCAACTCACCGCCCTGCTCGACTCGCGCCACGAGATGACCAAGCTGATCCTGAAGGAGATCAACGAGGACAGCAAGCGCTTCGGCGACCCGCGGCGCACCCTGATGGAAGCGGTGACGCCGACATCGCAGGGCGAAATTGCCGCGCCCGACGAACCGGCAACCGTCATCATCTCCAGGAACGGCTGGGTGCGCTCACGACAGGGCCACGGCATCGACGCGGCGAGCATCACCTACAAGACCGGCGACCTGCCCTGGCTGGTGATGGAAACGCGCACCGTCTGGCCGTTGATCGTGATCGACAGCAATGGCCGCAGCTACAGCCTCCGCGTCTCAGACCTGCCGGGCGGTCGCGGCGACGGCGCACCGCTGAACACCATGATCGATTTCCAGGAAGGCGGCAAGCTGGCGCTGGCGCTGAGCAACGCGCCCGAAAGCCGGTATCTTGTAGCCGCTTCCGCCGGCTATGGTTTCGTCGCCAGCGTAGCCAACATGGTCGCCCGCAACAAGGCCGGCAAGACCTTCCTGGTGCTGGACAAGGGCCAGAAACCGCTGTCCCCGGCGCTGGTCGCCGGGGACACGGCGGCGGTGCTGACGCAAGGCGGACGTCTGCTGCTCTTCCCTCTCGCCGACCTCCGGGAAATGGCCAAGGGCAAAGGCCTGATGCTGATCGACCTGGCGAAGAATGACGAGGTCGCCGGCGTTGCCGTGACGGCGGGGCAGGCCCTGCTGATCGGCGGCAACAACCGCAACGGCAAGACGGTTCAACACCCTCTCGACACGCGTGCACAGGCCGCTTACCGTGGCTCTCGGGCACGGCGCGGACTGGAAATTCCGTTCAAACTAAAACCGGCGAGCCTGTTCTTGACACTCAGTCATTGATGCTAGAATTCAGCGAGAACTGGCCTATCGGTATTCGCCTGTCGTGTTTCTGGATGCCTGCCGCCCACGGAGAATAAAATGCTTTTCATCCTCTACTACATCTTCGCCATTGTTGTTCTGGTCATGCATTTCACAGGCTTCCTGGCCCGCCACAACATGGACTGGCTGGTACTTGTGCTGGCCGTAACGGTATTCCCTGCGGTTATCTATCTCTGATCCCGGGTTCGTCGGGATTCGCGATTCGCCGCAGCGGGAGCTCCGGCGCTCTGAGGCTTGCGCTGCCGCTATCGCCTCAGCACTCGCGAACAAGGATCTGCTTGATCTGATCCACGCCGGCATCAACCAGTTCCACCCGTTGCGGCAGGTTTTCCAGTCCGTCAAGTTCCGCCGGACGCTGCGGATCGCGACCCAAGGCTTCCCGTATCGTTTCGGCAAACTTCACCGCCTGCGCCGTTTCCAGCACGACCATGGACTCGCCCGCGAGGCGATACTCGCGCGCCACCTTTACCCCGTCTGCCGTATGCGTGTCGATCATCAGCCCATGGCGCTGCCAGACGTCGCGAATCGTGGCCAGACGATCAGCGTGCGAACTGCAGCCGGAAACGAAGCCATAAGCCGGCAGGCGCGCGGCAAACGGACCGTCGGCAATACTGAAGCTGCCGCCGGCGTCGACCTCGCGCCACAGTTGGCGGATGATCGCCGCGTCGCGGCCGACCAGGTCGAAAACAAAGCGTTCGAAATTCGAGGCCTTGGAAATATCCATTGACGGACTGGAGGTGACATGGGTCTGCGCCGTGGTCCGGGGCCGGTAGATGCCGCTGCGGAAGAACTCGTCGAGCACGTCGTTCTCGTTGGTAGCCAGCACCAGGCGGGAAACCGGCAGTCCCATCATGCGGGCGATGTGGCCGGCGCAAATATTGCCGAAGTTCCCCGACGGAACGCAGAAGGCCACTTCCTCCCGGTTGGACCGGGTGGCCTCGAAATACCCCTTGAAGTAATACACGATTTGCGCTGCGACGCGCGCCCAGTTGATCGAATTCACCGCGCCGATCTTGTACCTGGCCTTGAATTCGGCATCGTTGGACACTGCCTTGACGATGTCCTGGGCATCGTCGAACATGCCGCGCACGGCGATGTTGAAAATATTCGCATCCGGCAGAGAATACATCTGCGCACGCTGAAAAGCGCTCATGCGGCCATCCGGCGAAAGCATGAAGACGCGCACGCCGTGCTTGCCGCGCATCGCGTATTCCGCCGCCGAACCGGTATCGCCCGACGTCGCGCCGAGAATATTGATGGTCTCGCCACGCTTGTCGAGAACGTACTCGAACAGGTTGCCCAGCAACTGCATGGCCATGTCCTTGAACGCCAGAGTCGGCCCGTTGGACAATTCGAGCAAATGAAAGTCCGGCTCCAGCGAGGTCAGCGGCACGATGTCGGCAGCCTTCGCCGGGTCGCGGCTCCAGCGATAGGTCTGCGCCGTGTAGGTCTTGTCGCAGAGGGCCCTCAGGTCGGCCGGCGGGATGTCGGTGATGTAGAGCGAGAGAATCTCGAAAGCCAGGCCGGCGTAGGAAAGCCCGCGCCAGGCATCCAGGCGATCGGCTACCTGCGGATAGGATTCCGGCAGGTAAAGCCCGCCATCCGGCGCCAGACCGCCGAGCAGGATGTCGCAGAAGTCTTGCGCCTCTGCACCGCCGCGCGTAGAAATGTATTTCATGTCAGCCAAGTTCTTCCATGCGCAGCCGGATCACCTTCTTCTTCACCACGGCCAGCGCCTCGATTCTGGCGATGGCCGCATCCACATTCTTCTCGCGGGTGATGTGGGTCAGCATGATGATGTCGGTCTGCGACTCACCTTCTGCCGGCTCGCGCTGGATCATGGCATCGATGGAAATCTGCTGATCGGCGAGGATGCGCGTGATGTCGGCCAGCACGCCGGGTTTGTCCTCGACCCGCAGCCGCAGGTAGTAGCTGGTTTCGACTTCGGACAGGGGCAGGATCGGCGTATCCTCGACGGCACCGGGCTGGAAAGCCAGGTGCGGCACGCGATGCTCCGGATCGGCGGTATGCATGCGGGTGACATCGACCAGGTCGGCGATGACGGCCGAGGCCGTCGGTTCGGCGCCGGCGCCCTTGCCGTAGTAGAGCGTGGCGCCGACGGCGTCGCCCTGCACCAGCACGGCATTCATCGCGCCTTCGACGTTGGCGATCAGCCGCTTGGTCGGGATCAATGTCGGATGCACGCGCAGTTCGACGCCCTGCGGCCGGCGGCGGGTAATGCCGAGCAGCTTGATGCGATAGCCCAGCTGCTCGGCATACTTGATGTCATCGGCATCGAGCCGGCTGATGCCTTCGATGTGCGCCTTGTCGAACTGCATCGGAATGCCGAAGGCCAGCGCCGAAAGAATGGTGATCTTGTGCGCGGCGTCGACACCTTCGATGTCGAAGGTCGGATCGGCCTCGGCATAGCCCAGGCGCTGCGCCTCCTTCAGCACCACGTCGAAAGCCAGGCCCTTGTCGCGCATCTCGGACAGGATGAAGTTGGTGGTGCCGTTGATGATGCCGGCGATCCACTGGATGCGGTTGGCGGTGAGGCCTTCGCGCAGCGCCTTGATGATCGGGATGCCGCCCGCCACCGCCGCCTCGAAGGCGACCATGACGCCCTTCTCGTGCGCGGCCGCGAAGATTTCGTTGCCATGCACCGCCAGCAGGGCCTTGTTCGCCGTCACCACGTGCTTGCCGTTGGCGATGGCTTTCAGCACGAGTTCCTTGGCGATGCCGCAACCGCCGATCAGTTCGACGACGATGTCGATGTCGGGATCGCTGACCACGGCGAAGGCATCGTCGGTTATCTGCGCCCGACCGGCAGTCACCTGCCGCGCCAGTTCGAGATTCTTGTCGGCGACGCGGGTGATGCGGATCGGACGCCCGGCACGGCGGGTGATCTCCGCTTCGTTGCGCGCGAGAACATTAAATGTGCCGCCACCGACGGTGCCGATGCCGAGCAGTCCTACGTTGATTGGTTTCATTCAGTTTTCCTAGTGCAGAGGACGGGAAACGCCGGACGTTCCCCGGTTCTCAGTTGCCATGACGCTTTCGATAGCCGTCGAGAAAGCGCGCGATGCGACCGATGGCTTCGCGCAGATCGTCCTCGTGCGGCAGGAAGACCAGACGGAAATGGTCGGGGTGCGGCCAGTTGAATCCGGTGCCCTGCACCAGCAGCACCTTTTCCGCCACCAGCAGTTCGGCGATGAAGTCGCGGTCATCGGTGATCGGGTACATCTTCGGGTCAAGCCGCGGGAACATGTACAGGGAGGCTTTCGGCTTGACGCAACTGACGCCGGGAATGGCATTGATCAGTTCGTGGGCGACGTCGCGCTGGCGGCACATGCGCCCGCCCGGCGCCACCAGGTCGTCGATGCTCTGATAGCCGCCCAGCGCGGTCTGGATGCCCCACTGGCCCGGCACATTGGCGCACAGCCGCATCGAGGCCAGCATGTCGAGACCGTCGATGTAATCGCGCGCATGCTTCTTTTCGCCGGAAACGACCATCCAGCCGGCGCGATAGCCGCAGGAACGATAGTTCTTCGACAGGCCGTTGAAGGTAATCGTCAGCACGTCCTCGGACAGGGCCGCTATCGAGGTATGAGTCGTTCCATCGTAAAGCATCTTGTCATAAATTTCATCGGCATAGATGATCAGGTCATTCTGCCGCGCGATTTCGACGATTTCCAGCAGCAGCTCATCGGGGTATACGGCGCCGGTGGGGTTGTTGGGGTTGATGATGACAATCGCCCGCGTGCGGGGGGTGATCTTGCCGCGGATGTCAGCCAGATCCGGCAGCCAGCCGCTGCCCTCGTCGCAAAGATAGTGGCGCGGCGTGCCGCCGGAAAGGCTGACTGCCGCCGTCCATAGCGGATAGTCCGGTGCCGGCACCAGCACCTCGTCGCCGGTATCAAGCAGGGCGTTCATGGCCATCACGATCAGTTCCGAGGCGCCGTTGCCGATGTAGATGTCCTCTATCGTGACGCCCTTGATGCGCTTCTGCTGGCTGTAGTGCATCACCGCCTTGCGCGCGGAAAAAATGCCCTTCGAATCGACATAACCGGCCGCATTGGGCAGGTTGCGGATCATGTCCTGGCGGATTTCCTCGGGCGAATCGAAACCGAAAGCAGCCAGGTTGCCGATGTTCAGCTTGATGATCTGGTGGCCTTCCTCTTCCATCTGCCTGGCGCGGGCGAGCACCGGCCCGCGGATGTCGTAGCAGACGTTGTTGAGTTTGGCGGATTTATTCACGGGCTGCATGAGCAACCGTCCTTTCTGCATGAGGCCGCCCGGGTCGGGCCGCGCCGCTGAAGGTATAATGTTACTCAAGCCCATGCTGCACCGCAAATCCAGATTTGATGCGGCTTTCAGCCACTCCAGCCGCTGTCCGATCTTTATCAACCTCGCCGCCGATACAGCCGCCACCTCGACCGCCCTGAATGAAGCTGCATTCCCCCGCCACCGCCGGTCTGCTTGCGATCACCGCCTACGATGCCGGGCACATCGCCGTGAATGGCCACCGCCTGACGAAAAGCTTCCTCCTGACGCCGCAACGTCTGATCCAGGACTGGCCGCCGGCTTCGTTCGACAGCCTGACCGGAGACGACCTGCGGGCCGTTGCCGACCTCGGCTGCCCCATCGTCCTGCTCGGGACCGGGCTGCGCCAGCGCTTCCCCGCCGCCGCCCTGTTGCGCTCGCTGATCGAGCGCAACATCGGCGCCGAAGTCATGGACAACGGCGCCGCCTGCCGCACCTACAACGTCCTCATGGCGGAGGGACGCGAGGTCGTCGCGGCATTCATCATCGAAAGTGCGGGGTGATAAACCTGCGTCGCGGGCCCATGCTGGCGCTGCTGCTGGCCTTCGCCCTGGCCTGGTTCGGCACGCTGCAACAGCGCCGCCTGATTAATCCCGACGAAGGCCGCTATGCCGAGATTCCGCGTGAAATGGTCGCCAGCGGCGATTGGCTGACACCGCGTCTGAACGACATCAAGTACTTCGAAAAACCGGCGCTGCAGTACTGGGCGACGGCCGCCGCCTTCACCGTCTTTGGCGAGCACCACTGGACCGCAAGACTGTGGCCGGCGCTGACCGGCTTCCTCGGCGTGCTTGCCACCGCCTTCGCCACGGCGCGGCTGTTCGGCCTCCAGGCCGGGCTGATGGCCGGTGCGGTGCTGGCCGGCAGCGTGCTGTGGAATGTGATCGGCCATGTCAATACGCTGGACATGGGCGTCAGCTTCTTTCTGGCCGGCGCGGTATTCGCCCTTTGTCTGGGCCAGCGCGATGAGGCGAGCCCTGCGGCGGGTCGGCGCTGGCAGGACGCCGCCTGGGTGTTGCTGGCGCTGGCGATACTCTCCAAGGGCCTCATCGGACTCGTGCTGCCAGCCGCCGCCGCCGTCATCTACGCACTATGGCAGCGTGACCCGGGATTCATCCTGCGCATCCGGCCCTGGCGTGGTCTGCTGATCCTGCTCGCGATTACCGCGCCGTGGTTCATCGCCGTGTCGCTGGCGAATCCCGAATTCGCCCGTTTCTTCTTCATCCACGAGCATTTCGAGCGTTTCCTGACCAAGGCGCACGGCCGTTACCAGCCGCTGTGGTACTTCCTGCCCATCCTGCTGCTCGGCATGCTGCCCTGGCTCGGCAGCCTGGCACAAGGCATTGCCGCCGGATTCCGCAGCGAACCCGGCCGCCTCTTTCAGCCGCGGCGCTTCCTGCTGGTCTGGGTCGTGCTGGTCTTCGCCTTCTTTTCGGCATCCAGTTCCAAACTGGCCTCTTACATACTGCCGATCTTTCCGGCCCTCGCGGCATTGATCGGACTGCATCTGGCGGGCCATGCCGGTTCCCGCCGCATCGAGTGGCAGGCACTGCCGGCCATCATCGCAGGCGGCGCCTGCCTGTTGCTGGTGCCTTACGTCACCCGCTTCGCCAATACCGAAGTTCCGGCGGCGCTTTATGAAGCCTATCAACCCTGGCTGTATGCCGGCGCCGGCACGCTGCTGCTGGGCGGACTGACATCGTTCCGGCTGGCACGGCAAGGCCGCAGCACGGCCGCCGTGTTCGCTCTGGCATGCGGCGGTTTCGGCTTCGGCCAGGGCTTTTTGCTGGGTCACGACAGTCTTGGCTCGGTCAATTCTGCGCACGACGTGGCTGCGGCAATACACTCGCAAGTACCAAAGGAAGCACCTTTCTTCAGCGTCAGCACCTACGACCAGAGCCTGCAGTTCTACCTGAAGCGAACCACGACAATGGTCGTCTACAAGGACGAACTGGGTTTCGGCATCGAGCAGGAACCGCAAAAATTCATTCCGGATCTCGCCGGCTTCGAGCGGGCCTGGAACGCAGCACCCGTTGCCTGGGCACTGATGTCGCCCGCCACCTGGAAAGAGTTCAGCGAGAAGGGATTGCCCATGACCGAAGTCATCCGCGACACGCGCCGCGTCATCGTCAGGAAACCATGAACGCGCTCAGCTTTTCCCTCGTCCTCACCGGCGTGCTGCTGAACGCGGCGGCACAACTGTTCCTCAAGGCCGGCACCAATGCGGTGGGACATTTCGAGTTTCACGTCGAAAACATACTGCCGATAGGGCTGAAGCTGGCCTTCCAGCCCTTCATCATGGGCGGCATGGCCTGCTATGCGGTCAGCCTGGTGGTCTGGATCATGGCGCTGTCCCGCGTCCCCGTGTCCATCGCCTACCCGATGCTGTCGATCGGCTATGTCATCAATGCCTTTGTCGCCTGGCAATGGTTCGGCGAAGCGCTGGCAGCGCAGAAACTGCTGGGCATCGGCTTCATCGTCATCGGCGTGTTCCTGGTGGCGCGGTCGTGAGCCAGACCTTCCTTCCTTTTACCCGCCCCTCGATCGACGAGGAAACCATTGCGTCCGTCGCCGACGTGCTGCGCTCCGGCTGGATTACCAGCGGTCCCAAGGTACAGGCCTTCGAGGCGACCCTCTCCGCCTACTGCGGCGGCCGCCCGGTGCGCGTCTTCAATTCCGGCACCGCGACGCTGGAAGTTGCCCTGCGCCTCGCCGGAGTCGGCGCCGGCGACACGGTGATCACCACCCCGCTGACCTGGGTCGCCACCGCCAACGTGATCCTCGAAGTGGGTGCCGCGCCGATTCTGGTTGACGTCGATCCGGTCACGCGCAACATCGATCTCGGCCGCATCGAGGCGGCCATCCGGCCGGATACCAAGGCCATCATCCCGGTGGACCTGGCCGGCCTGCCGGTTGATCGCGACCGCCTTTACGCCATCGCCGGCAAGCACAATCTGCGCGTCATCGAGGACGCCGCGCAATCCCTCGGCGCCTCATGGAATGGCACGCCGGTCGGCAACTCATTTGGCAACGGCAGCGATTTCGTCTCCTTCAGCTTCCACGCCAACAAGAACCTGACCACCGCCGAAGGCGGCGCCCTGGTGCTGCCCGCCGACATCGACCCCGGCCTATGCGAGCGCCTGCGCCTGCAGGGTGTGCAGCGCTTCGCCGACGGCGGCATGGACGTCGATGTGCTGGGCGGAAAATTCAACATGACCGACATCGCCGCCACCATCGGCCTGGGGCAAATGAAACACCTGACAGCCTTCACCGCCCGCCGCCGCGAACTGGCCCGGCGCTATTTCGCCGCCATCGATCCCGCACTGGGACTCGGCTTGCCCGTCGCCGATTTCAACGACTGCAACTGGCACATGTTCCAGGTCCTGTTGCCTGCCGGCACGGATCGCGGCAAGTTCATCAACGCAATGAAGGAAAAAAGCATCGGCGTCGGCGTGCATTACCCGCCGCTGCACCTTTTCTCGCTCTATCGGGCGCTGGGTTTCAGGGGGGGCGACTTCCCCGAGGCCGAGCGCATCGGTGCCGCCACACTTACGCTGCCCCTCTTTCCCTCGATGCAGGACAGCGACGTCGACCGCGTCTGTTCGGCGCTGACTGCAAGCCTGCCGGAGATCGCATGACCACGCCCACACTCTCCATCGTCATCCCCGTCTACAACGAGGAATCCGGACTCGCGACGCTGTTCGCCCGCCTTTACCCGGCGCTCGACGCCCTGGGCGAAACCTACGAGATCGTCTTCGTCAACGACGGCAGCCGCGACCGCTCGGCGGCGATCCTGCGCCAGCAGTTCGAGGCGCGGCCCGATGTCACCCGCGTCATCCTGTTTGCCGCCAATGCCGGCCAGCACATGGCGATCATGGCCGGTTTCGAGCACTGTCGCGGCGACATCGTCGTCACGCTCGACGCCGACCTGCAGAATCCGCCGGAGGAAATCGGCAAGCTGATCGCGAAAATGCGCGAAGGCCACGACTATGTCGGCAGCATCCGCCGCAAACGCCAGGACAGCCTGTTCCGCACCTGGGCCTCGAAGGCCATGAACCGCCTGCGCGAGAGGATCACCCGCATCAAGATCACCGACCAGGGCAACATGCTGCGCGCCTATTCGCGCAGCGTGGTGAATGCCATCAACAGTTGCAAGGAAGTCGCCACCTTCATCCCGGCGCTGGCCTACACCTTCGCCCGCAGCCCGGCCGAAGTCGTGGTCGAACACGAAGAACGCGCCGCCGGCGAATCGAAGTATTCGCTCTACAGCCTGATACGCCTCAACTTCGACCTGATGACCGGCTTTTCGCTGGTGCCGCTGCAATGGTTCTCGATGCTCGGCATTCTCGTCTCGCTCGGCTCGGGCGCCTTGTTCGTGCTGCTGATCGCCCGCCGCCTGATCCTCGGCCCGGAAGCCGAGGGCCTGTTTACCCTGTTCGCGCTGATGTTCTTCCTGATCGGCCTGGCGCTGTTCGGCATCGGCCTGCTCGGCGAATACATCGGCCGCATCTACCAGCAGGTGCGCCACCGGCCGCGCTATCTGGTCGAAGCCGTCCTGGAGCTCAAAGAGTGAGCAAGGCCGTCGTCTTCGCCTACCACAACGTCGGCGTGCGCTGCCTCTCGGTGCTGCTGGCGCATGGCGTCGAGGTGGCGCGCGTGGTGACGCACCAGAACAGCCCGACCGAAACCATCTGGTTCGACAGCGTCGCTGAACTCGCCGCACGCCACGGCATCCCGGTGATCACGCCGGAGGATCCCAATGATCCGGCGCTTGTCGCCGAACTGGCGTCGCTGCACGCCGACTTCTTCTTCTCTTTCTACTACCGGCTGATGCTCAAGGCTCCCCTGCTCGCCCTGCCCGGGCAAGGCGCCTGGAACATGCACGGCTCGCTGCTGCCCAGGTATCGCGGCCGCGTGCCGGTGAATTGGGCCATCATCCACGGCGAACGCGAAACCGGCGCCACCCTGCACCGGATGCTGGAAAAGCCCGATGCCGGAGACATCGTCGCGCAACAAGCGGTGCCGATCCTGCCCGACGACACGGCCTTCGAGGTCTTCAACAAGGTCACCCTGGCCGCCGAAATGGCGCTCGACGGGGTCCTCCCCGACCTGCTGGCCGGCCGTGCCCGGGCAAGGCCGCAGGATCTCGCAGCGGGCAGTTACTTCGGCGGACGCAAGGCCGAAGACGGCCGCATCGACTGGACGCGCCCCGCCAGCGAGGTGCACAACCTGATCCGCGCGGTCGCCCCGCCCTACCCCGGCGCCTTCTCGGACACCGCCCGGGGCCGCCTGAGAGTGCTGCGCTCCCTGCATCCGGCGGGTGAAACCGGCCCCTATGGCGGGCGCCCGACGCTCTTCGAGCGCGACGGCGACCTGCTCGCCGAATGCGGCGACGGCAGGGTTTTGCGCCTGCTCGCGGTAGAATTACAGGGTTCGGCGCTGCTCCCCGCGCCGGCAGGCGAACAGATCAACGCAATTATCGGAACCGCACTCCCTCTGTCATGAAAAAGATCCTCATTCTCGGCGTCAATGGCTTCATCGGCCACCATCTCTCCCAGCGCATCATGGACACCACGGACTGGGACGTATATGGCATGGACATGAACTCGGAGCGCGTCACCGAGTTGATGAAGAACTCCCGCTTTCATTTCTTCGAAGGCGACATCATGGTCAACAAGGAGTGGATCGAGTACCACGTCAAGAAGTGCGACGTCATCCTGCCGCTGGTGGCCATCGCCACGCCCGCCACCTATGTCAAGGAACCCCTGCGCGTCTTCGAACTCGACTTCGAGGCCAACCTGCCGATCATCCGCCAGTCGGTCAAGTACAAGAAGCGCGTGATCTTCCCGTCGACCTCCGAGGTCTATGGCATGTGCAAGGATCCCGAGTTCGATCCCGAGAACTCGGAACTCATCCTCGGCCCGATCAACAAGCCGCGCTGGATCTACTCCTGCGCCAAGCAGATGATGGACCGCGTGATCCACGCCTACGGCCAGCAGGAAGGCCTCGACTACACGCTGTTCCGGCCCTTCAACTGGATCGGCCCCGGCCTCGATTCGATCTACACGCCGAAGGAAGGCAGTTCCCGCGTCATCACCCAGTTCCTCGGCCACATCGTGCGCGGCGAACCGATCAAGCTGGTCGACGGCGGCGCCCAGAAGCGCTCCTTCACCTATGTCTCGGACGGCATCGATGCGCTGATGAAAATCATCGAGAACAAGGACGGTATCGCCAGCGGCAAGATCTACAACATCGGCAACCCGAAGAACAATTACTCCATCCGCGAACTCGCCGCGCTGATGCTCGACCTAGCCAAGCAGTACCCCGAATACGCTGCCAGTGCAGCCCAAGTCAAGACGTTGGAAACCACCTCCGGCGAGTATTACGGCAAGGGCTACCAGGACACGCAGCACCGCGTGCCGAAGATCAGCAACACCATGGCCGAACTCGACTGGGCGCCGAAAGTCGCCTTCGAAGACGCCCTGCGCAGCATTTTCGAGGCCTATCGCAACGACGTGGCCGAAGTGCGCAAGTTGATGGATTGAGCTTCCAGTATGGCCCCCCACGCTCACATAATTCGCGGAGGGCTCGCCTTGCACGGCTCGCCCGTTTCGGCGGCGCAAAGCCGTGCTTTGCGAAACCCCGCCAAAACCCCCACCACCGGGGGGCGCCTGCCCTCTAGGGACGGCCCGTCGAGGGCACGATGAAGCTCGCACTCAAAATCGATGTCGATACCTGGCGCGGCACCCTGCAGGGCGTGCCGCGACTGGTGGAGATTTTGCGTCGCCAGCGCGCCGACGCGAGTTTCCTGTTCTCGCTCGGTCCCGATCACACCGGACGCGCCATCAAGCGCGCCTTCCGCCCCGGCTTCATGAAGAAGGTGCAGCGCACTTCGGTGGTCTCGCACTACGGCATAAGAACCCTGATGTACGGCACATTGCTGCCCGGCCCGGACATCGGCCGCCGCGGCGCGGACATCATGCGCGCCACCCGCGACGCCGGCTTCGAAACGGCGATCCACTGCTGGGACCACGTCAAGTGGCAGGACGGCGTCGACAAGGCCGGCGCCACCTGGACCGAAATCGAAATGCGGCGGGCGCACGAACGCTATGTCGAGATCTTCGGCAGCCAGGCGAGCGGCCACGGCGCCGCCGGCTGGCAGATGAACCCGCATGCGCTGCGGTTGACGCAGCGACTTGGCTATCGCTGGGCCTCCGACTGTCGCGGCACGCACCCCTTCGTACCGCTGTGGAATGGCGAAATTGTAGCCTGCCCGCAATTGCCGACGACCCTGCCGACGCTCGACGAGTTGATCGGCACGGACGAGATCACGGCGGACAACGTGCATCTGCACCTGCTGCGGCTCACCGCGCAGGCTGCGTCCGGTGCCCCTGACCGCGATCACGTTTTCACCCTGCACGCCGAACTTGAAGGTCTCAAGTTCGGCGATACCCTGGAGCGCCTGCTGACAGGCTGGCGCGAACAGGGCTACGAAATGGTATCGCTGGGAGCAATGCGCGACGCGCTCGACCCGGTGCTGCTGCCTCGCCACGAAATGATCCGGGGGGAAATCGCCGGACGCGCAGGCTCCTTGATGCTGCAGGGCGAGGAATTTCTGTCAACATGGAAGGAAGCTGCATGACTGAAGCCAAACCCGCCCCGTCTGCCCTCGGGCTGCTTGTCCCGGATTTCACCGTACCCGCCACCGGCGGCGAATTCGTTCTCTCGGCGCATCGCGGCAAACCTCTGGTGCTGTATTTCTACCCCAAGGACAATACGCCGGGCTGCACTGCGCAGGCACAGCAGTTCCGCGACCTGCACACCGAATTCGTCAAGGCCGGCTGTGTCGTGATCGGCGTTTCGCGCGACGCACTGAAGTCGCACGAGAGCTTCAAGGCCAAGCTGGGATTGCCCTTCGAACTGATTTCCGACATCGAAGGCGTGCTCTGCCGCATGTTCGACGTAGTGAAGAACAAGATGCTGTACGGCAAGAAAGTTCTCGGCATCGAGCGCAGCACCTTCCTTATCGACGCCGACGGCCTGCTGCGTCAGGAATGGCGCTCGACCAGGGCTGACGGCAACGCTGCCGCCGTACTCGAGGCAGTACGCAAACTGTAATCTGGAACAGGGCCTGTATTCGACCCTTTCACTCCGTCTTTCGTGACCGGACGTCTGACTATCTTGAGCATGGTTCCAACTCGCCCATCCTTGCCCTGAGGTTCCAATGAACGCCACGCGCGCCAAGACTGCGAAGACTTCCGCCACCAAGCTGTTCGTGCTCGACACCAATGTGCTGATGCATGACCCCTTGAGCCTCTTCCGTTTCGAAGAGCACGACATCTACGTGCCGATGATGACGCTGGAGGAACTCGACGCCAACAAGAAAGGCATGTCGGAAGTGGCGCGCAACGCACGCCAGACCAGCCGCCTGCTGGACGAAATCGTCACCGGCGCGGAACACGACATGGCCCGCGGCATAGACCTGACCGGGCCCTCGCGCGAACTGGCCACCGGCCACCTGTTCCTGCAGACCGAAGCCATCAACGGCATCCTGCCGAGTTCCTTGCCGACAGCCAAGGCCGACAACCAGATCATCGGCGTGGTCATGTATCTCGGCCAGAAGTACCCGAAGCGGCCGGTGATCCTGGTCTCCAAGGACATCAACATGCGCATCAAGGCCCGCGCGCTGGGCCTCGAAGCGCAGGACTATTTCAACGACAAGGTACTGGAGGATACCGACCTCCTCTACACCGGGACCCTCGAACTTCCTCCGAATTTCTGGGACAGCCACGGCAAGGGTCTGGAATCCTGGAAGAAGGACAGCCGCACCTATTACCGCATCAAGGGCCCGCTCTGCCCCGACCTGCTGGTCAATGAGTTCGTCTGGCAGGAAGGCCCGCAACCCCTGCAGGCATGGGTAAAAGTCGGCTCCGGCAAGACGGCGGAACTCGAAACCATCGTCGACTACAGTCACTCAAAGAACGCCGTATGGGGCATCACCGCGCGAAACCGCGAGCAGAACTTCGCCCTCAACCTGCTGATGAATCCGGACATCGATTTCGTCACCCTGCTCGGTCAGGCCGGTACCGGCAAAACCTTGCTGACACTGGCCGCCGCCCTGACGCAGACGATGGAAACCAAACTGTTTTCCGAAATCATCATCACCCGCGTCACCGTTCCCGTCGGTGAAGACATCGGCTTCCTGCCCGGTACCGAAGAGGAAAAAATGACGCCGTGGATGGGCGCGCTGGAAGACAATCTAGAGGTGCTCAACAAGCCGGTCGAAACGCCTGCCGGAGTACCCGGCGCAGCGGCCGGGAGCTATGGCGGCGACTGGGGGCGCGCCGCAACCATGGACCTGATCCGCAACCGGATCAAGATCAAGTCGCTCAACTTCATGCGCGGCCGCACCTTCATGAACAAGTTCCTCATCATCGACGAGGCGCAGAACCTGACGCCGAAGCAGATGAAGACCCTGATCACCCGTGCCGGGCCAGGCACCAAGGTGGTCTGCCTGGGCAACATCGCCCAGATCGACACGCCCTACCTGACCGAGGGCAGTTCAGGCCTGACCTACGTCGTCGATCGCTTCAAGGGCTGGTCGCATTCGGGTCACGTCACGCTGCAACGCGGCGAACGCTCCAGGCTCGCCGATCACGCGGCAGAAGTGCTGTAGGGCTCCGGCGCCCGACCGGTCATTCGCTGCGCAGAAATCCACCGGCAACAGGATCGCGCCAGCGGGCAAGACAGGCGACAAGGGCGTCACGGCTGAACGGCTTCGCCAGAAAGTCGTCCATGCCGGCCGCGCGACAGGCTTCCCGGTCCGACTGCATGGCGTTGGCGGTGAGTGCAACGATGGGGACGGACTGATTGGCTCCGCCCAGACACCGGATCCGGCGGGTGGCTTCCAGCCCGTCCATTTCGGGCATCTGCATATCCATCAGAATCAGCGCATAACGCTGCTCGCATGCTGCCTTCACCGCCTCGACGCCGTTTTCGGCGAGGTCGGCGCTGTAGCCCAGCCGGGCCAGCAGGGCCAGCGCAAGCTTCTGGTTGACCTTGTTGTCCTCCACCAGCAACAGGCGCCTGGGCTTATCGGCCTGCCGTGCGGGCGGTACTTCGGACTCCGCAGCCGCGGATTTCTCAACTGCTGCACCCGGCGCAGGAAAACCCGCAGGGCTTCTACTCGCGGCTTCCGTCGTCGCTTCCAGCGGCAATTCGACCCAGAAGCAACTGCCCTCCCCCTCCGTGCTATCGACGCCGATACTGCCGCCCATTCCTTCGGCCAGACGCTTGCTGATTGCCAGCCCCAGGCCGGTACCGCCAAACCGGCGCGTCGTCGAAGCATCGACCTGGCTGAAGTTGGAAAAAAGCCGCTGGCGCGCCTCCGGCGGAATGCCTATGCCGGAGTCGGCGACTTCGAATCGCAGCCCCTTGGGGCGGCGGCTGACCCGCATGCGAACCGCGCCGGAACTGGTGAATTTGACCGCATTGCCAGCCAGGTTGAGCAGAATCTGGCGGATGCGGAGGCTGTCTCCAACGAAGTAACCGGCGGTATCGGGATCGATATCGACGTGGAAAGCGATGCCCTTCTCCTTCGCCCGTGGCTTGAGCAAGGAAACCACGGCATCGGCCAGCGTAGTCACCGAGAACGGATGGCTCTCGAAGTCCATGCGTCCCGCCTCAATTTTTGACAGATCGAGGATGTCGTTGATGATGGCCAGCAGCGATTCTGCCGACACGGCAATATCATTGGCGAATCCGCGCTGCTCGTCATCGAGTTTCGTATCCAGCAGCAGTTGGGCCATGCCTATCACCCCGTTCATGGGGGTCCTGATCTCATGGCTCATGTTGGCCA
Source organism: uncultured beta proteobacterium (assembly GCA_903848955.1). Taxonomy (GTDB): domain Bacteria; phylum Pseudomonadota; class Gammaproteobacteria; order Burkholderiales; family Rhodocyclaceae; genus Sulfuritalea. The sequence goes on from CAINHS010000003.1 coordinate 132,341, forward strand.
GAAAGTCGCTCTTGGCGCGGTTGGCGCTCTCGGCAGCGTCCCTGGCCTGACGGTTGGCGCGGACGTAGAAGACTACGGCTATCGAGGCAACGATGAGCATGGCGCCGGCCACCGCGACCAGCAGGAATACCCACTGCCGCTCGGCTTCGATGCGCGAGAGTTCAGGCAGGGCGCGGGGCAGGTATACGGTAACGCTGCCATCGGCGACTGCCCTGGAAACCAGCACGAACGGCAAGGAAGCCTCTCCGAGAGTTACCAGTTCGCGATCACTGCCGCTGCCCCACGGCTGAACATCAACCGGGAGCAGAGTTTCCTTTCTGTAGCGGGCCATCCTGGCCTCGGCCGAAAGTGTTCCGGCCGAGGCGCCGGGCATTGTCCGGTATACGAGATTCTTGTCTTCCGCGAGGACCACAACGCCGTGCGCATCGGCAATGAATCCGTTATTCGGTCGGGTCCAGTGGCTGAAATCAGAGATGTCGCGTTTTACCGCGACGACACCCATGAACTGTCCTTTGCCGTCCTGCACCGGGTACGAGTAGAACAGCCCCGGCACCTTGCTGACCTTGCCGACGGCATATTGGCGACCGGCTTGGCCGTTTCGCGCCTGGCGAAAATACTCGCGCTCGCTGAAATTGGTGCCGATGAAACTGACGGGTTTGCCGGCGTTGCTGGAGGCGATGCAATCGCCCGCCGCATTCATCACCCAGATCACTTCGGCATCGAGACCGGAGGCGGCGGCGACAAGGAATGCACTCAGTCCGGAGCGTTCGCTGCTCCCGGTCCACAAACGCTTGCGCTCTTCATAGACAAGTCGCGACGGCACTGCTCGCGGCCCGAATTGTCCCAACTGCCTTTGTACTGCCTCCTCACCGGCGAGTATGCGGGGAACGCTGCTGAGAACCCTGAGGGCGTTGTCGATTTCGACCGTAATCCCTTCGATTTGCCTGCGCGCCTGGACGAAGCCTTCCCGGTACGCCAGGTCGGACATCTGGGAACTGTAATAGCTGGAACCCATCCACGCCAGAACGGCCCAGCCGACCACGAGAATGCCCGTTGCCTTGTAGATCAATCTGGAAGAGCGGTCCGACGGGCTGCCGAAAACAATTGCCACCAGGACCACCGCGATGCTCATGCTGATGACGACGAGCACAATCGACGCCAGGTAGGTGACCGGCAGCAGAAACCAGCTTGCTGTCATGCCGCAGCGGCGAAAACGGGGATAAAGGATTTCATCATCGCTGACCAATGCTCCCGGGCACGTCGCGCCCGCCATCAGAAACAAGTTCAGACGCCGACGTCATGCGAAAAAACAGATTGTGAGGCACGTTGCGCAACATGGTACCCGACTTTGGTCCGCCGCAAACCGGTGATATCGATGCCACCGGGCTTGGCCGTCCGCCACTGCCGAAGCGACGCCGTCCGACTGCCGGCACCCGCAAGCACGGCGTCATACAGCGGATGTAGAATCGTGCCGATGAACCGGCGCCGCTTACCTTATGTTGAAGCCTGAAGAGCAAGTCGCATTCCTGAAGTCAGTGGATGAGGTCCGGCAAGTGGCCGAGCGTCATCTGGAGACGCACAGAAGCCCGCAGTCGGCAATCGCGTTTGTTTCCAGCCTGCAGCACAAAGCAAGCAGCATCATCCAGCGGGCGGTCGGGCAAGGAGTGGAAATCGCCTGCAAGGCGGGCTGCAATCATTGCTGCCGTGCGCGGGTCGAGGCCATGGCAGCGGAAATCTTTCGCATAGCGCGGGAACTGCGCGGCAGGCCGGCTGAAGAAATGAATCACGTCATCCGGCGTCTGGAAACACATCTCGCCATGCGCAGCGATGAGCAGGCATGGAGCCGGCGGCCGCAGTGTCCATTCCTCGAAAACGAATTGTGCTCGATCTACGATGTGCGCCCGGGCGTTTGTCGAAAAGCTCATTCGCTGGACCTGAGAAAATGCCGGACCGATGCTGCCGAGATCCCGCAAAACCTGGGAATAGTGGTTGGCATTGCGGCTCTGACGCAAGGCACGGCGGACGCGTACCGGAAACTCGGGCTTGACGCTGCCAGCCATGAACTCGGGCAGGGGGTTCTGCTTGCCCTCTCCGATCCGACGACGGAATCACGCTGGTACGACGGCGAAGCGGTCTTCGTACAGGATGTAGCGGCCGCGCATCCACGCTCAGAGACGTGACGCAAGCTGTCGTCGCAGGCGGGCCGCCTTGCGCTGACGAGCGGATTGCCGCGCCGGACAGATTAGCTGCCGGAAATTCCCCGCCGTCGGCCTGAAGCGGAATCCCGCACCTGTCAGGGTTGAATGGCTTGCGTAATATCGACGCCCGGAAAAACACGTTCGACGATATCCCGCAACTGCGCTGCCGCCGTCTCGCCGATGGCGGCACCGGGATGCCGTACGTGGGAGTTTGCCAAGAGGCCGCGCATGCGCAACAATTCCTTGCGCACAGCGACGCCGGGTTGCTGCTCGAAAACAATCAAGGGCAGATATTTGGCATACAGGCGATAGCACTCCTCCGTGTTGCCGGTGCGGGCGGCGCGCTCGATGGCCATCAGCACTTCGGGAAATGCGAAACCGGTATTGAAGCCGTCGGCGCCCGCCATGATGTCGAAAAAACCGTAAAGCGCACCAAGTCCTGTCAGCAGCGGTACGCGACGTTCGCGCATTCCCTGCTTGAGAGCGGCAATTCTGACCGGGGTCGGCGGAGCCTCGACCTTGATGCAGGCAATTTCCGGAATCTCGGCGCACAGGCGCAGCAGCAGCGGCACCGACATATGCACCTGGGTTGACGCCGGATGATCCTGGGCAACGATCGGCAGCGTCACCGCTGCGGCGATCTTTTGAAAATACTCGAAGACGCGTCCCTCGTTCGGCACAGGCTCCGCAGCAGGCGCAACCATCACGGCGTCGGCACCCAGTTCTGCGGCCATCCGGCAAAGACCGATGGTGGCCCGGGTGCCCGGATGACTGGCGCCGACGATGACCCGGGTGCGGCCTCGCGCCGCCGCCACGGCGCGTGCGATCAGGATCTCCCTTTCCCGGTCCAGCATCCGGTTCGATTCGCCAAGAACCCCGAGTATGGTTATGCCCTCGACCCCGAGATCGACCATAAAGCCGATCAGCCGGTCGAAGGAATCAAGGTCGATGCTGCCGTCCCCGTTGAAAGGGGTTGCCAGGATAGGAAACACTCCGCTGTAGTTCATGGATCCCTCCTCAAGGAAGTCTGCAACTTGTATCGCAGCAAGTACGCCCTCGCCGACCGGATCGACGAAGGCCGCCAAGGGCAAGCCGTCACGGCATCCGGCCAGTGGTCCCGACCGCCGTTATCACAACGGCCGGGGCGCGAGTCGTGCCGGAACTTCCGGCAGGCAAGGCACCGCTTCAGTTGCGGTATGAGGACGAGCCTGAGGCAAAATTCTCGAACTTGGCGTATTCGGCAATGAAGGTTAACGGGACCATGCCCACGGGTCCGTTACGATGCTTGCCGATGTTCACCTCCGCCTTGCCCTTGTCCTGCGTATCGGGCTTGTAGTATTCCTCGCGATACATCATCAGAATGATGTCGGCATCCTGCTCGATGGCGCCCGATTCGCGCAGGTCGCTCATCAGCGGACGCTTGTCGTTGCGTTCCTCGACCTTGCGCGAGAGCTGTGACAGGGCGATGATCGGCACCTGCAGTTCCTTGGCCAGCGCCTTGATCGAGCGCGATATTTCCGAGATTTCGGTGGCGCGGTTTTCACCGTCGCGGTTGGAGCTCATCAACTGCAGGTAGTCGATGACGATCAGCCCCAGTTTGCCGAACTGCCGGTGCAGGCGCCGGGCACGGGCACGCAGGTCGGTCGAGTTGATGGCGCCGGTCTCGTCGATGTGGATAGGCGCCTCATGCAGCTTGCCCAGCGCCACCGTCATGCGATCCCATTCGTCATCGGTGAGGCGGCCGGTACGCAGTTTGCTCGACTCGATGCGGCCGACCGATGAAAGAAAACGCGTGGCAATCTGCGGCCCGGACATTTCAAGGCTGAAGATCGCCACCGGCAGACGCAGTTCGACGCCGACATGCTCGGCAATATTCAGGGCGAACGCGGTTTTGCCCATGGACGGGCGACCGGCGACGACCACCATGTCGCCCGGCTGCAGGCCCGAGGTCATGCGATCGAGATCGGCAAACCCGGTCGCCACGCCGGTAATGTCCGACTGGCTGTCCCTGGCCAGCAGGACTTCCATGCGCTCGACGACTTCGCCGAGCAGCGGCTGGATCGGCACAAAGCCGTTGCTGCCGCGATTGCCGGCCTCGGCAATCTGGAAGATGCGCTGTTCGGCATCGTCGAGCAGCGTCTTGACATCGCGCCCGGCAGGGTTCAGCGCATTGCCGGCGATTTCGTCACCGACAGTGACCAGCTGGCGCAGGATGGCGCGTTCGCGAACGATTTCGGCATAGCGGCGGATGTTCGCCGCCGAGGGCGTGGCATTGGCGATTTCCCCCAGATAGCCGAGGCCGCCGGTCTGATCGACCTCGTTCGACTGTTCGATGGATTCATATACCGTCACCACGTCGGCCGGACGCCCGCGCTGGATCAGCTTGCCGATGTGACGGAAGATGCGACGGTGGTCGTCGCGATAGAAGTCGGTCTCACGCACCACATCGCCGATGCGGTCCCATGCCGCATTGTCGATCAGGAGACCGCCAATCAAGGACTGTTCGGCCTCGATGGAATGCGGCGGCAGTTTCAGCGCGGCAACCTGGGAATCCACAGGCGGGGCGGAATTAAAAGCACGGACTTGGGCCATCGATGTCTCCGGTTTGAAGCGAAGAGTCTACCCCGTGCAGCGCGCCGTGATAAGTGCACAACCTGGGGAAATTCTGTGGACAAGTTGTGCGAATGCGGTGGACAAAATTTGTCCGGCGGCGGAAGGCCGTCGCCATAAAAAAACGGGCCGCTGATTTCAAATCAGCGGCCCGTTTCCGATTGACGTATTGCCGTGTGTCTAGTGCTCGCCCAACACCGACACGGTCACCGTGGCCACCACGTCGGCGTGCAATGCGATCTGCACCGGCGTATCGCCAATGGTTTTCAGCGGACCATCGGGCAGCCGGACCGCAGACTTCTCGACCTCGAAACCCTGGGCGGCAAGCGCCTCGATGATGTCATGGCTCGATACGGAACCGAACAGACGACCATCAACGCCGGTCTTGCGCGTGATTTGCAGCATCAAGCCTTCCAGCTTCTCGACCTGGGCCTGGGCCACGGCAACCGCCGCGGCCTGCGCCTGTTCGAGTTCGGCACGCTTTCCCTCAAAAACCTTGCGGTTGGCTTCCGTCGCACGCTTGGCCTTGCCTTGCGGAATCAGGAAATTGCGGGCATAGCCGTCCTTGACCTTGACCACGTCGCCGAGGCCGCCGAGGTTAACCACCTTTTCCATCAGAATGATTTGCATGGTCTAGTCCTCGCTTACTGGTGCAGGTCGGTGTAGGGCAGCAGCGCCAGGAAACGCGCACGCTTGATGGCGGTCGACAACTGGCGCTGGTAGCCGGTCTTGGTGCCGGTAATGCGCGCCGGCATGATCTTGGCGTTTTCGGCGATGAAATCCTTGAGGATCTCGACGTCCTTGTAATCGATCTCTTCGATCTTCTCCGCGGTGAAGCGGCAGAACTTGCGGCGCTTGAACAGGCTGCGGCCCTTGTCGTCCTTGCGCTTTACACCGGTCTTGCTCTTAGGCTTGAATGCCATTTTCAATTCCTTCCACGAATTCGACTGTATTCACATGCAGTATCGGGCTGCGTCGCTTGAGGCTTCTGGCGGCAAGAAAACCTGCCACCCTGATCCCGTCTCCCGGCTTGGCCGCAAGCAGCACTTGCGCCGGCCTGCCCATTGCCACACAGGCCATCTCGCATTCCACCTTGCGCTCGACTTCCGCTTCGACCTGGGTCGAGACATGGGCGAGGAGAAATTCGAGAACCGGTATCCCGGCAGGAGTGCGGCGCAATGCGCCGCGTTCAAGCAAACGACCCGACAACTGCGTCAGGTTGCTCGGCTTATCCTCAGGCGGCAACGGCAGCAGCCGGAGCCTCCACCTTGGCTTCGACCTGGGTCAGCGAGCGCGACTTTTCTTCCTTCATCATCGGCGAAGGAGTCACTACCGCCTTGCGGGTTTTCACCGTCAGGTGGCGCAACACGGCGTCGTTGAACTTGAAAGCGTGCTCGAGTTCGTCCAGGGTCTCACCGTCGCACTCGATGTTCATCAGCACGTAGTGGGCTTTATGCACCTTCTGGATCGGGTAGGCCATCTGCCGGCGCCCCCAGTCTTCGAGGCGATGGATCAAGCCGCTGCGGCCGGTGACCAGCGTCTTGTAACGCTCGATCATCGCCGGCACCTGCTCGGACTGGTCCGGGTGAACGATAAATACAACTTCATAATGGCGCATGCAATCTCCTTGTGGTTGAAGTTAGCCCCCCCGCATGCGTAACGGGTGGAGCAAGGGAAGCCCGCCATAATACCAAGCAGTGACGCCTGAAGCAAGGTCCGTAAGCGGGCAAAATCCGCGGCCGGCCGGTCTACCGGATCTGCCGGGTTCGTGCCAAGATGTTGGGATGAGCGGATTTCAACCATGATCGAACAGCCTTTTGCCGACCTGCAGTCCTGGCTGGCCTATTTCCGCGAGGCCAATCTGCCGGTGTTGCGCCACACCATGCAGGAACTCGAACGCATGCGGACCAATGCCGAAAACGTCAATGGCCGCCTGCTCTCACGAACCATCCTGCGCGATCCGATGATGACCCTGCGCGTGCTGGCCTACATCGAATCCAAGCGGCGGGCGCGCCAGACCACGGACATCACAACCATCGAGCGGGCGATCATGATGATCGGCATCGAGCCCTTCTTTCGCGATTTTCAGGACCTGCCGCTGATCGAAGACCAGCTCCGGCCCCATCCGCAGGCCCTGCTCGGATTGATCAAGGTGGTTCATCGTGCCCGCCGCGCCGCGCAGTGGGCGCGCGACTGGGCCATCGTCCGCCACGATCTCGATGTCGATGAGATCACCCTGGCGGCCCTGCTCCACGATATGGCCGAGTTGCTCATGTGGTGCTTTGCGCCCGGGATCGCGATCCAAGTGCGCGATACGCAGGCCGCCAACCGCAACCGGCGTTCCGCCGTCGTTCAGACCGAAATCTACGGCATCCCCCTGTATCAGTTGAAGATGGCGCTGACCGAAACATGGCGCCTGCCGCAACTCCTGACCCAGTTGATGGACAACCAGCACGCCGAAAACCCGCGCGTGCGCAACGTCAAGCTGGCCGTCGATCTGGCCCGCCACTCCGCCACCAGTTGGAGCGATGCGGCATTGCCGGACGACTTCAAGGGCATCCGCGACCTGTTGCGCATCAGCCAGCAGACGCTGGTTCGCCGCCTCGGCGTCGATGAAGCCACCTCCATCAAGCTGCTGGCAATGGATGACCAGCCGGAGCCGGCCGACGAGGCTAGCCGCAGTAGCGAAGCCCCATGAGGTTCAGCAGCAAATCCGGCTGCCGGTAGGCGCCAAACGCCAGGGCGACGATGATCGCCAATGCCAGCAGCCCGATGGCCCGCAGGGCGAGTCGCGGCCAATGCCGGTGACGCGGCGTTGCGGCCTGATCTTCGCGACCGGCAATTTCGACTGGGGCATCCATGGCGGCATGGTCGGCAAGCTTGTGCCTCAAGTCAAGCCCTTTTCCGGCACGGCGACGCGGCTAGAAACTCTCACTGTCGCGCAAAAAGCGCCATTTTCCCAGGGGCAGGTCGCCCAGTACCACGCGACCGATGCGCACCCGCTTCAAGCCGGTGACCCGCAGCCCTACCAGTTCGCACATGCGCCGGATCTGCCGTTTGCGTCCTTCGCTGAGGACAAAGCGCAGCTGTTCCGGATTCGCCCAGGCGACCCTGGCCGGACGCAGTTGTTTGCCGTCGAGTTCAAGACCGTGATTGAGCAGGGCAAGGCTCCGCTCGTCGAGCGCGCCCTCGACACGCACCAGGTATTCCTTCTCCACCTTCGAATCGTCGCCGATCAGCTGGCGCGCGACGCGGCCGTCCTGGGTGAGGATCAGCAATCCGGTGGAATCGATGTCCAGCCGACCCGCCGGTGCCAGGCCCTTCAGGTGCGAAGCTTGAAAACGCTGCGTATCGCCGGCCATCTGGGTCCCCGGCGAAATCAGGCTCACTGCCGGCTTGTGGCCGTCTTCGGCCTGCGCCGAAACGTAACCGATCGGCTTGTGCAGCAGGATCGTCGCCTGCCGCGCCTGTGCCGCACGCGCCTCCGGGGCCAGGGTGATCACCGCATCGGCCGCGGCCCGTGTGCCCAACTGCGTCACTCTCTGGCCATCGACGAACACCAGGCCGCGCTCGATAAAGGCATCGGCCTCGCGTCGCGAGCAGAGCCCGCGTTCCGCCAGGAGTTTTGAAACCCGGATACCCTGCGTATCATGCGTATCATTCATGGTCGCGCATTCTATCCTGCCCCCATGCTCAGCTATCGCCACGCCTTTCACGCCGGCAACCACGCCGATGTCCTCAAGCACCTGGTGCTGATGCACTGCATCGAGCACATGAACAGCAAGGACAAGCCCTACACCCTGGTCGACAGCCACGCCGGCGCCGGTTTCTACGCCCTCGATGCGGAACAGGCCAGGCGTACCGGGGAGTATGTCAACGGCATCGGCCGGCTGTGGGAGTGCAAGGATCTGCCGCCGGCACTGGCAGAGTATGTGGCGCTGGTGCGGGCGCTGAACGGCAGCGCCACGCTGCGCCGTTACCCCGGATCGCCCCGCATCGCCGCCAGCCTGATGCGGGACAAGGCCGGGACCCGCGACCACCTGCGCCTGTGCGAAATGCACTCCACCGACTTCGCCCTGCTGCGCCGCCAGTTCAAGGATGCCGGCCGTCGCGTCACCGTCGAGCAGGCCGACGGCTTCGAGGTGCTCAAGGCCGCGCTGCCTCCGCCTTCGCGCCGCGGCCTGGTGCTGATCGACCCCTCCTACGAGATCAAGAGCGACTACATGAAGGTCGCCGCCGCCATCAAGGATGCCCTCAAGCGCTTCGCCACCGGCACTTACCTGGTCTGGCATCCCATGCTGCCGACCATCGAAGCCAACCAGTTGCCCGACCGGCTGAAAAAGGCCGGCGCCGGCCACTGGCTGCACGCCACGCTGAGCGTGCGCGCGCCGGCGACCAAAGGCCACGGCATGCACGGCAGCGGCATGTTCGTCATCAATCCGCCGTGGACGCTTGCGGCCGTGCTCGATGAATGCCTGCCCTTTCTCGCTGCCACGCTGCGCCTGGATGAAGGCGCGAGTTGGAGCGTCGACCAATTTGAGCAAGGCAAAGACAAGGGATGAGTCACACTCATCTCGGTATCACAATTCTCTGGCGGATCTTTCGACTTCAGTATCCTTCAGCGCAGTCGCGCCAAGTCCGGATCAGGCTGTTAACGGACTCATGGCTTGTGCATCGGTAATGGCCGGTCCAAGCCAGAAAGCTGCCTGATGACCTATGCATGCCCAATGGCCGGGTCATACGCCATTGCATTGACTGGATGAATGTTCGCCAACATAGGCCTTGTGACGAATTTCTCCAATTCATTTAGCGGTAGCGGTCGGCTAAACAAGTATCCCTGATACGCATGGCAGCCTTGGCTCGCAAGGAAGTCCCGCTGTTCAAGCGTTTCAACGCCCTCCGCGATCACGGCCAACCCCAAACTCTCGGCCAGGACGATGACCATTTTTGCAATGGCGGCATCGTTGGGGTCGGTAAGAATGTCTCTGACGAAGCCTTGGTCGATCTTCAGTTGATCCAGAGGCAATCGCTTGAGGTAGGAGAGCGACGAATAGCCGGTGCCAAAATCGTCGAGGGAGAAGCCAACTCCCACTGCTTTCAGAGCCGTCATCTTGACGATGATGTCTTCCACGTCATGCACCAGCACACTCTCGGTCAACTCCAGCTTCAGGCGTTGTGGATTGGCTCCGTGGTGATCAAGAATCGCCTGGACCTCATCAACAAAGTTCGGCAGTTTCAGCTGACGGGAGCTGAGATTCACGGCTATGGTGAGATGAGCCATCTCCGGTCGTGCAGCCCACAGTGCCAATTGGGCGCAGGCAGTCTGCAGTACCCAGTGGCCTAGTGGAAGAATCAAGCTGGTATCTTCAGCAAGAGGTATGAACTCGACAGGCGAGACCATGCCGCGCTCGGGATGCTGCCAGCGTACCAAGGCTTCCACGCCGGTAAGACGGCCCTCGCCGACCACCTGGGCCTGGTAATGGAGAAGAAACTGATTTTTCTGAATAGCCTCACGAAAACTCGCTTCCAGTGCCGCGCGAGCCGAAACCACAGCCTGCATCTCCGGGTCGAAGAAGCGCAAGGTGTTGCGGCCGGCGGCCTTGGCCTGGTACATGGCCAGATCGGCTCGTTTCAAGAGATCATCGATGGTGCCTTGATGATCGGCGAACAGGGTGACGCCGATGCTGGGAGTGCTCTGATACTTTTGAGTGGCGAGTTGATAGGGTTGGTTAAGGGTGGCGAGAATCTTCTCGCCTGCGGTCTCAGTCTGGCTAGCCGCTTCCTCAGGGTTTGCACTCAAGTCTTCCAGCATTACTACGAATTCGTCCCCCCCCAAGCGGGCAACCGTATCGCCGACTCGTACACGGCTTCTTAGACGCTTGGCGACCTCCTTCAGCAGCAGGTCACCGAAGTCGTGGCCGAGGGTGTCGTTGAGCGTCTTGAAGTTATCGAGGTCGATGAACATCAGTGCGCAGTATCTATTGCTGCGGGTAGTGGAGGCCATCGCCTGTCTGACGCGGTCAATCAGCAATCGGCGGTTGGGCAAGCCCGTAAGATGATCATAGAAGGCCAGATTCCTGATTTCTTCTTCCGCGGCCTTGCGTTCGGTGATGTCGTGGTGTGCGCTGATGTAATGCGTCACCGCACCATCGGGGTCCTTCAGCGCCGAAATGGAGATCCATTTTGGATAGACTTCTCCATTCTTGCGCCGATCCCAGACCTCACCCTGCCAACCGCCCGTGCGGCGTATGGTTTCCCACATGGCACGATAGAAGTCTGCATCGTGGCGGCCTGACTCAAGCAGGCTCGGCGTCTTGCCCACGGCTTCCTCCGCGGTGTAGCCGGTGATTTCGGTGAAGGCCCGATTGACTTGCAGGATCACACTGTTGGCGTCCGTGACCATCATTGCGTCCTGCGAATCGAAGGCTGCGGCGGCGACGCGGAGGTCGGCGGTTCTCTGCTCCACCAGGTCCTCGAGGTGGCTGCGGTAGTGCTCCAACTCGGCGTCTGTCTTCTTACGCTCGGTGATGTCTCGAACAACAGCCAGATGCACCCTTTCGCCATGATCCTGAAGCGGCACGGCATGGGTCTCCAACCAGCGGTGATCACCCTTCAGACCAATGATTTCGTATTCCATTTTCATTGATTCGCCGGCAAGTACCCGCCGGTGGTGTTCAGCATAGGCGGCTCGGTAGTCGGGAGCAACGACATCAAGCATTGAGTGGCCAGCGACCTGCTCCAGTTTGTCGGCCTCAATCACCGCCAGCCCTGCCGGGTTCGCCTGTTTCAAACGCCCCTGCGCATCGGTCGTGATGACTGCATCGCTGATTGAACGCAGCGTGGCTTCGGCGCGGTCCTTCTCTTCGAACAAGGCCTCCGCAGACCGGCGCAGGGCGCGCAGTGGCAGCACACGCATGATCACGAACACCAAAGTCCCGAGCACCAACCCGAGCAGAGCGGCCGCAAGGATCTTGTATATAAGGCCAACTTGGGAGCTGCTTACTGCCACCCGACCCACAGGGCGATCCGCGTCGAACAGTGGATAGCTTCTGCTAACAACAGGCGCTGTCGGTTCCTTGCCACTTTGAACGACAACATTGTCCTGCGCGTCGAAGATCTGAACGAGTTCGTTGTCGAGCGGCACCGGTTCACGCGACACCAACCCCTGTATCCGGTTCTCGGCGAACATCCATACATCAGGACTGTTGGCGATCAATCCATTTAAGGCGGAGGCTTTGACCTTGGCTTTGAACTCGAGCGAGTCACCGACATCCTTCAGCGAAGTAAGCGCATAGCCAAGCGGTAGACTGATCGACACCACCAGTGCGATGGCGGCAGCCAAGCGGGTGATGATCGTCGATATGGGATCCTTGCGTGGAACCATGCCAGGTAGGAGTCTAGGAAAGCTTAGGGGGGCCAGTGTCCCGTTTGTGCCAGAATTTCGAGTCCTGCGGGGGAGTTAACGAAAGCGATAAGCTTTTGTACGGCGGCTGATGGCGCCGGCTGCGTGACGAAGAAGAAGCGCTTGATGATGGGGTAGTTCCCGGAGGCTCCGTTTTTCACCGTCGGTTCAACATTGTCCAGCGTTAGCGGGCGTAGCTGGCGGCCTTCCGACTTGATCAGTGCCAGAGTGGTGATACCGATCGCGCCTGGGATGCTCTCCATCTTGTCGGCGGCTTCCTGATCGATGACGGCGAAGGGGAGTCCAGTACGCCGCTCGGCGGCTGTCAGCGCCTTCTCGATTGCCGGAGACAGGCTCTTGATCTGCTTTGTGTTGTCGTCGCCAGGCTGGCGCAGAACTGGACGAGTCGGTGTGCCATCCGGCCACTTGGCAAGTTTGCCGCTGTAAATGTCGGCCAGCTGCTCGCGCGTAATACCGGTAACTTTCAGTTTCATCGAGACGGCCAGCACAGTGGGTGTTCGCGCGTACTCGGTGGCCACCACGCCAGCAGTGCGTTCTTCATCCGAGAGAGCCCGCGAAGCCAGGCCGATATCCAAGGCTCCCTTGGGTACAGCCTTGATCGCACCGCTGGTGCCTAAGCTACTCAGCACGGTTACCTTCATATCCGGATACTTGGTGCTGAACGCTTCACCGAGCAGCCGCATGGTGCCCAGTGCGTTGCCGGTGCCCCCAATTTTGAGTTCTGCTGCCATGGCGGTGCAAGCAAGCAAGGCACAGATCGTTGCCACTGCAGTGCGATAGAGAAAACGAGGTGTGGAGGATGGCTTCATGATTTACGTTGTCGCTGCGAAAAATGATGATAGTCAATACTTGGGTCAGGTGAATTGCGGTTGCCGCTGCCTTGCAGCTTCAGCCAGTGCGAAGATGTTAGCAGCGACCTCTCGATTCAATGCCTTGTTGGGAGTCTCGCCGATAAAGTTTTTCACGACACAATTGAGATACGTGGCGACGCGTTCAATTTCCTCGTCTGTGCTTGAGCGACCATCCTTGACTAGCGGATGAATGGCGGGGAGATAGTCATCGCACACATCGACGAATACGGGTTGGTGATTGATGCTGTGTAGGTCCTTTTCATGAAAAAGAATCTCACGGATGTTCGATGCCAATGATCCAAACAAATGGAAGGTATTGTCACGCATCATGTTGATCACTCAGAAACCGCCGCAGATGGCAAAAAGCCCGTTGCAAAATCGTAAGCGCTTTTCCTATCATCAACAATACCTACTTTAGATATAGGCCACGTTGATGAAAAAGGCTGTTTGGATTGTGGTAATTATTGCGTCGCATGCCTTGCAATGAATACGGCTCAATTCTTACCCAAACCCCTGCTGAAATTTGCTTGCAGGTCAACGATTGTCAAACTATCGGCTAGATTAGGACTTACGTGCCATCTGAATTGAATTCTGGACGTTGGAACGTAAGCGCTCAGCGTCGGCTCCCAGCAAAGCTGAATGGTCACGATAGACTGGGAGCGGTCTGATGATGAAGGCATCATCGATGGCCGGTGTACTCAAGCTGCCGCTTGGCTTCAGTCCCTTGGAATGGCAGCAACGCGAAGATGTGCTCGGCTAACTCCCAACTTCACCAACTTTGGCTGACTTCAACCGAACCGTGGCCCAGAAAGTGCTGCCGCATCCTTCTTGACTCACTACACCTACATCGCCACCCATCAGGTTGGCGAGGCGCTTCGAGATGACCAGTCCAAGACCCGAACCGCCGTACTTGCGGGTCATGGAGCCATCCACCTGAGTGAACGGCCGAAACAGCAGGGCCTGTTGATCGGGGCTGATGCCGATGCCCTGATCCTCGACTTCGATACGTGCCAGCACGCTTTGACCGTCTTGTTCTGCCGCTCTTACCCGCACGGTGATCGTTCCCTGGTCGGAGAACTTGCAGGCGTTGCCCAGGAAGTTGAGCAGTATCTGCCTTAGGCGAAACGCATCACCCGACCACTGGTCAGGGAAGGTGGCCGGAATTTCGCGGGTCAGGTTCAGACCTTTCGCCTCGGCGACTACGTTCTCCATCGCTATGGCGTCGTCAATCAACTGGCTTACGGAGAAGTTCTTCTCTTCCAACGGCA
>CAINHS010000004.1 GCA_903848955.1 uncultured beta proteobacterium
ATACAACTGCTTGAACTGGCGCACCTGTTCCAGATGGTCGGCCGGGATCAGGTTGGCCATGACGCGCGAGATGGATTGCTCGATGTCGATCGCCGGGTAGTGTCCGGCATCCGCCAACAGCCGGTTGAGCACGATATGACCATCGAGAATGGAGCGCGCCGCATCGGCGATCGGGTCCTGCTGATCGTCGCCTTCGGCCAGCACCGTGTAGAAGGCGGTGATCGAGCCGCCGCCGCCGGGGCCGTTGCCGGCGCGTTCGACCAGTTGCGGCAGGCGGGCGAAAACCGAGGGCGGATAGCCGCGCGTGACCGGGGGCTCGCCGATTGCCAGCGCGATTTCGCGCTGCGCCATGGCATAGCGCGTCAGCGAATCCATGATGAGCAGCACATGCCGGCCCTGGTCGCGGAAGTGCTCGGCGATTGACGTGGCATAGGCCGCCCCTTGCAGGCGCATCAGCGGACTGACGTCGGCCGGGGCGGCGACCACCACGGACCTGGCGCGGCCTTCGTCGCCGAGGTTGAGCTCGATGAATTCCTTGACTTCGCGCCCGCGTTCGCCGATCAGGCCGACCACAATGACGTCGGCTGCGGTGTAGCGGGCCATCATGCCGAGCAGCACGCTCTTGCCTACGCCCGACCCGGAAAAAAGGCCGAGGCGCTGGCCGCGGCCGACGGTCAGCAAGGCGTTGATGGAACGGATGCCGACGTCCATGGTGTGCCGGATCGGTTCGCGCAGCAGCGGGTTGAGCGGGCGGCTGGCGAGCGAACGCGTGTCCTTGGTGCCGAGCGGGCCGAGGCTGTCCAGCGGCCGGCCGTTGCCATCGACCACCCGCCCCAGCAAGGCATCGCCGACCGGCAGATGCTTGGCGCGGTCCGGTGCGCGCCGCAGCGCCGGCGCGATCTGTCCGGGCAGCGGCGGCGGCGGCGGCGATTCCATGGGAATAACCAGGGCGCCTGGCGCCAGGCCGTAGACATCCTCGGCCGGCATCATGTACAGACGATCACCGGCGAAACCGACCACCTCCGCCTCGACCGTGCCGTCGCCGGGGATCTGTATCAGGCAACCCGAACCCAGCGGCAGCTTGAGGCCGGATGCTTCCATGACCAGACCGTTGATGCGTGTCAGCCGTCCGGCGGTCACCCAGGGCCGTACGTCGGCAATATGCTGGCGGCAATCGACGAGAAAGCGGGATAGTTCGGAGGGGTTCATTCGAGCCACGGCGCCTGCTGGCCGAGAGCCTCGACCACGCGCCGCCAGCGGCTTGCCAGCGTCGCGTCAAGATGGCTGCCGCCGGCTTCGATGATGACGTCGCCGCGCTTGAGCTTGGCGTCTTCGTGAATCCGGTGTCCGGCGTGGGTGAGCTGGTCGCCCGCGCGCAGGCGAACCAGCGAAGCATCTTCAGGATGAAGGTGGATGGCGGCGTGAAGCAAAGGCAGTTGTTCCAGCGCTTCGCGGATGACACCCAGCATCACTTCCGGTTTGGCGGCGACCACCTGGCGCACTACCTGGCCGGCGATTTCGATGCTCAAGGCGAGCAGGTCGTCGGCAACGTCCTGATTGAGTGTCGCGATGCACTGCTCAAGCTTGTCCATGGCCTGCGCCAGGCGCAAGGCTTCTTCGCGCCCCATGGCCTCGGCCTGTGCCTGCCCGGCGGCTAGACCCGCAGCCTGGCCGGCGGCGTAGCCGGCCTGATGGCCTTCACTTCGCGCCTGTTCGCGTATCTGGTCGATTTCCGCATCGCTGACGGCGGTCGCCCCCGCTTTGCTGGCCACACCCGCCGGCGAATCCGCAGCCGAATCGAAGCTGGCGAGTTCCCAGCGCTCCCATGCGGTAAGCGGTGATTTTGGGTGTTCGCCCGTGGTCATCAGACGAAGGCGTCGCCTTCACCGCCGCCACCGAGTTGAAGCTGGCCTTCGTCGGCAAGCCGGCGCGCGATCTTGAGAATTTCCTTCTGCTCGCTCTCGACTTCGGAAAGGCGCACCGGGCCTTTCGATTCGAGATCCTCCCTGAGCATTTCGGCGGCACGCTGCGACATGTTCTTGAAAATCTTTTCCCGCAGTTCCGGCGCCGCACCCTTCAAGGCGATGATCAGCGAGTCGGACTGCACTTCGCGCAGCAGCAGCTGGATGCCGCGGTCATCGATGTCCATCAGATTCTCGAAGACGAACATTTCATCGAGAATCTTCTGCGCAAGCTCGGGATCGTATTCGCGCACGTTGTCGACAATCGCGGTTTCCACCTGCTGGCCGACGAAGTTGAGAATTTCCGCAGCATGGCGGATGCCGCCCATGGCGGCCTTCTTCACGTTGCCCGAGGCGCCGGCGAGAATGCGCATCATCGCCTCGTTCAGTTCGTGCAGCGCGGTCGGCTGCACGCCGTCGAGCGTCGCGATGCGCAGCAGCACGTCATTGCGCAGACGTTCGGTGAACCCCTTGAGAACCTCACCCGCCTGGTCGAACTCGAGGTGCACCAGGATGGTGGCAATGATCTGCGGATGCTCATTGCGGATCATGTCCGCCACGGTGGGGGCGTCCATCCACTTCAGGCCTTCTATGCCGGCGGTATCGCCGCCCTGCATGATGCGGTTGATCAGGTTGGCGGCGCGATCATCGCCCAGCGCCTTGGTCAGCATGGCCTTGATGGCTTCGTTGTCGACGGCAACCGGCGCACCCTTGGCCGACTGGTCGGTGAATTCGTCGATCACTTTTTCGACGCGTTCGCGCGGCACCTGCTTCAGGGCGGCCATGGCGTGGCCGAGCTTCTGCACCTCTTTCGGGCCGAGGTTTTTCAGAATTTCGGCAGCTTCGTCCTGCCCCAGCGAGAGCAGGAGGATGGCGGCTCTTTCGACGCCTTCACTTTCCTGGCTCGCCGCCATCTACCCATTCCTTGATCATGTTGGCGACGGCCTTGGGATCCTTCTTGGCCAGTTCGCGCGCATCGGCCAGCTTTTCGTCATAGCCGCGGTGGCGTTGCAGCGTGCCGTCGGCGCCGATCTCGAACTCGTTCTTCAGCGGTTCCATCCGTGGCGGTGCAGGTTCCATCATTTTCTCGAACACCGGCTTCAACAGGCGGGTCCACAACCAGAAGGCGACGCCGGCAATGACCAGGTAGCGCGCCAGTTCCTTCAGCGTCGAAATCAGCTCCTGGTTGGCCCACAGCGGCGCATCGGCAATGACTTCCTTCTCTGCCGGCGTGAAGGGCGCGTTGGCGACGTTCAGGGTGTCGCCGCGTTCCTTGCTGAAGCCCATCGCCTGGCGGGCCAGATCGGTGATCTGCGTCAGTTCGGCGGGTGTCAGCGC
Source organism: uncultured beta proteobacterium (assembly GCA_903848955.1). Classification (GTDB taxonomy): domain Bacteria; phylum Pseudomonadota; class Gammaproteobacteria; order Burkholderiales; family Rhodocyclaceae; genus Sulfuritalea. The sequence goes on from CAINHS010000004.1 coordinate 3,300, forward strand.
AACCGGCTTGGGCTTGGCCGGGTCTTTCTTGTAATTGACCACCACCGCCACCGACAGGCGGCGCACGGTGCCCGGCACGCCCTTGGTGTGACGGATGGTCTTGTCCACCTCGTAGTTGATGGTGGCGTTGCGGGTGAAGTTCTGCGCACTGTTTGTTGCCGTAGCCGCATTGGCACCGCCAGCCGGCGCAGGCTGGGTCAAGGGCGCGGTTGCCGGCACCGGCGGCCGATTGGTCAGGGCACCCGGAATGCCCGCGGCAGGCGCTGATCCGCTGCCGCCTTCCGCCGTCTGCTGGCTGCGGATCACCGATTCCGGCGCCGGATTGGGCTTGTAGGTCTCGGCCACCTGGTCGGTCTGCGACAGGTCGAGATCAGCCGATACCTGGGCGCGGACATTGTTGGGGCCGACCACCGGCGTCAGGATGGCTTCGATGCGCTTGCTGTAGTCGGCCTCGACTTCGCGCAGGAACTTGAGTTGCGTGGCGTCCAACCCGGCGTCGCGGGAGGGGTCGCGTTGCTGCGAGACCAGCTTGCCTTCCTGGTCGATCACGCTGACGTTGCCGGTGCTGAGTTGCGGCACGCTGGATGAAACCAGATTGATGATGCCGGCGACCTGGATCGTATCCAGCGTGCGGCCCGGGTGCAGGCTGACCAGAACCGACGCTGACGCCTTCTGGTCGTCACGCAGGAATGCGCTCTGCTTGGGAATCGCCAGATGTACGCGGGCGCCGCGTACCGCCGACAGCGACTGGATCGAGCGCGCCAGTTCGCCTTCAAGGGCGCGCTGGTAGTTGATCTGCTCGGCGAACTGGCTGACGCCGAGCTTCTGTGTCTCCATCAGCTCAAAGCCGACCAGCCCGCCTTTGGGCAGGCCCTGCGAGGCCAGCCGCAGGCGCGTGTCGTGCACCACCGACTGCGGTACCAGAATGGCCCGGCCGCCATCGCTGAAGCGGTAGGGAATGTTCTGCTGCGACAGCGCGGCGACGATCTGCCCGCCGTCCTTCTCGTCCTGGATGGCAAACAGCAGGGCGTAGGGCGGCTCCCGGGTCCATAGCCAGCCGCCGACCAGAATCGCCAGCAACAGCGCAACACCCGCCATGCCGATCACCTTCTGGCGCGGCTCGAGGCGGCCAAAGGCTTCGATCGACATCGGGAACGGCGTTGCCGCCGCAGTATTTTCAGCCATGCTGTGTCTGTGTTGTGGATACATTGCGAGCAATTTGCCCGCTCGCGGATTGTGAACTGCCCTAGCAAGAGCGGTTCCAGAAAGAAGCGGCAATTTTTGCCGGCATATCGGAAGCCTGGTTTCCTTGTCCAGTCGGGGTGATTCTGCCATCATCGGAGGCCATGAACGCTCCTGCGGCTTCAGCCGCTCCATCCAGCACTGCCGCTGTCGCTCCCGGCGAGGCCGAACATCTGGCCGAAGCCTTTCGCGTTTTCAGCCGGGCATCGGAAGAACTGGCCGTCGTCTACAGCGAATTGCAGGGCCAGGTGGCGCAACTGACCGGAGAACTGGCCGCCGCCAACGGCGCACTGCGCCAGCAGTACCAGGAAAAGGCAGCGCTGACCGAACGCCTGACGCTGCTGCTTGACGCGCTGCCGGCCGGTGTTGTGGTGCTCGACGGTTCCGGCTGTGTGTTGCAGGCCAATCCGGCCGCAAGCCGGGTTCTCGGCGATGCTCTGGTCGGCGCCGGCTGGACGGCGATCGAGGCCGATGTGCTCGAAGCCAGTGAAACACCGGGCGAATTCCTTTCCGGCGAGCGCCGCCTGGCCGTCGCAGTCACCCCGCTGGACTCGGCCGGCGGGCGCATCGTGCTGTTGCACGATGTGACCGAGACCCAGCATCTGAAGACCCAGGCCGAACGCAACCAGCGGCTGGCGGCGATGGGTGAAATGGCGGCGCAACTGGCGCATCAGCTGCGCACGCCGCTGGCGGCGGCACTGCTTTACGCCGGCAATCTGGAGAACGCCGAACTGCCGGCGGCCAGCCGCGTCTCCATCGCGCAAAAAACCGTGGCGCGCCTGAAGCACCTCGAACGCCTGATCCAGGACATGCTGATGTTCGCGCGCGGCGAAGTGCTCGGGCGCGAGAGCTTCGCCGTCGCCGATCTGCTGGCGGAGATGGCGCAGACCTTCGAACCGCTGGCCAGGAGTCGCGACCTCGACTTCCGGGTGACGGATGAAAGCGGCGGGACGGCGCTTACCGGTCATCGCAAGTCGCTGGCCGGAGCGCTTACCAATCTTCTGGAGAACGCCCTGCAGGCCGTCGACAAGGGCGGACGCATCGATCTTGACGCCCGTCGCGAGGGGTCCTTGCTGCGGCTTTCCGTGCGCGACAACGGCCGCGGCATGGATGCCAATACCGCTGCGCGGCTGTTCGATCCCTTCTTCACCACGCGCGCCGACGGCACCGGTCTGGGCCTGTCCATCGCCCGCGGCGTTGCCCGGGCACATGGCGGTGGCATCGAGGTCGTCTCCAGCCCCGGCGCCGGCGCCGAATTCATTCTTACCCTGCCATGTCCGACTCTTTGAACATTCTGGTTGTTGAAGACGACGAGGCCCTGCGCGATGCGCTGCTGATCACGCTCGAAGCCGCCGGGCATCGCGCCACCACCGTCGACGGCGGGCCGGCGGCACTGGCCGCGCTCGGCCGCGAAGCGTTCAGCATGGTGGTCTCCGACCTGCGCATGGATCCGATGGACGGCCTGACCCTGCTGGGCGAAATACGCAGCCGGCATCCCGTGCTGCCGGTGCTGTTGATGACCGCCTTCGGCGACGTGGACAAGGCCGTTGCCGCGATGCGCGGCGGCGCCTGCGATTTCATGCTGAAGCCGTTCGAGCCGAAGACCCTGATCGACCAGATTGCGCGCTATGCGGTGCCGCCGCCGCCCGCCGACGGCGTCATCGCCGCCGATCCGAAAACGCGCGAAACCCTGCTGCTGGCGGCACGCGTTGCCAGGACCGATGCCACGGTCCTGCTCACCGGGGAATCCGGGGTCGGCAAGGAAGTGTTCGCCCGCTACATCCACGACCAGTCGGCGCGGGCGCGCGGCCCGTTTGTCGCCATCAACTGCGCCGCGATTCCCGACAACCTGCTCGAAGCGACGCTTTTCGGCTACGAAAAGGGAGCATTCACCGGCGCCCAAACCGCACAGGCCGGCAAGTTCGAGCAGGCCAACGGCGGCACCCTGCTGCTCGATGAAATCTCCGAAATGCCGCTGGGCCTGCAAGCCAAGCTGCTGCGCGTGTTGCAGGAACGCGAAGTCGAGCGGGTCGGCGGCAAGAAGCCGGTGGCTCTGGATATCCGCATACTCGCCACCAGCAACCGCGACATGGCCGGCGAGGTACGCAGCGGGCGTTTCCGCGAAGACGTCTACTACCGCCTCAATGTCTTTCCGCTGGAGATTCCGGCACTGCGCCAGCGCCCCGGCGACATTCTGCCGCTGGCACGGCACTGCCTCGCCAGGCAGGCGGCCGCTTCGCGCCGGGCGGCAAGATTTGCCGCTGCGGCGGAAGCGCGGCTGGCGGCCTACTCCTGGCCGGGCAATGTGCGCGAGCTGGAGAACGTGGTCCAGCGCGCCCTGATCATGACCGCCGATGAACTGATCGAGGCCGACAGCCTGCCTCTGGCGGGCGCTTTGACCCCGTCCGGCGCTGTTGCCGCAGCCGGTTCCGGCAGCCCGCAAGCTGTCCTGCAAGCGCCGCCGGCACATCCGGCCGCTGCCGCAATTCCCGTCGAAGCCCTTGCCAGTGCAGGCTCTCCGGCCAACATCAAGGATCTCGAGCGGCAGCACATCCTGGACACGCTGGCCAGGTTCGGCGGCTCGCGCAAGAAGGCGGTGGCGATTCTCGGCATCTCCGAGCGGACCCTGCGCTACAAGCTTTCCCAGTACCGCGCCGAGGGATTGTTCAAGGACGATGACGATGTTTGAGCGGCAACTCAAACCCGGCACGCCGATTGCTATTCCTTTCCCGAGTCAATTCAAGTAACGTTTCCTCCCATGGCCATCGACACACGACAAATCGACCAGATGCTCACCGAGCTGCGTTCCGCCGCCAGCCTGGCAGGCGGCAAGCCGGCCGGCAATGCTGCGCCTGCGGAGGGGCCGGATTTTTCGCAGGTGCTGAAGTCCACCATCGACCAGGTCAATGCCGCCCAGCAGCAGGCGCACAAGATGGCGGAAGATTTTTCCAGCGGCCAGAGTGACGTGAATCTGCAGGACGTCATGATCAACCTGCAAAAGGCCAACCTGTCCTTCCAGCAGATGGTGCAGGTGAGGAACAAGCTGGTGTCGGCCTATCACGACATCATGAACCTGCAGGTCTAGGCCTGGCTGGAGTACTGAAGACAGCAGACGGTTAGAAGTCCGGCGTCAAGCGCCGGTAGAATTCAGCCTGTTCTGTCACCGGTCCTCTGAAAATGTGGTTTCGCAATCTGCAGATTTTCCGGCTCACTTCTGAATGGGCCTATACCACCGACTCTCTCTCGCAAGCCTTGCACAAAGGGCTGTTCCACGGCTGCGGCGCCACTGATCGCGTGGCGCGCGGCTGGGTGCCGCCCCGCGGCGAGGACGGTGAACTGGTTTTCTCCGTCGCGCATCAGCAACTGATCGCCCTGGGGGTCGAGCAGAAGCTGCTGCCGGCCTCCGTCGTGCGTCAGTACGCACTGGCAAAGCTGACCGAAATCGAGGCCGCGCAAGGCTACAAGCCGGGACGCAAGCAGCGGCGCGACGTCACCGACCAGCTGGAGATCGAACTGCTGCCGCGTGCCTTCGTCAAGCGCGGTCTCACCTACGTCTGGATCGATCCGGTCAATCGCTGGCTGCTGGTGGACGCCTCGTCGAGCACTCGCGCCGACGAAGTGATGGAGCATCTGAAGCTGTCCCTTGGCGAACTGCCCATCACTCTGGTCAAGACGCAACTGGCGGCGGCAAGCGCCATGACGCAGTGGCTGGCGGCCGGCCATGCCCCCGGCGGCTTCAGCATCGACCGCGATTGCGAGCTGTGTGCCGCAGCCGAAGAGCGGGCGGCGGTGCGCTACGTGCGCCACAATCTCGACAGCGACGAGGTGCGCAGCCATATCGCTGCCGGCAAAGCGGCCACGCGGCTGGCGCTGACCTGGAACGACAGGATTTCGTTTGTGCTGACCGAGCAATTGCAGGTCAAGCGGGTGGCGTTTCTCGATTTGCTGAAGGAAGATGCAGAGCGCCAGAACGAGAACGCCGACGATCTCTTCGCCGCCAATTTCACCCTGATGTGCGGCGAACTGGCGCAGCTGCTGGGCGATCTGCTCGAAGCCCTGGGCGGCGAGGGGGAGTGAGGTGCTGCGCCGCGCCCTGATTGTTCCGGCGCTGTTGCTGTTTTGCCTGCCGGCGCAGGCCGACGGCGTCGATGTCGGCAAGCCTTCCAGCCTGCGCAATCTGGTTCCCGCCGGCACCATCGAAAAACAGGCGCTGCAGGAATACGGCCAGCTCAAACGCCAGGCCGCCGCCAAGCGCGCACTGGGGCCGGACGATCATCCGCAGGTGAGGCGCTTGCGCGCGATTGCGGCGCGCATGATTCCCTTTGCCGACCGCTTCAATCCCCGTGCCGGCCAATGGCAGTGGGAAGTCAACCTGATCGGCTCAAGTCAGATCAATGCCTTTTGCATGCCCGGCGGCAAGATCGCTTTCTACAGCGGGATTCTCGACAAGCTGAAGCTGACCGACGACGAGGCGGCGATGGTGATGGGCCACGAGATCGCCCATGCGCTGCGGGAGCACGCCCGCGAACGCATGGCCAAGAGCCAGATGACCCAGTTGGGCGCCAACGTGCTGGGTGAGTTGATTGCCGGCGGCCGCTACGCCGGCGCCTTCCAGGCCGGAGGCAATCTGCTGACGCTGAAGTTTTCCCGCGACGACGAAACGGAGGCCGATGTGGTCGGTCTCGATCTCGCCGCACGGGCCGGTTTCGACCCGCGCGCCGGCGTCACGTTGTGGCAGAAGATGGCGGCCGCCAACAGCAAGGCGCCGCTGGAATTTCTGTCAACCCATCCGGCGGGCGAGCATCGCATCAAGGAAATCGAGAAGCACCTGGCGGAAGTGATGCCGCTCTACCAGAAGGCGCGGCGGGAAAACTGACGGCAGTCAGCGCATCCCCGATTCGCGGGCCTTGCGCTCGCGTTCGATCTTGATGATGTAACGCTGGATCAGGGTCAGCATGGATCCCGGCAACTTGACGAACTCGCAGCCGGCACGTCGCGACTTGGCGCCGCTGCGCATCACCGAATCGAATACGCTGCGGACCATGACGGTGCCCGACACCACTCCGATTTCCGGCAGGTCGATCTTGCAACTGAGTTCGATGCCGGGTTCGAGCGGGATATCGAGCGGAATCGAGATGACGCAGAGGCCGCCGCCGCTGATATCGGCGATGTGAGCGTCGATGACGCGACGGTCTCCCTCGCGCACCGGAACGCCTATCGCACACTTCAGGGGCCGCGCCACAGGCGTCGCCAGCCGGTAGTACTCGCGGCGCTGCAAGCGCAGCACGCTGTCCGGCAGGGCGGCGGAGAAGGCAGGCCCCCCCTTGGTGTCGACGCGCTGCAAGCCGCGCAGGATGAACTGGATCTTTACCTTGTCGAGTTGCGTGACACAGAAGATCTTGCTTGCGTCGAGAGCCTTGCGGTTCAGCTCCGCGCTGGCGCCGAGATCAAGCAGGATCGCGTCGTCGTTGTAGCTGATCATGCTGGTCAGCACCATGTCCCTGGCTTCGTTGAAAAACAGCGTGATCTGGGAGACATGCTCAACCATGCCGTGGAAGACCGCGAACATCTCGCTCTTGCTGTTCAACATGTACTGGCTGTATTCGTCGGTCGACAAGAGTTCGGCCGCCAGCTTTTGTGCCGCGGTCGGTTCCGCGGCGGCGGCTGTCGCCGGTAGCGCGGGGGAGTTGTCGACTGGGGTACCGCTCATTGTTCGATGGGCACGGAAAGCAAAAGGGAGCCTGAACGGCCGGACTGCGAAGTTTAGCCGAGTTTGCTCACAATCAGGCCATCGGGAAGCTTCCCTTCGCGTTCCACCTGATAGATCCACGCCAGCAGTTCGGCCACGGCAACGTAGAGCTGCGGCGGGATCTGGCCGTCGAGATCGACATGGGAGAGCAGTGCCACCAGCTCGGGCGATTCATGCACGAAAACCCCGTTTTCGCGTGCCCGCGAGATGATCTCCTGGGCGATCAGTCCCCGTCCCTTGGCCACGACCGTCGGCGCTGACGTCCCCGGCGCATATTTCAGCGCAACGGCCAGCGCTTGCTGTTCGCCTTCCTTACTCTTCGTTGCCATGTTTCACCTGCAGCGCGAGCAGCGGTACGCCGGCGGCCGCCATCGATTTTTCCAGCGCCGGCGAAGCATCGCGCAGATCTGCGGCGCTGGCCCCGGTCGGCGTCGCCAGAATGATCCGCACCCCTTGTGCGCTGAGGCTGATTCGGGCGTCGATCTCGCCCAGTCGCGGCGTGACGAGGCGCAGCGAGGTGATCCAGCCCTGCTCTGCATCCGTCCCGCCGGTGCCCGGTCGCTGTTGATCCGGCTCGATCTGCCAGTCCATCGACTGCCCCGGCCAGACTTCTCCATGCCAGGCCAGGCGCTGCGTCGCCGCCGCGTCCAGTTGCTGCTGCACCAGTGGCCGCAGGTCTTCGGGAATGGCCGCCGCCGGATTGCCAACGCTTGCCGGTTTCGTCTCGCTTTGCGAGCGAGTTTCATCGCTGCCGGACAGGTTTTGCATCAGCACCGTGGTCGCCGCCGGTTCGCTGCTGCGTCCGCCCGAGCTTGCCTGGCGGACGGCGGTACCGGTCTCCGCGCCGGTCGCGGCCGGCTTTTCCGCTGCGGAATACTTCGCCTGCGGTTCGACCAGCAGGTCTCTGAGCGGACGCTGGCCCATCACCCATTGCACCTGGTGGGATTCGTAAAACAGCCCGCTCTGGCTGACCGCCTTGGCCAGTTGCGGTGCCAGTTCGGCGGCCAGCTTGGCCGGCTCGGATGACGCCGCGGCGAGCAGCGGCTGTCCCCGCGTCAGTGCCGCCGCGGGTGGCGCCGCGCCGTCGCGCGCCAGCAGGGCGCCGATCAGTTGGGCGGTCGGCGACAGTTTTGAAAATTCGTAGTTGGCCACCCCGGCCTCGGCGGCGGCAGCGCCGCGATTGGCCAGCTGGGCGACGATCATGCGCGGCGTGCGGTCGATCACCACCAGTTCCAGGGTGTCGCCCGTCTTGGCACCTTCGGGCAGGGCCAGCGTCAGGGAACGGCCTGCCACCAGCGCCTTGTAGGTATTTTCCGGCAGAACCTCCTGAATCCGTGCCGAGAACGCCTGCCCCGGCTGCAAATCGACCAGGTCGGCCGGTATTCCGGCGACCGGCGCAACCGGATGCAGTGAGGTTTCTGTCTGCATCCGCATGCGGACACCGACGTCGTTGGGGATCAGTACCATTTTACTTGGGGACTACCCGGCCTTCGAGCGGGCCGGCGGGCATTCTGCTTGCCACCCCGATCGGGGCCTACGCCCCGAAGCTGCCGGCCGCGGAGTCTCCGGCGCCGGCCGCATAGGCTTTTTCGACGTCGCGCCGCCGTGCGCTGTTGCCGAGGTACTTGCGTACGTGTTCCATCCAGGGTTCGGTGTGGCGGCGCACTTCGGCGTCGTCTTCGAGGATGCGCTGGATCAGGCCGCGCCTGCGGGCCAGGTCGGCGGCGGGGGTGTTGCCGTCGTCCGGCGTTGCCATCAGGGTGTTGCGCAAACTGGTCACGCCGTGCTCGAGCTCGATCAGGTTGTCCCACTCGCCGGCGCGCGCCGCCTCGACCATGCGCGCCGACAACAGGCTCATTTCTTCGTAGAGTTCGATTTGGGAAGGCATCCGGTACATCGTAGCCATCATGCGGCAACCTTGTTGCGCGAAGCTACGGCAGGATCATCGGCTATTTCTTCCCAGGCCGACTTTATTTCGCGGAGCAGACCGGCTACTTCCTTGAGCGCCGCCTCGTCGTTCTTGAGGTTGGCGTGCAGCAGGCGGGTGCACATGTAGTCGTAGAGCGCGTCGAGCCGGCCGGCGAGTTCGCCGCCGTTTTTGGGGTCGAGGCCGGCCTTGAGCCCGTTGCTGATGATATCGATGGCATTGGATATCGCCTTGCCCTTCTCGGGGATATTCTGCATCTGCATATGATTCCGGGCCGTGGCGATGGACAGCAACGCCCCATCGAACAGCATCAGCACGAGCTGGTGGGGCGAGGCCGTATCGACCTGGGATTCGACACCGGCCTTGCGATAGGCAGCGGCGGGATTTCTCATCGAACCGAACATGGGTGCTCCTTTGGCTATTTGCTGCTGTTGGTGACAACACCCGGCAGGCTGGCAAGCTGTTGGGTAAGAAAGGTGGACGTCGCGGTCATGCTGGCGATCAAGGTATCCAGTGCCGTGAATTGAGTGCGGTAGCGGGTCTCGATACCCGTCATGCGTGCTTCCAGCACGACCCTGCGTTTATCGATGTTGGTGATAGAGGTACTGAGGTCGGCAGTGCGGCTCGCGAACAGACCAGACTTGGCAAACATGGACTTGAACAGATTGTTAATCTTGGTGCCATAACCTTCTATGCCACCTACGCCGCCGCTACCCACAAAAAGGGCGCCGACGTCCTTCTGCGGGTTCTTGAGAGCGCTTTGCAGCGTTACGCTGTTAAGTTTCACTGAGCCGTCGCGTTGAAAGCTGATGCCGATATCGGACAGGGACGAAAGCCCGCCGGGCAGGCCCGTGATCGAGTTCGTCATGGCGTTGCGCAACTGACGCTGAACGGAACGCACCGTACCCTCGCTTTGCAGCGCACCGGCTTTATTGGATGCCGGATCGTAGGCAGTCAGGTCGGCGAGCATCTTGGCGGCATCGTTGTAGGCTTTGACAAAAACTTCGACGGCGGGTTGCACGCCGCTGTTATCGCGACTTACCGTTAATGTTTGGGTGGTCAACGACGGCGAAGGCTTTAATAAGTTCAGTGTTACGCCCGAAATCACATCGTCAATCGTGTTCAATGATTTGGTCACGTTGATGCCATCGACGGTGAGCGTCGCATCCGCCGCAGCGACGGTTTGCGTCATGTTGGTGGGCGGCACGCCGGCCTTGTCGTAGGCAAGGCGGGAAAGGCCGTTCATGTCTGTGTTGGCGAGGTCGTCATCGCTAACGCTTATCCGCAGCGCGTTTGCGGTACCGCTGTCGGCTGGTGAAAACATCAGGTAGCTCGAAGTGCCGCTGCTGATGACCGACGCCGACACGCCTATTTTCGCGGCGTTGATGGCGTTGGCCACGCCCTGCACCGAATCCTGTCCCGCCGCGATGACGACGGTCTTGGTGACCTTGTCCGGATTGTTGGAGAAGGCAAATGGATCCAGGGCTGAGCCTGTGCCCGACCAGGTACCGAATTCGAACGTAATGGAACCCGTGCCGACGCTAGCGGTGGGGCTGGCGAAGGCGGTCGACTGAAGTCGTTGGGCGTCGGCCAGGGTATTGACGACGATGGAATGGCTGCCTGTCGAGGCCGTAGTCGATGTGCTGGCGGTAAATACCGTCGAGTCGGAGGAACTCGCGGTCGTCGCATTAAACAGGCTGGCTTGTGACAGTGTAAAAGCCGCATCCTGTAGCGTCGCCAACGTACTTTGCAGCGTGCCATAGGACGATATCTGCGCCTGGATAGCCGTCGTTTTGGTGTCCAGGTTCGTGATGGGCTGCCGCTCAATAGCCATCAACTTGCTGACGAGGCCATTGACGTCGAGTCCTGAACCAATGCCTGGCGAGGAAAGTCCCATGATGTTCGATCCGATGACGAGCGCTGCCCGAAAGACAAGCTGCTTGTATCAGTCTACGGCAGAGTCAACAATAACTGAAGAGGCGTATCACCAATGCCCATCGAACCGGCGAGAAAAAGCCCGCACACGGCGGGCTTTTGGCAGGTACGCCGGTGAGGGCGCACCTGTTTGCGGCGGTATTCCTACGCCTTCTGGCGCAACAGCACACCTTGCATTCGGTCCAGTTCCTGAGCCATCCGGAGTACTTCTTCGCCGGGGATCTGGCGGATGATTTCCTTGGTGGAGCTATCCACCACCGTGATCACCGTGCGACCGGATGCTTCGTCCATGGAAAACTGCAAACCCTGGGCTACGGGTGCAATGGCGACTTTGATTTTTTCCATCGCCTGTTGCACCTGTTCGCTGCTGAGCTGGGGCGAGGGAGTCGCGACCGCCGGCTGGCTGGCGGTCGCCGCGGCCGGTTGCGGCATTGCTGCCGCTGCGGCCCCTGCACCCACCGACCCTGCAGCAGGAGGATTGCTCCCCCCCGGCAATGTCGCTGGTATCGAAACGTTCATCATTCGACTCCTTGCTTTGATTTAGCTCGCGACGGGATGGAGCCTCACGGCTCCATCCGCGTCAGCCCTTTACTTCAGCAGCGAGAGCACCAGCTGCGGCAGCTGGTTGGCCTGCGCCAGCATCGCCGTACCCGCCTGTTGCAGAATCTGGTTGCGGGTCAGTGCTGCGGTTTCTGCCGCGAAGTCGGTATCCTGAATCCGGCTGCGCGCGGAAGACAGGTTGTTTGACGTCACAGCCAGGTTGGACACCACGCCTTCGAAGCGGTTTTGCAAGGCACCCATGGCGCCACGTGCCGAGTCGACCTGCGCTAATGCTTTGTCGATCGTCGCCAGAGCGGCCACTGCGCCGTTGGCGGTGCTGATATCGACCGAGCTTAGCGCGCTGGAGATCGATGTATCCGCAGCAACTTGCCCTTCGTAGGCTTGCAGCCCGGCATATGCATCATTAAGGCCACCGATCGCGATGCCATTGACGTTGGAGCTCTGCAAGGTCACCGTCCCGGAATAGATGCCGTCCCCCGCAGTGGCATTAATCGGATTGGCGGTGACGTCGATGCCGGTCAGAAGCACCACAGTGCCGTCGCCTGCAACGCCGTCCTGCAGGAAGATATTGCGGCCATCGGCCGCTGTCAGCGTCAATGCGCCGGTAAGGGAATCGGCCATCGCGTGAACACCCGTCCTGTTCTCGACCAGATTGATCGCGGCGGCGACGTTGGCACCTTCGCCCTGAACGGTACCGCCATCGGCGACCGCACCGACGGAAACACCATTGATCCGCATCGAGTCGGCGGTATAAGCGCCTGCGGTGGGGCCAGTGAGAGTAACTTGAATTCCGACATCCGCCGCATCACTGGACTCCGCAAAGGTTAGCCCGGTATCGGCCAGCAGAGCGGCGGCGTCAAAGGTACCGTTGCTATTGGTGGCTCGAAGATCAATATTTTTACCGGTCAGCGAGGTCAGCGTGACCAGGCCGGCTTCATCGACCGACGCCCGCACGCCGGTCTGATCCGTAACCTTGTTGATCGCCTCGGCCACTTTGGCGCCCTGGTCGATAACAGCGCTCAGGCCGCCCGCCGTTGGGGGGACGGTCGTCGAATCATATATCGTACCGGCGAAAATCTTGCCGACGCCGACGCCATTGACGGTGAAGGCGTTGGCATCGATATCCACAGCCGCTGTGGCCGCAAGACCTGTGACCGTCATTTCCGTGGCAACGGCAGCGGTGGCCGTCGCCGTGACACCGGATAGCCCACCAACCAGGTTGATTGCCTGAGCAATCGACCAGGCGCTGCTGGCGGTTTGGCCTGCACCGCTACCCGCATTTGACGAACCCACCTGAATGCCGTTCAAGGTTAAATCGCCGGAGGTCAAAGCGGTCGTTACCATGCCGGCGCCGGTCACCGATGACGATCCGACGACCCCGGTGCCCAGGCTCGATGTTTGCATGTTGGCAATTGCAGTGATCTGGATGCGGTCGCCACTCGTGCTGTTGGCGCCGACCTGGAAGGTTTGTGCCGTAAATGATCCGTCCAGTAAATTGATGCCGTTGAAGTTGGTGGTCTTGGCCACGCGGTCGATTTCATCCTTGATTTGCGCGGCTTCCGATTGCAGCGAGGCGCGGTCGGCGGCGGAATTGGTCGAGTTGGCCGATTGAACAGCCAGTTCGCGCAGACGCTGCAGCAGATCGGTGGCGGTACTGAGGCCGCCTTCGGCCGTCTGCGACAGTGAAACGCCGTCGTTGGCATTGCGCGCGGCCTGGTTCAGGCCACGAATCTGCGAACTCATGCGGTCGGCAATCGCCATGCCGGCAGCGTCGTCCTTGGCGCTGTTGATGCGCAGGCCGGAGGACAGTCGTTGCAGCGAGGTGGCCAGCGCCGATTGCGAAACGCCGAGGTTGCGCTGGGCATTCAGTGAGGCAATGTTGGTATTGATGACGGAGGGCATTTTGATACTCCTTTCAGAGGGTTAGCCTAATCGGATGTGCCTGAATGGCTATCTCCGACGGGTTTCTTGAGCGGCTTTGTACTGCCGACAAGTTCATTATCGGAGCGCGGCGGGGAAACTTTAGGCCTTGGGCAAAACGCTAACAAGGAGGATGCGGCTCGAAGGACGGGCTATTTGTTCCCGGCGGCAATGCGCCGGCGATTCGCCGTACCGCCACCGCCGACTATTGATCTGCCTGCGACGGGCGGGAAAACGAAGCGTAGCAGGGCGGGCCTGAGTTGCGGAGGGTGGATCAGGCGAGTTTGAGCCCGACACCACGGGCGGCGTCGGCTTGCCGCTTGTCCAGCGTCAGAAGGGTACAGTCGAGTCGTCGGGCAATCGCCAAGTGAAGCGCATCACCGGCCCTGAGATTGATGCTGCGGTCGATAATCGTCGCGGCCTCTCTGAAATCGGCCGGATCGACTTCAGTCAATTGCAGGTTGTCCGAGGCGAAGCGCTGAAATGTCGCCATAGCGTGCTGGCGGGTCATGGCGTCGATGAATCCCATCCGTTGCTTGATGGCGCCAACGCTCGCCAATTCGGTGGGCGACCAGGCGGAAATTCGCAATCCGTGATTGGAGGATACTTCCAGTCGGTCGAGAAGATCTTCCGCTCCGGTTTCGCGAAAGAAGATGGCGCCTAGCACTGACGTGTCGATGTAGATCACAGGATGTCCTGTTGCCGCATATCCTCCACGGTCAAGCCGTTGTGCGCGGGGCTTTCGTTGATATAGGCGCGCAGGGATTTCCAGTCGAACCTCCCTCGTGCAACCGGTTCCGGGATTACCCGTGCTACCGGTTTGCCACGTCGGGTGATGACAATTTCTTCGCCGGCTTCCACTGTGGCAAGGAGATTCGACAAGTGTGATTTTGCGTGGGCAACGGTTGCAGTTTTCATCGCAGCACCTATGTTGGTCATCTTGCGTAGAATTGTTTCATTAAAATGACTAGTTAGCAAGTGCGATATCGTCGTCTGCATCGCCGTTCCGGACTCTATCTGCCTTCGCCCTGCGTGACGGGGATTCCCCTTCGGGGGCCGGGCTTTGCCCGCCTGGACTCCCCCTTCGCGGGCAGGCGAATTCCGCTTTGCGGGCCGGCAAGCGCCGACTTTTGGAGGCTGGTTCGATAAACCTTGAGAACCTCTTGTTTCAGTGCAGGCTAATGCCTGCCAAAACACACGTTATGCCGAAACCAAGACTCAGCCAGTCGCAACCAGGCGCCGGGCCTCGAGGCTGCGTTCGTCGATCGGCAGGTGGATCAACGCCGACAGGATCCCAAGCAGGATGCAGATGCCCCACACCGCGTCGTATTTGCCGGTGAGGTCGAACAGTTTGCCGCCGAGCCAGACGCCGAGGAAGCTGCCGACCTGGTGGCTGAAGAAGACCAGCCCGGAGAGCATGCCGAGGAATCTCACGCCGAACACCTGGGCGACGATGGCGTTGGTCAGCGGCACGGTGGAAAGCCACAGCAGGCCCATCGCCGCAGAGAACAGATAGACGCTGGCGGCCGTCAGCGGCGCCCAGAGAAACAGGCCGATGACCAGGCTGCGCGAGGCGTAGATGGCGGCCAGCACGTGACGCTTGGGCCAGCGCCCGCCCAGATGGCCGGCGCTGTAGCTGCCGAAGACGTTGAACAGGCCGATCAGCGCCAGGGCGGTCATGCCCGTTGCGGCGTCCATGCCCTTGTCGATCAGGTAGCTGGGGAAATGCACGCCGATGAACACCACCTGAAAGCCGCAGACGAAATAGCCGCCGAGCAGCAGCACGAAACTCTTCTCGCTCATGGCTTCGCCCAGCGCCTCGCGCGCCGTCTGGCCGATGCCGGCGGCACCCGCGGCGAGCCCCCGGGTCAAGGCGCCGCCGAGGGGAATGATGAGCAAGGCGCCGCCGGCGAACACCAGCAGCGTGCCGAACCATCCGAGGCCGCCGATCAGGCCGGATGCTACCGGGATCATGAGGAACTGGCCGAAGGAGCCGGCGGCGGCGACCACGCCCATCGCCCAGCCGCGCCTGGCGTCGGGCACCAGCCGGCCCATGGCGGCGAATACCACGCTGTAGGTGCAGCCGCTTTGCGCCGCGCCTATCATCAGTCCGGCGGTGGCGGCCAGCCCGCTGCCGGTGGCGGCCCAGGCCATGCCGAGCAGACCCAGCGCATACAGCACGCTGGCGCTCCACAGTACGCGGCGCGCGCCGAAGCGGTCGGCGAGCCAGCCGGCAAAGGGCTGCGAGGCGCCCCACATCAGGTTTTGCAGCGCCAGGGCGAAGGAAAAGACTTCGCGGCTCCATTGGTGCTCCATGCTCATCGGCGTCAGGAACAGGCCGAAGGTATGGCGTATGCCCATCGCCACGCAGACGATCAGCGCGGCATAGGTGAGCACGGTGGCAAGCGAGCGCGGCGGCGGTGTCGATGTATTCATGAGGGATTGGATGCTAGCATTTAAATTTGGCGGCGATTTCCACAAGATGAACAAGGCTTTTGTCAAGGAACCGGACGACGATGCCGACGAGGATGAGGTACAGGAGTCGGCGGTCCCGGACGGTACGCGGAACTACATGACGGTGCGCGGTCATGGCCAGTTGCGTACCGAGTTCGAGCATCTGGTCAAGGTCGAGCGTCCCGCCATGGTGCAGGTGGTGTCGTGGGCGGCCGGCAACGGCGACCGCTCGGAAAACGGCGACTACATCTACGGCAAGAAGCGGCTGCGCGAAATCGACCGTCGCATCCGCTTTCTGGCCAAGCGCCTGGAGTCGGCGGTGATCGTCGATCCGGCCGAACAGCAGAACTGCGACCAGGTCTTCTTCGCCGCCACGGTCACGGTCTGCGACGGTGACGGCGCGGAGGAGACCTACCAGATCGTCGGCATCGACGAGGCCAACGCGCAGGAAGGCCGCATCAGCTGGATTTCGCCGTTGGCACGCGCTCTGCTCAAGGCCCGCGAAGGCGACACGGTGCGTTTCGACAGCCCCGGCGGCTGGCGCGAAATCGATATCATCGAGGTTCGCTACGAATAGACGGCGGCCGGCTTCCCGCTACTCGTCCGCGTTGGCAAGCCAGTGCCCCGACTTGCCGCCTGCCTTCTCCAGCAGACGGATGTCCTCGATGACCATGCCGCGGTCCACTGCCTTGCACATGTCATAGATGGTGAGCAGGCCGACGGCAACGGCGGTCAGTGCTTCCATTTCGACGCCGGTGCGGCCGACGGTTTCTGCCGTGACCTCGAGCGCCACCCGATGCAGGGCAGGGTCGAGCGTGAATTCGGCGGCGACGCGGGTCAGCGCCAGCGGATGGCACAGCGGGATCAGGTCGGAACTGCGTTTGGCGCCCTGGATCGCGGCGATGCGTGCGATGCCCAGCACGTCGCCCTTCTTGGCGGAACCGGTGGCGATCAGTTCGAAGGTCGCCGGCGCCATGCGGATGTGGCCCTGCGCCCGCGCCACGCGAGCGGTTTCGGTTTTGGCGCCGACGTCGACCATGTGCGCCTGGCCGGTGGCGTCGAAGTGGGTGAGCGATGCGTGGGGGGGCTTGTCGGGTGGGTTCATGAAATATGCTGTCACAACTGGTTTCTGCGAAGCCGCTATCATAGCGATATGAAATTGCATCCGCTTGCCAGCGCGCTAATCCTTGGTTTCGGCATGTTTTCGGCGCCGCCGCTGTCGGTGGCGGAAGGCTTGCCCGATCTCGGCGAAGCGGCGCAAGCCGAGTTCTCGCCGGCGATGGAACGCCGCATCGGCGAATCGGTGATGCTCGAAATCCGCCGCGATCCGGCCTGGATCGATGATCCCGAGATCAGTTCTTATCTCAACCGGCTGGGCAACCGGCTCTCGGCGCAGAGCGAGGAATCGCGGCAGGAATTCGAGTTCTTTGCGCTGCGCGATTCCACGCTCAATGCCTTCGCCATGCCGGGCGGATATATCGGCGTGCATAGCGGATTGATTCTCGCCGCCAGTTCGGAATCGGAACTGGCCTCGGTGCTGGCGCACGAAATTTCCCATGTGACCCAGCACCACATGGCGCGGCTGATGAACAAGTCGGGCCAGGGCCAGGTGACCAGTCTGCTGGCCCTGGCGGTGGCGATTCTTGCCGCGCGCAGCAGTCCCGATCTGGCGATGGGCGCGGCGATGGCGGGGCAGGGGGCGGCGATTCAGAACCAGCTGAACTACTCGCGCGATTTCGAACGCGAGGCGGATCGCATCGGTCTGGGCCTGCTCGAGCGCTCGGGTTTTGACATTCGCGGCATGAGCGGTTTTTTCGACCGCCTGCAGAAGTTCGGTCGCCTCTACGAGAACAATGCCCCCGGCTATTTGCGGACCCACCCCTTGACCACCGAACGCCTCGCCGACATGGGCAACCGGATCCAGGGCCGGCCCTACAAGCAGGTGACGGATTCCCTCGAATTCGAACTGGTTCGCGCCAAGCTGCGCGCCGAGGAGGGTACGTCGCGCGATGCGGTGACGGAGTTCGAGACCCGGCTCAAGGACCGCAGCTTTGCCGGCAGTGAAGCGGCCATGCGCTATGGCCTGGCGCTGGCCCGCGTGCGCGACGGCGATCCGGACGCGGCGGACCGCGAGCTGAGCCAGTTGCGGCGCCTGAAAGCGGTGTCGCCGATGATCGAGACCTTCGCCGCACAACTGCGCCTGAAGCAGGGACAGGCGCCGCTGGCGGTGAAGCTGCTGCGTGCCGCGCAGCCGCGCTTCCCGCAGGAGCGCGCCATCACCTACGGCCTGGTGACGTCGCTGCTGGAGGCCCGGCTGCCGCAGGAAGCCATCAAGGTTACCGAAGACGACCTGCTGAGCCACCCGTCCGATGCCCGCATGCATGCCCTGCAGGCGAAGACCTACGCCCTGCTCGGCAAGCGCCTGCAACAGCATCGCGCCCAGGCTGAAGCCTATGCCCTGCAAGGACAGGTGCCGGCGGCGGTGGACCAATTGGAGTTGGCGCAGAAGGCCGGCGACGGCAATTTCTACGAGCAGTCCCAGGTGGATTCGCGCTTGCGCGAGATGAAGAAGCGCATGGCGGACGAAGCCAAACTGGCCAAGGAAGAGAAGCAGAAGTAGGCGCTGACATCCATGACCGCACCCAAACAATCCGCCCGGGCCGATGTCCGCGCCCTGGCCACGCCGCTGTTGAGCCTCGCCAGCGAACCCTACTACCACGCCACCGGCGAGGAAGTCGCGGTATTCGAGGCCGCTGCCGGTCGCTGCCTGCCGGTGATGCTGAAAGGCCCCACCGGCTGCGGCAAGACGCGTTTTGTCGAGCACATGGCGTGGCGGCTGAAGCGGCCGCTGGTGACGGTGGCCTGCCACGACGACCTGACCACCTCCGACCTGGTCGGGCGCTATCTCATCGTCGGCGACGAAACCGTCTGGATGGATGGTCCGCTCACCGCGGCGGTGCGTGCCGGCGCCATCTGCTACCTCGACGAGATCGTCGAAGCGCGCAAGGACACCAGCGTGGTGATCCATCCGCTCACCGATTCGCGCCGCGCCCTGCCGGTCGAAAAACGTGGCGAGTACCTGGTGGCGCCGCCCGACTTCATGCTGGTGATTTCCTACAATCCCGGCTATCAGAGCGTGCTCAAGGAGATGAAGCCGAGCACGCGGCAGCGCTTCGTGGCGCTGGATTTCGACTATCCGGAAGCTGAGACCGAGGCGCGCATCGTCGCCCATGAAGGCGGCGTCGATGCCGATACGGCGAGGCTGCTGGTCAAGCTGGGCAGCCTGACGCGCAAGCTGAAAGGCGCCGGGCTGGACGAAGGCGCCGGCACGCGCCTGCTGGTGCACGCCGCACAGCTGATTGCCGCCGGCATGGCACCGCTGACCGCCTGTACCGCCGCCATCGCCCGGCCGCTGGCCGATGAGGCCGACACCCGCGATGCGCTGGACGATCTGATACGCGCCGTTTTCTGAAGCAAAGAACCACAAATTTTCAGCCACAGAGGACACAGAGATCACAGAGAAGGCCCGGGTCTTCGGCCTGTTGGCACACGGCCTCCGGCTAATCTTGAGCAAAGATCGAAGCTGTGGTTTTCACTCTGTGATCTCTGAGTCCTCTGTGGCTAAACAAGGTTTTCAGGTTGCCTCTTCATGCCGGAACGGAAACTCTTCGCTCACGAACTCGAGAAACGGCTTGACGAGCTGCTGTTGCTGGCCTTGCGCCAGCGTTCGGCAGCGCAGCCGGCGGCGCTGCTGGAAGCGCTGCCACGCCAGATACAGGAGCGCGTGCTGCACTGGGCCGGCGTCGCCGCGCAGACCTCGGATGATCTGGGCTGGTTGCTGGCTTCGCTGGCGGCGGCGCAGGCCGCCGGCCTCGGCGTCCGGCTCGACGACTGGGCGCGCGCCGGGCTCGATGCCTATGATCGCGGCGGGCTGGCTGCGGCGCGCACGGCCCTGACCGGTTTTGCCGCGACAGACTGCGCGCCGGCTGCGCACAGCGTGGCCTTCGCCGCCGTCGAGGGCCGCCTGTCGCGCTTTCTGCAGGCACTGGACGGCCGGCCGCTCAAGCTCGCCGCCGGCGAAGCCGCCTGGACCGATACCGAAACGCTGTGGCTGCCGCAACGGCTCGACTTGGCGGGCGACGCCGCCGGCAACCGCAGCCTCTACAAGGCCATGGCCGCGCTGCTGTGGGCGCAGACGCGCTACGGCAGCTTCGCGCTCGACCCCGAGCCGGAACTCGAACTGTGGCCGGACCGCGAGCGTGGTCTGGGCTGGTTCGCCCTGTTCGAAGCCATGCGTCTCGAAGCCTGCATCGCACTTGAACTGCCCGGTCTCGCCATGGAGATCACCGGCTTGCGCGGGCCCTGGCCTGCCGGGCTTAAGGAAGCAGCGGCGCGCCTGGCGCAGCCGGATGCCACGGTGGCCGACAGCCTCGCCTGCATGGCGGCGCAGCGCCTGGCCGGTGCCGGCGCCACGCCGGCTTTTTCTCATGTCACCGGCATGGACCCGGTGGCCGCACGGCGCCTGCGTGCGGCGCGCATCAGGCGCGAAACGGCGACGCTGCGGCGCGCCCTCAATGTGCTGCGTGCGCTCGATGCGAAGGCAGGCGGCCGCACCGGGAATCCGGATTACCCGCTGCTGGCGGCGGATGGCGAGGTGCAGCTGGCCGATCCGCAGGCGGATCTGGTGGTCCTGCCGCCCGACGCCCGCGCTGCGGCGAAATCGCTGCTGCAGGATCTCGGCGAGATTCCGCCCGAGGCCCTGCACGCGGCCGGCCCCGGCGCCTGGCAGCCGGTCGCCGGTGCCGAAGCCGATGAAGCGGCAGCGGCCGGCACCACCCGGCCCGATGCCTTCTATGATGAATGGGATTACCGGCGTGCCGCATGGCGGCGCGACTGGTGTCATCTGTACGAAGTGGAGGCACCGGCCGGCGACCATGAATGGGTCGATGAAGTGCGCCGCCGCCATGCCCACCTGATCCGCAGCATCCGGCGCCGTTTCGAGGCCCTGCGCGGCGAAGACAAGCCGCAGCGGCGCCAGCTCGACGGCGAGGAAATCGATCTCGATGCGCAGGTCGACGCCCGTGCCGACCGCAAGAGCGGCGCCGAACCCTCGCCGCGCCTGTTCATCCACCGTCGTCGCGTCGAGCGTTCGCTGGCGGTGATGTTCATGGTCGACATGAGCGGTTCGACCAAGGGCTGGGTCAATGATGCCGAGCGCGAATCGCTGGTGCTGCTGTGCGAGGCCATCGAGGCTCTGGGCGACAGCTACGCCATCTACGGTTTTTCGGGCTGGACGCGCACGCACTGCGACATCTACCGCATCAAGCATTTCGCCGACCGCTATGACGCCGCCACCCGCCGCCGCATCGCCGGCATCGAAGCCCGCGACTACACCCGCATGGGCGTCGCGGTGCGCCACCTCTCCGGCCTGCTCGCCCGCCAGAACACCCGCCACAAATTGCTGGTGACGCTCTCCGACGGCAGGCCTGACGACTACGGCGACGAGTACCGCGGCCGCTACGGCATCGAGGACACCCGTCGTGCCTTGCTCGAAGCGCGTGAGAAGGGCATCCGCAGTTATTGCGTGACCATCGATAGACACGGCGCCGACTATCTGCCGCAACTCTATGGCCCGGCGCATTACTCCGTCATCGACGATGCGAAGAAGCTGCCGCAGAAGATTGCGGAGATCTACCGCCGGCTGACGGCCTGAGTTGCCGGTGCCGGCCGCCCGCGCTCAGTCCCAGTCATGGGCGTGGACGTGGGCATGCGCGAGCTTGCCGTGGCGATGTTTGTGGCGATGCGTCAAGCCGGCACTTTCCAGCAGACTGACGCCGGAAAGTGCCATGCGCAGCGGGCCGTCGAAGAGTATCTGTCCCTGCAATCCAAGCACGATGCAGCGCTCGCCGAGTTCTGCCGCCAGCGAGAGGTTGTGCGTGGCGATGACCATGGTCTTGTCGGACTCGACCAGGGTATCGACCAGCCAGCCGACGGTGGCCGGATCGAGGCTGGCCGTGGGCTCGTCAAGCAGGAACAGTTCGGGGTCGAGTGCCAGCAGGCAGCCCAGCGCCAGTTTCTGTTTCTGCCCCCCCGAGAGCAGGAAAGGCGGCTTGTCGAGCAAGGGCGTGAGACCCAGTTCATCGGCCCATTTGCCGACGCGGGCATCTACGTCCGGCAGGCCGAGCTGGCGCGGACCGTAGGCCAGTTCATCGCGCACGGTGGGGTTGAACAGCATCGCCTCGGGATGCTGGAACAGCAGCACACAGTTGCGGCGGAAGGCCACGGCCCGTTGCTTCTGCCGCAGCGCCGCGCGGGTGACCGGCTCGCCCTGCCACAGAACGCTTCCCTGCTCAGGTTCGAGCAGGCCGTTCATGAGCTTGAGCAGGGTCGATTTGCCGCAGCCGTTGGCGCCCAGCAGGACGAGTTTTTCGCCGCGCCGGACATGCAGCGAAATGTGCTGCAGGAGCACGGCTTCGCCAGGCCAGCGGAACGTGACATCGCGCAGTTCAATCATCGAAAGCTCCACGCGACCGCATCGCCAGCGCCGCCTCGCCGGCCGAGGCCAGCGACTTGTCGAGCAGCGTCTGCGCCTGCGCTGCGGCATGGCGGCTGCGGTCGGTCAGCGTCGGTCGCACCAGGTTCCGGCTCGCGAATGCCAGCCGGAAATCGCGCAGGATGCGCTCGAAGGTCTTGATCTGGCCGATGCACAGGGTCGCCAGCAGTGTCGCCAGCGGCCAGCCCGACAAGGCGCCGAGCAGATCGACTGCAGCGACGAACCAGAAGCCGATGTATGCCAGCAGCAACACGCGCAGGTTGACCAGCAGCAGGTAGTCGGCGACGAAATTGCCCTGCCAGAGGGCCAGGCCGGCATAGCCGGCACTGAGCGCCAGGTTGTAGGCAAGGATGGCAAGGAGCGCACGGCGCAGCAGTTTCCAGCGCAAGCGCGCGGATGCGGCGATGGCGATCAGCAGCAGCGCCGCCAGCACTCCCGGCGAATGGATGAAGGTGATGGCAACCACCGCGGCCAGGTACAGCACCAGCCAGGCGCGGGGGGTCACCGCAGACTCCATTTGCGTGCCTTGGCGTAGCGCCAGACCAGCACCGTCAGCACGGCTTCGCCGACGCCGATGAGCATGTGCGGCAGGACTATCGCCGGCAGGCTGATGTCCAGCCCGAACGGAAAGAACAGCGGCGTGCCGTCGTCCCGGTGGGCGATCAATGGCTGGATGCCCAGCGCCACGGCGACGATGATGCCGGGCACGACGACCGACAGCCATGCCGCCACGGCGACCGACAGGGTGTCGCCGAAACCGCGCAGCAGATGCCGCGCCGCCACCGCCGTGGCGGCACCCGCCAGCCCCAGCGCCAGCGCATTGATGGCCAGCGCCGTGATGCCGCCGGCGCCGAACAGCAGCGACTGCAGCAGCAGCACCAGGCTGTAGGCGACGAAGGCGGAACGCACGCCGAAGATCAATGCCAGCATGGCGACGCCGAGCGCATGGCCGGAGGTCCCGCCCGGAATCGGCAGCATCACCAGCCCCATGCCGTACGCCAATGCCGTCAGCATGGCCAGGCGCGGTACCGTGGTTTCGTCGAGGCTTTGCCGCAGCCCCCGGGCCGCCCAGGACCAGGCGCCCACGGCGACGGCATAGGCGGGCAGGTAGGTTTGCGGCGAGAGGAAACCGTCCGGGATATGCATGTCAGAAAAGCGACGAAACGGAGAAGATCAGGCGGTACTTTTCCGTGCCTTCGCTGCCTTGTTGCAAGCCGCTTGCTTGGTTGAGCTTCTTCCACACCGGCGTCTTTATGCCGAAGGCAAAACTCATGTTGTCCTGGTAGAGCCGAATTCCCGGCAGCAGGTACGCCACACGGCCACCTGAATCGGGGTCGGCAAGACCGTTCGCGGCATCCGGCTGAAGTCTTAGAAACTGCGCTTCGAGCGAGAAATCGGCGCGGAACTTTTGCGCTACGTTGGTATGGAAACGATAGGCCAGCGCAAGATTGAGCCGGTCTTCCGCGCCGAAGCGGAAATCCCGCCCTGTCGGATAGCTTGTATCGGCCTGGTAGCGGTAGCTGCGAAAGCGAATGCCGGACAGTTCGCTGTTGAAGGTGAGGTTTTTTGACAGCATCCTGGTCGCGGTAAGCCCCAGCGAGCGGTCGGACGTGCCGAAGCCGGTGGATTTGGCGGGATGGATGTCACCGTTCCTGTCTTTCAGATCCGGCTTGCCGTGCGGTATCGAAAAGCCGCCGAATAGCGTGAAATGCCAATCCTCGAGATCGTCCAGACTCTCGTTGGCGGGAACCAGTTTGAAACCCTGGTCGTACTTGAATCCGAGCTGAGCCATGACAGAGGGATCGGCCCAGCCCCGGGTGTCGAATTGCGGAGTTGCCGCGCCGGCGGGTTCGGCGGAATCGATCTTGCGGTTGTAGGGCGCGAAGACGTAAGCCGAGAGCCAGGGCGTGAAGCCGTGACCGAGGCCGGCCATCCAGAACTGGTTGCTGTCTGCCTCGGTATCAGCAGGATTCACGGACTTGAACTTCGCATAATCGAGCTTGGCATACAGCAGCGTTTTGCCCTCCGGCAATACTGCCGAACCGGCTGACTCCACCGGCGCGCCCGGCCCTTCCAGGGCGGCAGCGCCCACTCCGGCAACGCCGTGATGGGCCATGGCCGGCGCGCCGCAAAGCAGCAGCAGGCACGCGGCGAAGCGGAATTGCCCGCCCTTCATGGCTTTTTTCGCAGCCGCAGTTGATAGAGGCCGAAGCCGCTCAGCAGCAAGGAGAGTCCGAACAGCAGCAGGCTGGCGCGGTTGGGGCCGTCGCCCGATGCGCCGGCCGGCGCGCTCTGCGACACGGCAGCGGCCGGCACTTCGAAGCGCAGGTCGATACCGTGGCCGTCCGCGGAAAAGGCCTTCACCCGCCAGTGTTTCACCGCTCCCGGCACAAACACGGCGCGCCCCTGGTCGTCGGTGCGACCGACCTGGGCCGGAATCTCTTTGCCGTCCGCATAGGCTTCGAAGGCCTCAAAGGCGAAGGGTTTGCCATCGGCATAGCTCAGGCGCAGGGCCACCGCAGTCGTGGCTTCGATACTGTGATGAACCTCATGGGCGGTGGCCGCAACACAGCCCGTGACAAGGAATCCAAGGACGAGGAGGTGGCGTCGCATCACTTCGGCAATTCGAATTGCAAGGTGCTGGCACGGATCACGGTATCGGCTTTGCCGTCAGCAAGCGGCGTCTCGACACTGGCGGAAATGAGTTGCATCGCGCCATGGCGGATGCGGATCGCAATCTTGCCGTCGTTGCCCGTGGTGCCGCGGGTATCGCCCTCATAGGCAACCGCAACGCCGGATTTCGGTTTCCTGTTTTCGGTGACGAGGACGACAAGTTTGTCGTCAATTGCGGCTTTGAACGGATCGCTCGCCGGCGTGATTTCGAGGCCTCCACCGACAGGCTCGGCGACAGCAGGGGTCCAGCGGTCGATCCGTTTGACTG
>CAINHS010000005.1 GCA_903848955.1 uncultured beta proteobacterium
CATGTTGCACAGGCGGTGTATGACGTAGCGCACGGTATTGCCGGCGGAATCGAGGCCATTGGCATCGGTATCGGGGCCGAGGGCGAGGGTCGAGGTGTTGTCGTTCCAGGTATAGGCCAGCGGATCGAAGGTCTGCATCGTGCCGCCGACCACCCTCAGGCGGCAGCTGGAGTTGAGGTCGGTGCGGGTGGGCACACCGGTACCCCAGGGGTCGCTGGCGGTGTAGCAGGAGGCGGCGTAATAGCCCTTGATGCCTGATACCGTATCCCCTTGCAGTACCGCAATCGAGGCCAGGTTGGGGTTGATGAGCCAGGCGCGGGCCTGTTCCACGCCGCGGTCGGCCGCGCTGGTGGCGCCCTGCTTGAACGCCAGATTGCCGATGATGACCGCACCCAGACCGACCTGGCGGAACAGGGCGAGGCCGGCGAAGGTGATGGTGATCATCATCACCAGGGCGATGATGAGGACCACCCCGCGCTGGCCGCGTGGCGACGCCGGTCTTGAGGCGGCAGAAAAGGCCGGGGCTTTCTGTGCAATGGCCATCAGCGTGAGCCCCACATGACGTTCTTCAGCGGAACGATGGACTCAAGCACCCGGTAGCGGTAATGCCGCCAGTCTTTCGGATCCTTGGACTGGGTGGCGAGTGTGGTGGTGGTAAAGCAGTCCCGCGCGGGGGTGCAGTCGCTGCTGCTGACGCTGCCGTCGGCATTGAGGACGGTATTCAGGTTGCTCATGCCGAAGCTGCCGCCCGACCAGCGCGGCGCGACGGCAAAGCCGGTGGCGTCGACCGGCACGCCCCAGGTCTTTTCGAACTGGTCGCTGCGCGCCAGCAGAGCGATACGCACCGCCCAGACGGAGCCCTGGCAAGCCGCCGAAGGTGTGTCCGTGCGCCAGGTGGCGCTGGCGGTGCAGGCAGCCGGCGCAGTACTCGAGAAAACGTACTGTGCCTGGAGGTTGATTATGTTGTCGGCGACATCGGTGAACTCATTGACGGCTTCCGCCGTGACGACGCCGGCGCTGGAAACGGTGTAGGTCGGCAGGTCATTGGCAAACGCCAGGGTGCGGCCGTTGCGGATCTGCCAGACGCGGCGCTGAGGGCGGGGCCCCAGCACATAGATGCGACCGGTGGGGGTGGGACCGGCGAAGCCCGGGTTGTTGAAGCGGGGGGTCGTGTTGGTGCTCAGGTTGGTATTCGGCAGCGCGCAGGGGGGGGTATGGGTGTCGGTGTAGAAATGGCAATAATCGCCCTGGGTGCTGTCCTTGTGTTCGAAGATGCGGCCGCCGGCAAGGCCGTTGTTGGTCACCTCCATCAGGTCGCAGAGATAGGGCGTGGTTTCCTGGGCCATGATGACCAGATCGCCTTGCTGAATGTTGCCGAGGGCGCCGACGTCCATCTGGGTGCTGGTGGTCGTGGCGTCGGTGTAGGGCTGCGCGCCTGCGGCCGCAGTGGCGGCGAAGCGGGTGGCCTGGCTGGCTTCGGAGCTGCCGTACAGCGTAGCGATCTGCTGCGGCGAGCCGGCCGCGGCGGTGCCGCCGTAAATCTGGAACGGCACCAACGGGAAGGAAAACGCATGGGTCGAGGTGGCTGAAACCGCGCCGGATGAGGATGCGGCCTCATTCGCCCGCGTCGCATCGTAGGCGTTGACCGTGCAGCCGAGTTCGACGGCATTGCCGAAACCAAAACCGGCAAGGCGCAGGTCGCGCTCGAGTCTGAACAGGGCCAGCGCCCCGGTGACGGCGGCGCCGCCGCCGGCGGAGGTGGACCGCCGGTTCTTGTCCCAGCTGTCGAACATCTGGAACATGATCAGGAAGGTGACCATCGACAGCAGCGTGCCGATGAGGACTTCGACCAGGGAAAAGCCTGCTGCAGACTTGCGGCGGCCCCGGCAGTGCCTGACAGATGCAGCGCGCTCAGTCAATGTAGGCCACCACGGAGTGGCGGTGCGCCGCCTTGTCATTCGCCCCTTGCCAGCAGAGGGTGATGCGCACCTGGTTGATGCCGGCGGTCGAATTGTCGGCGAGTATCTGTATCCGCGCATCGGTGACGCCCGGCAGGCCCTTGCCGGCAAGCGCAGTGCCGCCGCTGTCCAGTCCGCGCACGGTGTTGATCCAGCTGGTGACGACGGCGCTGGCCGACGCCGGGAGCGAGTAGTTGCAGGTGGTCCCCGTGGGGCGGTGGGCGAAGGCGGCGAAGCTGGCGGCATCGACGTTGCCGGTGTTGCTGTCATGGGTGACGCCGATGCGGATCTGGGCGATGAGGTCATCGATCAGGTGTTCCGCCTCGACGCGGTACTGCGAGTCGTTCTGCGCTGCTATCGTGACCGCCTGCATCGAGATCATGGCCAGAATGCCGATGGCGAAAATGACCACGGCGATCAGCACCTCGAGCAGAAAGATGCCGCGCTGGGCGCGCAGTATCCGGCGATGTTTCATATGCCGCAGCTCCGCGTATCGGTGACGGCAACGGCCGGGTCGCACATACGGGCCTGGCCGCCGCGACTGAGGCGCACCTCGAGGCAGTGGATCGGGCCGCCGCCGCCGCCCGCCGTGGCGCACTCGCCGGCCGTCGGGTTGGAAAACGTGAAGGTGGCGACCGCGGCGAGCCCGATCGGCATGCCGAAGCCGTCGAAAACCACGTTGGAAATACTGCCGGTGACGCTGATGGGCGTGCCGCCGCCTTCCGTGCCCGATTTGCCTTCGATGAAGCTGTTGCCCGCCGCCGCCAGGGCACGCACCATCCAGTTGCTGCCTGTGGTGCTGGTCGTGGCGGTGTCCACGCTGGCTGCGGTCGGCGCGTCGCTGGTAAGGACGAACTCGACCCGCTGGTTGAGCTTGACCGCCTCGGCCCGCGCCATCTGCAGGCCCATCATGAAAAGCTCGGCGTTGGAGCGAACCTTCTGGTTGGCCATGTAGGCGCGGTAGCTGCTCAGGCCGAGCCCGAGCAGGACGGTGGCGATGACCAGAGCCACGACCATTTCGATCAGGCTGAACCCGCGCTCGCGCCTCATGCTCAGCAGCTCCCCTTGCTGGTCACCCAGGTGCTCGGACAGCTGATGGTCCAGCCGGAAACGCCGGTGATGGTGGTGGCGCGCGTGTTGGCCTGATCGACCGTGTAGACGAAGCCGGTCATCTTCGACTTGCCGGTAGCCGTCACCGTATAGGTGGTGGCGGCCAGGTTGCTGCAGGCAAAGTCGAAATACTTGGTGTTGGCGGGCAACTCGGTCACGGTATTCGCCACGCAGGTGCCGACATAGGTGCGATTGTCCTGGTAGAACTGCTCCATCTTGACCCGCAGGTCGGACAAGCCCGCGACCGCTTCGTTGATGCTGGCGCGGGTGACGTAGTCGCCGTACATCGGCACGGCAATCGCCATCAGCACCCCGATGATGGCGACGACGATCATCAGTTCGATCAGCGTGAATCCGCGCGCGAGTTTGCGGGGCAGGCAGCGGTTGCCGGATTGCTTGGATGGCAGTGAATGTGACATCAGGGTTCTCCTCAGAGTGAAGACTGGCATTATGCGGCCGGCAATGCCAGCGTATGCCGACCGGCGGCGGAAAACGGGTGACAAGCGTTGCCAGAGGCGGCGCCGGACTCCTGCCGTCAGCCCTGCCACACGGCGGCTGCGGGCTGCGGCGCCTGTCCGGCGTCCGAATTGCAGCGGCGCGCTTGAATTGCGGCAAGTCGCCATTACATAATGATAGTTTATCCCACCACCATCTGAGGAGTTCCCCATGGCCGTACTCGTTGGCAAACCCGCCCCCGACTTCACTGCAAATGCTGTTTTCGGCAACAATGAAATCAAGGAATTCAAGCTGTCCTCGCTCAAGGGCAAGCACGTCGTGCTGTTCTTCTACCCGCTCGACTTCACCTTTGTCTGTCCCTCGGAACTGATTGCCTTCGACCATCGCCTGGACGAATTCAAGAAGCGCGGCGTCGAAGTCGTCGGCTGCTCGATCGATTCCCAATTCACCCACCTGGCCTGGAAAAATACCCCTATCAACAATGGCGGCATCGGTCAGGTGGGCTACCCCCTGGTGGCCGACATCAACCACGCCATCTGCCAGGCCTATGACGTCGAGGCTGCCGGCGGCGTGGCTTTCCGCGGTTCGTTCCTGATCGACAAGGCCGGCGTGGTGCAGCACCAGGTGGTGAATAACCTGCCGTTGGGCCGCGACATCGACGAAATGCTGCGCATGGTCGATGCCCTGCAATTCACCGAAGAACACGGCGAGGTTTGTCCCGCCGGCTGGCAGAAGGGCAAGAAGGGCATGAACGCCTCGACTGCCGGCGTCGCCAAATACCTGGCCGAGAACGCCGCCGCGCTCTAAGCGGCGCCGCCCCGGCCGAAAGCCGCCCGCCCTCCGCGCGGCGGCTTTTTTTCGCCTGCCCGCGAAGCGGCGTCCCAGGCGGGCAGAGCCCTGCCTGCCCGCGAAGCGGCGTCCCAGGCGGTCAACGCCCTGCCTGCCCGATTCGGGCGGGTCGGTATCCAGGGATATGTCCATCCGCCGTTATGCCTTTTCGATGCCGGAGTGATGACGAGCGCGCCCTCGACCGGCGCCGACACCGCGCCTGCCGCATGACATAATCAACCCATGTTTCGCATCTCACGCGATCTTCTGATCGGCTTCCTGCTGGTGTGCGTCGCGGCCTGGGGGCTGATGTCCACCCGCACGCTGCGCTTCGCCGACCAGTCGCTCTACGATGCCCAGGCGCGCTGGCTGCGCGCCAACGCGCCGACGCCGCTGGCCCAGGATGTCGTCGTCATCGGCATCGATGAGGCTGCCTACGAATCCATCCCCGAGCCGACCGAACTCTGGCACATGCATCTTGGCGCGCTGCTGGCCGGCCTCTCCTCCGCCCAGCCGGCCGTGGTCGGGCTGGCGCTGCCGCTGCCGCTGCGCTCCTACGACTTTCTCGTCAAGGACATCGATTCCGCGCTGCTCTCCGGCATCTACCGGCTGCGCGGCGCGGCGCCTCTGGTGGTGGGCCAGCCGCCCGGCATCGGCGGCCGGCTGCGCCCCGTCTCGCCGGAACTGCTGGCCGCCATCGGCGAGGGGGCCGTGGCTTCGCTGGCCATCTGCGAGGATAGCGACGGTACCGTGCGCCGCATCAACCAGACGCGCTGCCGCTCCGAAGACAAACAGGAACCGCTGGCCCTGGCGATGGCACGAAAGCTGGGGCGCCAGGGCTCGCCGACCGGCATGATCGATTACAGCGTCGGCAGTGCCATCGAATACACCCCCGTCGGCACGGTGCTGGATTGGGTTCGCAAGGGCGACGAGGCGAAGCTGCGCGCTCTGGTCCAGGGCCGTGCGGTGGTGGTGGCCAACCTGCTGCCGACCGAAACCCGCCATCGCCTGCCGGTGCCGCTGGCCGCGTGGGAACCCGCCAGCCGCACCGAGCCGGGCGCGGTGGCGCACATCCAGGCGCTGCGCTCGCTGCTCGGCCGCGGCCTGATCGAGCGCGTGCCGGAGAGCCTCTCGCTGTTCCTCGCCGGGCTGGCCGCCTTGCTCTGGTTCGGCCGCGGCGGCTGGATCAAGGTCATGGTGCTGGCCGCCGTCATCGGCGGGTTCGTCGCCGGCTCCACCTTCGCGCTCTGGCATGGCAACTATCTGCCGGTGGCGAACATCGTCATCGTTTCGCTGTTGGCCTTCGCCGCGCGCCAGGCATGGGACTTTATCCGCCGCTTTCACGAAAAGCAGACCTTGCGCACCATGTTCGCCGGCCACGTCAGCCCGCAGGTGATGCGCGCCCTGCTCGGCGGCGAACTGCAAGTCGAGCAGAACGGCCGGCGCCAGAGCGTGACGCTGCTTTTCGCCGGCATCCGCGGCTTCGCCGCGCGCAACGCGCAGTCCTCGCCCGAAGCCATGATCAGCCTGCTCAACCGTTTCCACGCCGCAGCCAGCGTGGCCGTGCAGAGCAACGGCGGCGCCGTGGAAAAATACGTCGGCGACGGCCTGATGGCGACTTTCGGCCTGCCGCAGCCCCTGCCCGCGCCGCAGCGCAGTGCGCTGGAAGCCGCCCAGGACTTGCTGCTGCGCATCGACGGGCTTAATGCCGCACTCGTGGCGGAGGGCATCGAAGCGCTGCAGGTCGGCATCGGCATTCACTGCGGCGAGGTACTCGCCGGCTACATCGGTTCGAGCCGGCGCCGCGAGTTTTCGGTGATAGGCGACGTTGTCGGCATCGCCAGCCGCCTCGAGGCCATGACCAAGGAATACGGCCGGCCGGTGATCTGCTCCGAGGAGGTGGCCGCCGCCGTGGGCTTCGCCGGCGGCATGGTCGATCTCGGCAGCGTGGCGGCCGGCATGCCCCGTATCTGGGGCTGGACCCCGCCGCTGACGGCGCCGCGCGGGGACGTCAGGTGAGAGCTGCAGCCGGCAGCCGCATCGGCGCCTATCTCCATCTGGCCTGGTTCGCCGGCAGCCGTCATCGCCAACTGCGGCGACCGTTGCTGCGCGACCAGCTGCAGCGCCAGATCTACGGGGCCGGGGTCACCGCGCTGCCGGTAATCGGCATACTGGCGCTGCTGACCGGCGCCGCAGTGACCACCCAGCTCTCGGCACTGACCGGCGCCGACAGCGATCTGACGCAGCGCATGATTTTTCTCGGCCTCTTTTTCGAACTGGCGCCGCTGCTGTCGGCGCTGGTGGTGGTGGCCCGCAGCAGCGCCGGCATTGCCTCCGAACTCGCGGTGATGAACCTGCATGACGAATTCGTCACCCTGCGCCGGCTTGGAGTGCCCGCCGCGGACTTCCTGCTGCTGCCGCGCATCTTCGGTTTGATCATCGCCCTGCCGGCGGTGACCATCTGCTTTCAGGCCTTCGCCGTCGGCAGCGGCTGGCTGGCCACGGCCTTGTTCGAGGGCCGTCCGCTGGCCGAGACGGCGGCACGCTTCCTCGATTTCGCCGATCCCGGGCTGGCCTTGCTGAGCCTGGCCAAGAGCGCACTGACCGGTGCTGCGGTCGGCATCATCGCCTGTCACCACGGCAGCAGCGGCAAAGGTTCGACGCAGGCGATTTCCGGCGCCGCGATTCAGGCCGTGGGTACCGGGCTGATCGCCGTCTTCATGGTGGACGTCGCCTTTGCCGTGTTGCTCTACGCCCTCGGATGAAGACCGCTGAAGCCCTGCAGGCCAGTGTCGCGGAGCGCCGGCTCTCGCTGTCCGCCGGCGGCTGTTTGCGCCTGATGCTGCCCCTCGACGAGGGCGGCCGCCATCGCCTGGTTGCCGGCGACGCCGCCGCAGCGCAGCGCGTGGTCGCGGCGCTGGAATGCTGCCCCGGCGTCGGCGTGCTGGCCGGCAGCGGCGGCCTCCTCGGTGCCATGACGGTGGCCGAGAATTTCGCGCTGGCGCTGCGTTATGACGCCGATGCCGATGATGTGCGCGACTGGGACCGCGAACTGGAGGCGGCCCTGCAGCTGTGCGGCCTGGCGCCTGAACGCATCGCCGCGCTGGGCCGCGAACGACCGATGAACATAGAACGCACCGAGCGCTGGACGATAGGCTTTGTCCGCTGCCTGCTGCGCCCGCCCGAACTGCTGGTGATCGACCGCCTGTTCGCCGGCCTGCCGCGGCGTCAGGCCGATGCGCTGATCGCCGTGGAAGCCATCTACCACCGGCGCCATCCTTTCCGGCCGGTGCTGTTCGTCGACCTCGATAGCCATGAACTGCCGGCGCTGCCCGATTGTCGAACCCTGACCCGACTCGCCGAACCTGCGGAGACGCCATGCCACTGCTGACCGAACATGACGGCGATGCCGCCGCGCTGCGCCGCGGCAGTCGTCGCTTCCTTGTCTTTGCCGCGCTGGTGACGCTGGTCCTGCTCGCCGCCATCGTCGTGCGCCAGGGCCTGTTCCGCCAGACCACCAGCTACAGCTTCGTCGCCGATAGTGCCCAGGACATCGCCAAGGGCCAGGCCGTGCGCATCGCCGGTTTTCGCGTCGGCGCGGTGGCCGAAGTCAGGCTCAAGGACGACGGCCAGGTGGAGGTCAGCATGGAGATCGACGCCGACCAGATGCGCTTCGTCACCCATGACGCCCGGGTCGAACTGCGCAAGGAGGGCCTGGTCGGTTCGCCGACGCTGGAAATCGTACCCGGGCCGGACAAGACCCGGCTCGCCGCCGCCCAGGCCCGCTTGCAGTTCTCCCGCGCCGACGGCCTGACCGCGCTGGCCAACCAGGTGCGCGACGAATTCGTCCCCATCCTGAAGGACATCAAGGCCATCACCGGGGTACTGGCCGACCCGCAGCAAGGCGTGCCCGCCACGCTGGCCCGGATCCGGGAAAGTTCCGAGGCGCTGAAAATCCTGCTGGCCAACGGCAACCGCCAGGCCGACGCAATCGGCGCCGGCGCCGTCCGCGTGCTGGGCAAGGCGGAGGTCGATCTGGGTCACCTCGGCCAGACGCTGGAGAGCGCCAACAAGCGCCTGCCCGGCATGCTCGATCGCACGCAGCAGATGCTCGATCACGTCGAAAAAATCGCCGCCGAGGCCGAACTCAGCGTGCCGCCGGCCCTGCGCGACGGTAGCGCCGTCACCTCCGATGTGCGCGAGATTGTCAGCGGTGCGAAACAGGCCTGGCCGATCCGCAGCCTGATCGAGGCGCCGGCACCGGCGACGCTGAAGGCGGACAGCGACCTGCACGGGGAGGCCGGCCGTGGGCGCTAGGCTTCTGCTGATCGCGGCCCTGCTTCTCGCCGGCTGCAGTTCGGCGCCAAAAACTGCCGATCCGCCGCGTGTCAAGGCGGCGCTGGAAGCCGAAAGCGACGGCGCCAGGCGCTACGCCCGCGGCGATTACGCCGTGGCGGCGCGCCGCTTCGACGAGGCGGCGCGGATCTGCGCCAGCATCGATGACGCGCCGGGAGTCGGCCGCAACCGGCTGCATCTGGCCCGTGCCGAACTGGCACAGGGTCGCGCCGAGGCCGCGCTGGCGGTTCTGGCTGCGGCCGCCGGCGACGGTGAAGGTCCCAGCCCCGGCATCCTGCTGACCATCGCCCAGGCGCAACTGGCGCTGGGTCGCGACGTCGCCGCGCAACAAAGCCTGGCGGCGGCCTCCGCCGGGTGCGGCAGTGCCTGCCCGCAGCTGCCAGGTCTGCGCCTGTTGCAGGCACGCGCCGCGCTCGCCGCGCAGCGTGCGCCGGAGGCACTGGCGCATGCCGAAGCCGCCCTGAAACTGTTGCAGGACATGGACGAGGCGGCCGAGACCGGCAACGCCTGGAGGATCATCGCCGCCGCGCGACTCGCCGCCGGCGACACCGCCGGCGCGTTGCCGGCCGCCGGCGCCGCGCTCGACATCGACCGCCGGCTGGCACTGCCGGAAAAAATTGCCCGTGACTGGCTGCTGATCGGCGATATCCGGCGTCGCGCCGCTCCCGGCGACGCCCTGCGGCAGGATTCCGCGGCGGCTGCCTACCGGCGCGCACTGGACGTGGCGAACGCCGCCGGCCTGGCCGCTATCGCGACCACCGCGACGCAGGCGCTTGCCGATACCGGCGGTGCCGCAGAGGCGGCCAGATAGCTCTGCGCTTTCTTGCCGGCGACCCCGCCGCAAGCGCCGGAGCTGCGGACGCGATATCATGACAATGTCGGCGGCGTAGCGGCTACCGTCGCGGCCACCGTGGCGCAACCCTGACCCGACTCCAATCATCATGCTCGAACAAGCCCATTTCATCGAACTCAAGGCCAGTGGCAACCTGCCGTCACCCAAGGGCCCGGCGCTCCGGGTGATTGAACTATGCCAGAGCGATAACGTAACCCTGCCCGAAATCATCCAGGTATTGCAGGTCGATCCGGCGACGGTCGGCCGCATCCTCAAGCTGGCCAATTCCGTTGCTTTCGGCCGACCGCGGCCGACGGTGGCGCTCACGCCCGACGTCCTGATGTCGATAGGAATCCAGTCCGTGCGTCAGGTGGTGCTGGCGTTTTCGCTGGTGTCAGGCAATCGGCGCGGACGCTGTCCCGGTTTCGACTACGAGTTTTTCTGGTCGCACTCCGCGGCCACCGGTGTCGCCAATCAACTCCTCGGCGCGGCAACCCGGGCGGCGCCACCCGCCGAATTGTTTACCATCGGCCTGCTGGCCAATGTCGGGCGGCTGGCGCTGGCGGCGCTCTACCCGGAGCGTTACGGCGAGCTGCTGGCAAAAGCCGGCGGGCAGTTCGCTGCCGCGCTCACCGAGTTGGAAAAGGGGGAATTCGGCTACAGCCACCTCGACGTTGCCGCCGCCATGATGCGCGACTGGGGCCTGCCCAAGCTGTTTACCGATGCCGTGCTGTTCCATGAAACGCCGGATCTCGCCGATTCCGGCCCGGACTCGCGCAGCACGCGGCTGGTCAATTGCCTGCACCTGGGGGAGGGCATGGCGGACCTCTGTTTCGTGCCGCAGGCTGAGCGCGGCGATGCATTCAAGAAGCTCCTGCCGCTGGCGCAGAAACTCGGTGTTGGCGACAGCAGCCTCGCCGCGCTGGGCGATCAGATGTTGCGCGAATGGTCGGAATGGAGTGCGCTGCTGCAAATCACCGTGCATCAGGTGGCGCCCTTTTCCTCGCTCGATGTCATTGCCGAGAATGCCCTCGCTGCAGCCGGCGTGGACTTGAAACAGTTGTCGATCCTGGTCGTCGTTGGCGATCCTGGCGCGCGCCGCATGCTGCAGGAACTTCTCAGTGCTGCCGGCCATGCGGTGCATGTCGCGCGCGACGGTCATGAGGGGCTGGCGCAGGCCCTGCAACTTCAACCGCAACTGGTCATTACCGATCTGCTGATGCCGCGTCAGGACAGCCTGCAACTCATCAAGAGCCTGCGCCAGACGGAGTTTGGCCGCTCGATTTACATCATCGTACTGGTCAATGCCGACGATGACGAAATACTGACCGAAGCCTTCGATCTCGGCGCCGACGACTACATCACCCGGCCGGTGGATGGCAAGGTGCTCCAGGCGCGCCTCAAGGCCAGCAAGCGCATCATCAACGAGCAGCAGTTGCTGCGGCAGGAACAGGAGGAGTTGCGGCGCGCCTTGCTGCAACTTTCCATTGCCAACCAGCGCGCCCAGGAGGCGGCGCTCACCGACGTCCTGACCGGCCTCTACAACCGCCGTCATGCCATGGAACGGCTGGCGCAGGAGTGGGCCGAAGCCGAGCGCGGCCATCGGCCGCTGTCAATCCTGTCGCTGGATGTCGACCACTTCAAGGAGGTCAATGACAACCACGGCCACGATGTCGGCGATGCCGCGTTGTGCCAGTTCGCCGCCATACTGCGCGCCTTCTCGCGCGCGCCTGACGTGCCGTGCCGCTTCGGCGGCGAGGAGTTTCTGATGATCGCCCCGGATACCTCGCTGAGTGGCGCAATGCTGTTGGCCGAGCGGATCCGTTCGGCGGTTCAGCACACGGTTCTCATTGGCAACGATGCCTCCCTGCATCTGACGGTGAGCATCGGTGTCGCGGAAAAGTCGTCGAAGCATGCCAGCCTGGATCAGCTCATCAAATCCGCTGACGAGGCGCTTTACCGGGCCAAGCAGAACGGCCGCAACCGGGTCGAGAAAAGCTAGCTCCGGAGCCGGCTGCCGCCCGCCGCCGGCAGAACTCATGCGTCGCCCGGCCAGTCGTCTGCCAGGACCATTGCCTTGATGACGGCCAGATAGGCTGCAGCATCCGGCGAATTCTCGGCCGGCGCCCAGGGCGCGCGTTCGGCTGCGGTGAAGGGCAGATAGGGTCCGGCCTTGGCTTCGAGAAAGACGGTGTCCGGCTCCAGCGCCACGGCGGTGTGCCAGGTGCCATGGGGAATATCCACTCCGATCGCCGTTGCCTGCCCGCGCCGCGGATTTCCGGCCAGGCCGTGCGCAGCCGTGCCGATTCTGACGCTGCGCGCCACGCCGCCGGCATCATCGAACAGCACCAGACCGAGCAGTCCGCGCAGGACGACGAAGGTTTCATCCTTGTCCGGATCGAGATGCCGGTGCGGCGGAATGTAGGAATCCGGCTGCATGGCATTGAGCAGGCGGTGTCCGGGCGAATCGTCGCGCGGATGGAAATTGCGGTTCTTGCGCCGCCGCGGACTGGCCGCCGCTTCCGCGCAAACCTGGTCCAGCAACGCCTGGTCGATGAGCGTGATCACTGGTAGGCGATCCTGACGTTCTCGGGCTGCAGCCAGTCGGCCAGCCCCTTGATCAGGGCATCGTCGAGCCTGACGCGCCAGCTGTCGGGCAGCGGCAATTCGGCCGCGGCATCGCCGTTGGTGTAGCTCAGCCGCACCGGGCAGGGCCCGTTGCGGAAGGGCGTCAGCAGGGCCTGCAGGCGCTTGGCATCGGAGCCGCCGTTCATGGTCAGGCGCAGGCTGCGGGCATAGCGGCCGCGCGCCTCGGCCAGGGTGTAGAGTTTTTCCGCCGTGATGCGCAGGCCGCCGCTGTAATCGTCCTTCTGCACCTTGCCTTCGACCAGCAGCAGTTCATCTTCCTTGATCTTGGCCCGCTCGGCGTCCCACAGTTCGTTGAATACGGTGACTTCGACCTGGGTGGTGCCGTCGTCGAGCACCACCACGGCCATCTTGCCGCGCCGGGTCATCTGCGTGCGGCTGGCCATGACCACGCCGGCCAGCAGCACCTGTTCGCGCTGCGGTTCCAGTTGGCCCAGCCTGCGCTTGACGAAGGCCGCGAGTTCGGCGGCGTAGGCGTGGTAGGGGTGGCCCGAGAAGAAGAAGCCCAGCGCCGGCTTTTCATGCATCAACCGTTCGCGTTCCGTCCACTGCGCGACATCGATGTAACGCGCACCGTCTTCCCGGGCGCCGGTTCCGGTGTCGAACAGGCCGCCCTGCATGGCATTGCGCTCGGCCTGTTCCGCGGCTTCGATGGCGATGCCGGTGGAGGCCAGCAACTTGGCGCGATGGTCGTCGATCGCATCGAAGGCGCCGGCACGGATCAGCGCCTCGATCACGCGTCGATTCACCACGCGCTTGTCGATGCGACGGCAGAAATCGAACAGGTCGCGAAAGGGCCCGCTCTCCGTGCGCATCTTGAGAATCACCGAGAGCGCGGCTTCGCCGGTGCCCTTGATGGCGCCCAGGCCGTAGCGGATCGTCTTGCCGTCCACCGGCCGGAAGCGGATGCCGCTCTGGTTGATGTCGGGCGGCAGGAAGACGAGGCCGTTGTCGATGGCGTCCTTGTAGAAGAACTGCACCTTGTCGGTGTTGGCCATTTCCGAGGACAGCGTCGCCGCGGCGAAGGCCGCCGGATGATGGCGCTTGAGCCAGCCGGTGTGATAGGCGACCAGTGCATAGGCGGCGGCGTGCGATTTGTTGAAGCCGTAGCCGGCGAACTTCTCCATGACATCGAAGATTTCGTTGGCCTGGCCCGGGCCGATGTCGTTGCGGCCGGCGCCGTCGACAAACACGGCGCGCTGCTGGTCCATCTCCTCCTTCTTCTTCTTGCCCATGGCCCGGCGCAGCAGGTCGGCACCACCGAGGCTGTAGCCGGCCACCACCTGCGCCGTCTGCATCACCTGCTCCTGGTAGATCATGATGCCATAGGTATTGGCCAGCACTTTCTCGAGGCTGGGGTGCGGGTAGATGACCTTCTCGCGGCCGTGTTTGCGCGCGATGAAGTTGGGGATGAAGTCCATGGGGCCCGGCCGGTACAGCGCATTCAAGGCGATCAGGTCGTCCAGCCGGTCGGGGCGGGCCTGCACCAATGCTTCCTTCATGCCGCCGGATTCGAACTGGAACACGGCCGTGGTGTTGGCGCTCTTGAATACGCCGTCATAGGTTTCGCGGTCGTCCAGCGGCAGGGTGGCGAGGTCGATGTCGACGCCCTCGACCTCCTTCGCCAGGCGCACCGCCTCGTCGAGTATGGTCAGCGTGCGCAGGCCGAGGAAGTCGAACTTGACCAGCCCGGCCTTCTCCACATCGTCCTTGTCGAACTGCGAGACCACCGAGTCGGCGCCTGCCGCCGCATACAGGGGGCAAAAGTCGGTGAGTTTGCCCGGCGCGATCAGCACCCCGCCGGCATGCATGCCGACATTGCGTGCCAGGCCTTCGAGCTTGAGCGCCAGCGCCCACAGTTCGGCCACTTCCTCTTCGCTGTCGATGCGGCTGCGGATCAGCGGTTCCTTCTCCAGCGCAATTGCCAGCGTGATGCCCAGTTCGTTGGGAATCAGCTTGGCGAACTGGTCGACGAAGTTGTAGCCCAGGTCGAGCACGCGGCCGACGTCGCGGATTACCGCCTTGGCCGCCATGGTGCCGAAAGTGACGATCTGCGACACGGCGTGTGCGCCGTATTTGTTCTTGACGTAATCGATGACGCGGTCGCGCCCTTCCTGGCAGAAGTCGATGTCGAAGTCGGGCATCGAAACGCGTTCCGGATTGAGGAAGCGTTCGAACAGCAGGTCGTAGCGCAGCGGATCGAGATCGGTGATGCCGAGGCTGTAGGCCACCAGCGAACCGGCGCCCGAACCGCGTCCGGGGCCCACCGGCACGCCGTTGTG
This sequence comes from uncultured beta proteobacterium, assembly GCA_903848955.1. Taxonomy (GTDB): domain Bacteria; phylum Pseudomonadota; class Gammaproteobacteria; order Burkholderiales; family Rhodocyclaceae; genus Sulfuritalea. Next base: position 14,469 of record CAINHS010000005.1, read on the forward strand.
CTTGGCCCAGTTGATGAAGTCGGCGACGATCAGGAAGTAGCCGGGGAAACCCATCTTGATGATGGTTGCGATCTCGAAGTCGAGCCGGTCGACGTAGGTCGGGCGCTGCTTTTCGCGCTCCGCCGCATCGGGATAGAGCAACTCCATGCGGCGCACCAGGCCGGCGTGCGACTCGCTGGCGAGGAAGGCCTCCAGCGGCTCGCCGGCGGGCGTCGGGAAATCCGGCAGGCGGCTCTTGCCCAGTTCCACCGTCAGGTTGCAGCGGCGGGCGATTTCCACCGAGTTCTGCAGTGCCTGGGGCAGGTCGGCGAACAGTTCGGCCATCTCGGCCCGGGTCTTGAAATATTGCTCCGGGCTGTAGCGCTTCGGCCGCCGCGTATCGCCCAGCACGTAGCCGTCGGCAATGCAGACGCGCGCCTCGTGGGCCTTGTAGTCGTCGGGTTGGAGAAACTGTACCGGGTGGGTGGCCACCAGCGGCAGGCCGAGGCGCGCGGCCAGGTCGGCACTGGCGGCGACCAGCACTTCGCCGGCCGCCGGACCGTCCCGGCCGCCGGGGCGCTGCACCTCGATGTAATAGGCACCGGGAAACAGGTGCGCCCAGACCTGGGCACGCACCTCGGCCTGTTCCAGCTTGCCGGCAGCCAGCATCTGGCCGATATCGCCCAGCGGACCGCCCGACAGCGCGATCAGGCCGCTGTTGTCACCCTCGCCCAATTGCGTCCGGCTGATCTCGGCGCGACCGTGCCGGCGCGGCGCCAGATAGGCCGCAGTAAGCAGTTCGCACAGGCGCAGATAGCCGGCGCGGTTCCGTACCAGAAGCAGCAGGCGCTGCGGGCCGTCGTGCTTGTCGCCGGGATCCTCGTCGCTGATCCAGACATCGCAACCGATGATCGGCTTGACGCCCTTGCCGCGCGCCCCGGTGTAGAACTTGACCATGCCGAACAGGTTGGCCAGGTCGGTGATCGCCAGCGCAGCCTGACCATCGGCCGCCGCCTGCGCGATCACATCATCGATGCGCGTCAGGCCATCGCTGATCGAGTATTCGCTGTGCAGACGGAGATGGACGAAACCGGGAAGAGGCGAGGCGGACATGGCGCGGCAATTTTACTCCCCGCGGCGCGTGGCGGCTCTCTTGACGCGGGGAGCGCGGAAATGCGGCGGAAGCCGGCAAGGGTGTGGCCGCAGCAACACCGGGCTGCCTGCCTGGCGGGCGTTCAAGTATCCGTATCAGACAGGCCGCTGCACCCAGTCCAACAGCGGCTGCCACTGCTCGATGTCCTTCTCCACGCGGCTCGCCGGCAGTTCGAAAATGCTCAGGCCGTGCGCAGCCGCCTGCACGTAATTCTGGGTGTCGCGCAGGTGGGCCACCACCGGCAGGCCGACGCCGTCGAGGAAGCGCTCCAGTTCCGCTGCGGCCCGGGTGCGGGCATCGACCCGCATGGCGACGATGGCGACAAAGGCCTCGTGCTTGCGGATTTCCTTCTCCTCGAACAGCCGGTCGAGAAAATCGCGTGTGGCGAGGATGTCGAAAATCGAGGGTTGCAAGGGTACGATCACGCGCCTGACCAGCTTCAGCACCTGCCCCAGTTTCTTGCCGTGCAACCCGGCCGGTGTGTCGAGTATCACGTGGCTGGTGTCTTTCGGCGGCCGTGCCGGCTGATCGGGCTCGATGGTCCAGGTGGCGATGCGCGGCAGCGCCGGCGAGCGCAGCTTGAGCCATTCGCGCGAGGACTGCTGACGGTCGATGTCGCCGAGCATGACGCGCCGGCCCTGCCGGGCAAAGTAACCCGCCAGATTGGTCGCCAGCGTCGTCTTGCCGACGCCGCCCTTGGGATTGGCGATCAGGAAGGATTCCATCTAGCCGGGCCGGAAAAAACTCACCACGGCGGGCACGGCGACACGGCGCAAGGCAATGGCTTGAACCTTATCCATGATCTTCGCCGTGTCGCCGTGGTCAAAGACGTGAGTCGCAAAGAACTACGGCAGCAGCACCGTCGAGCCGGTGGTCTTGCGCGCCACCAGATCGGCTTGCGCCAGCGCCGCATCCTTCAGCGCATAGGTCTGGTTGACCTCGATCTTGACTTTGCCCGATGTGACGGCATCGAACAGGTCGCCGGAGATCGCCAACAGGTCGCTGCGCAGCGCCGTGTAGGAAAACAGCGTCGGCCGGGTGAGGAACAGCGAGCCGCGCTTGGACAACTCTGAGGTATCGACCGGCGGCACCGGCCCGGAGGAATTGCCGAAGGTGACCATCATGCCCAGCGGCCGCAGGCAATCGAGCGAACCGATGAATGTGTCCTTGCCGATCGAGTCATACACCACGCGAACGCCCTTGCCGCCGGTCAGATCCTTGACCCGCTCGACGAAATTCTCGCGCGTGTAGATGATGGTGTGATCGCAGCCGTGGGCCTTTGCCAGTACCGCCTTGTCGTCGGAACCGACGGTGCCGATCACCGTCACGCCCATCGCCTTCGCCCACTGGCAGACGATGAGGCCGACGCCGCCGGCAGCGGCATGGATCAGGATGGTGTCGCCGGGCTGCACCGGGCAGGTACGGTGCAGCAGGTATTGCGCCGTCATGCCCTGCAGCATCATCGCCGCGCCGGTCTTGAAGTCGATGGCATCCGGCAGTTTGACCAGGCGGTCGGCGGGCATGTTGCGCAGTTCGGCATAGGCGCCGAGCGGTCCGCCGGCATAGGCGACGCGATCGCCCGCCTTCAGATCGCTCACTGCGCTGCCCACCGCTTCGACCACGCCCGCGGCTTCGAGGCCGATGCCTGACGGCAGCGGCGCCGGATACAGTCCGGTGCGGTGATAGATGTCGATGAAGTTGAGGCCGACGGCGTGATGCCTGACGCGCGCCTCATTGGGTGCCACATCGGCGACGGCGACTTCCTCCCAGCGCAGCACTTCGGGCCCGCCGGTGGCGTGGAAACGGATGGCGTGTGTCATGGTTCAGCCTTTCAGGTGGTTGGCGTCGACGACGGACAAAGCAGTCATATTGACCAGACGTCGCACTGTAGCAGTGGGGGTCAGGATATGCACCGGTTGCGCGGCGCCGAGCAGCACCGGACCGACGGTGATGCCGTCGCCGGAAGTGGCCTTGATCAGGTTGAAGGAGATATTGGCGGCATCGACATTGGGCATGATCAGCAGGTTGGCTTCGCCCTTGAGGCGGCAATCCGGATACAGGCGCTCGCGGATTTCCTGCGACAGGGCGGCGTCGCCGTGCATTTCGCCGTCGATTTCCAGATCCGGCGCGCGGGCCTCGATCAGGCTTCGCGCCGCAGCCATCTTCAGCGCCGACTCGGAACGCAGACTGCCGAAATTGGAATGCGACAACAGCGCCACCTTGGGTTCGAGACCGAAGCGGCGCACTTCCTCGGCGGCCATCAGCGCGATGTCGGCAATTTGCTCTGACGATGGATTTTCATTGACGTAGGTGTCGCAGACGAACAGCGTGTGCCTGGCCAGCAGGAGCATGTTCATCGCCGCGAAGCAATGCGCGCCGGGTTCCAGGCCGATGACGTCGCTGACGTGCTTCAGGTGCTGGGCGTGGAGACCGGTCAAACCGCAGAGCATGGCATCGACGTGGCCGCGCCGCAGCAGCATGGCGCCGATCAGCGTGGTGTCGGAACGCAGTACCTGCTTGGCGATGCCCGGGGTGACGCCCTGCCGTCCCATGATGTCGTGATAGCCCTGCCACAACTCCTTGTAGCGCGGATCCGACTCCGGATTCACCACCTCGAAGTCGCGTCCCGCCACCAGCCGCAGGCCGGCCTTTTCGATGCGCTTGTCGATGACCTCGGGACGGCCGATCACCACCGGCTGCGCCATGCCCTCGTCGAGCACTGCCTGCACCGCGCGCAGCACGCGGTCGTCCTCGCCTTCGCAATAGACGACGCGGCGCGGTGCCTTCTTCGCCGCGCTGAACACCGGCTTCATGACAAAGCCGGAGTGGTAGACGAAGCTGTTGAGCTTGTCGCGGTAGGCATCGAAATCGGCGATGGGCCGCGTCGCCACGCCCGACTCCGCCGCGGCTTTTGCCACCGCGGGCGCGATCTTGACGATCAGCCTTGGATCGAAGGGCCGCGGGATCAGGTATTCGCGGCCGAAGGACAGGTTCTCGCCGCCGTAGGCCATCGCCACCACATCGGAAGCCTCGGCCCGCGCCAGTTCGGCGATGGCGCGCACGGCAGCCAGCTTCATCTGCTCGGTAATGGTCGTCGCCCCGGCATCCAGCGCGCCGCGGAAAATGAAGGGGAAGCACAGCACGTTGTTCACCTGGTTCGGGTAGTCCGAACGGCCGGTGGCGATGATGGCGTCCGAACGCACGCTCTTGACTTCCTCCGGCGTGATTTCCGGCGTCGGGTTGGCCAGCGCCAGGATCAACGGGTTCGCCGCCATCTTCGCCACCATTTCCGGTTTCACCACGCCGCCTGCCGAAAGGCCGAGGAAGACGTCGGCATCGGCCATGATGTCGGTCAGCTTGCGCGCTTCGGTCTTCTTGGCGTAGCGGTCCTTGATCGGGTCCATCAGCTTGGTGCGCCCTTCATACACCACGCCTTCGATGTCGCTGACCCAGACGTTTTCAACACGCACGCCGAGATTCACCAGCAGGTCGAGGCAGGCCAGCGCCGCGGCACCGGCGCCCGAGGTCACCAGCTTGACCTCCTCGATCTTTTTGCCGACCAGCTTCAGGCCGTTGAGGATGAAGGCGCCGACGACGATGGCGGTGCCGTGCTGGTCGTCGTGAAACACCGGGATCTTCATCCGCTCGCGCAGCTTGGCCTCGATGTAGAAGCACTCCGGCGCCTTGATGTCTTCCAGGTTGATGCCGCCGAAGGTCGGCTCCATGGCCGCGATCATGTCGATCAGCTTGTCGGCGTCGGGTTCCAGCAATTCGATGTCGAAGACGTCGATGCCGGCGAACTTCTTGAACAGCACGCCCTTGCCTTCCATCACCGGCTTGGCCGCCAACGGCCCGATGTTGCCGAGGCCCAGCACCGCCGTGCCGTTGGTCACCACGCCCACCAGGTTGGCGCGCGAGGTGAGCCGGCTGGCCATGTTCGGATCATCGACGATGGCATTGCAGGCGGCGGCCACCCCCGGCGAATAGGCCAGCGCCAGGTCGCGCTGGTTGGTGAGGCCCTTGGTCGGCACCACCGCGATCTTTCCCGGGGTGGGCCATTCGTGGTATTCAAGGGCGGCGGCAGAGAGATTTTCTTGTTCGGTTGACATCGCGGATACCCGGCTGGCGGAAGAATCGGGGAATGATAGCCCTCTCGGGCCGGCAGCACCATTACGGAAATCCACGAGCGGCCCTGGTCCTTGTTAGAATTTCGGCAATTCATTCATAAAGGCGGATCATGAAGCGCGTTGTATTCAACCAGAAGGGCGGTGTCGGCAAGAGCACCATCACCTGCAATCTCGCCGCCATCGCCGCCGCGCGCGGCGCCCGTACCCTGGTGATCGATCTCGATCCGCAGGCCAATTCGACGCAGTACCTGCTGGGTGCGGGGGCCGGGGAGCTGGAACTCACTGCCAACGAGTTCTTCGACCAGATGCTGAGCTTCAAGCTGCGGCCGCTGCCGACCGAGGATTTCATTACCGCGACGCCCTTCGAAAACCTGTCCATCCTGCCCTCGGGGCCGGCGCTGGAGGAACTCCAGGCCAAGCTCGAGTCGCGCTACAAGATCTACAAGCTGCGCGAAGCCCTCGACGCCCTCGAAGGCTACGACGAAATCTGGATCGACACGCCGCCGGCGCTGCACTTCTACACCCGCTCGGCGCTGATCGCCGCCGACGCCTGCCTGATCCCCTTCGACTGCGACGAATTCGCCCGCCGCGCGCTCTACAACCTGCTCGACAACGTCGGCGAAATCCGCGCCGACCACAATCCCGGGCTGGAGGTCGAGGGCATCATCATCAACCAGTTCCAGGCCCGCGCCAGCCTGCCGCAGCAGATCATCAGCGAGTTGCGCGAAGAAGGCCTGCCGGTGCTGGCGTCCTTCCTCTCCTCCTCGGTCCGCATCAAGGAATCGCACCAGCAGGCCAAGCCGATGATCCACCTCGACCGCAGCCACAAGCTGGCGCTGGAATTCGGCGCGCTGTTCGACGAGCTGGAAGCGGCGAAGAAGGTCCGCGCCAAGGCGGCGGCGAAGAAACGGGCGTGATTCCGGCGCTCGCGCTGGGTGCCGTCCTGACCATCGTGCTGATGGTGGTCAGGTCGCGTTACCTGCGCCTCAAGCGCGACCGCTACATACGCGACTTCCAGCTACCCCGGGGGCTCTACGAGCGGCTGAAGAAGCGCCGCCCCGAACTGGACATGAAGGACTGCGCGCTGGTCGGGCGCGGCCTGCGGCAGTTCTTCCTCGCCTACCAGCATTCGGGAAGGAAATTCGTCTCCATGCCCTCGCAGGTGGTCGACGACCTTTGGCATGAGTTCATCCTCTACACCAAGGCCTACGACGCTTTCTGCCGCCAGGCCTTCGGCAGCTTCCTGCACCACACGCCGGCCGTGGTGCTCGGCCCCGGGAAGCGCGACAACGAAGGCCTGCGCCGCGTCTGGTGGCATGTCTGCAAGGAGGAGAACATCGACCCGGCCAAGGCGCTGCGACTGCCGCTCCTGTTCGCGCTCGATTCGAAGCTCGGCATCGGCGACGGCTTCGTCTATGTACCTGACTGCAAGTCGCTGCAACGCGATGGAGCGGGGAACATCCACTGCGGCTCGGATTTCGGCGACAGTTCGGTGGATGGCTGCACCGATGGTTTCGGCGACAGCGATGGCGGCGGGGATGGTGGTGATGGAGGCGACGGGGGTGGCGGCTGCGGGGGTGGCGGCGACTGAGCGGTGCATCGCGCGCACCGGCCTCCAGTAATCCGCTATCCTTTCACCCATGCAAGTCGTCCTCATCAGCGGTCTTTCCGGTTCCGGCAAATCCATCGCCCTCAACGTGCTGGAGGATGCCGGCTACTACTGCGTCGATAATCTGCCGGCGCCGCTGCTGTCCGACCTGGTCGGGCAGTTGCGGCTGGAAGGCCATGATCTGGTGGCGGTCGCCGTGGATATGCGCGGCGGGTCGAGCATTGCGGCGCTGCCACTGCAATTGCGCAACCTGGAAGCGGAGGGCATCACGCTGCGCTTCGTGTTTCTCGACGCGCGCGACGATGTGCTGATCCAGCGTTTTTCGGAAACGCGGCGCCGCCATCCGCTGGCCGGCGACGACGTGACGCTGGGAGAAGCCATTTCCCGCGAACGCGAGGCGCTGGAGACGCTGGCTTCGCTCGGTCACCACATCGACACCAGCAACCTGCGGCCCAACGCGCTGCGCGCCAGCATCAAGGAGTTTGCGGCGCTGGACGAGCGCAGCGGGCTGACGCTGCTGTTCGAATCCTTCGGTTTCAAGAACGGCATTCCGCTCGATGCCGATCTGGTGTTCGACGTGCGCTGCCTGCCCAATCCGCATTACGACCCGTTGCTGCGCCCGCTCACCGGGCGCGATGTCGAGGTGATCCGCTTCCTCGAAGCGGAGCCCGAAGTTTCGCGCATGGAGGCCGACCTGCGCCGCTTCATCGGCGACTGGCTGCCGGCTTACATCCGCGACAACCGGTCCTACCTGACGGTGGGCATCGGCTGCACCGGGGGCCAGCACCGCTCGGTGTATCTTGCCGAAAGGCTCGCTGCACATTTTCGCGAATCAGCCAGAGTGCTGGTGCGGCATCGCAGCCTGATCGAATGAAGGACCGTGTTCCCGATGGCTTGCGTGAGCTGCTGGCGCAGGCCGCGGGCGCGGGCCAGGCGGCCTGGCATACGCTGCTGAAGCCCGGCGACCGGGCGCTGCTGCTGGCTGCCGTGATGCTCGTCGCGGCGTCCTATCCGCTGCTGTGGCGCGGCGGAGTGGCAGATCGCGCCATCGTCAAGCGCGACGGCCAGCTGGTCACCGAACTGGCGCTGAACGCATCGCGCAAGTACGAGGTCACCGGCGCCATCGGCACCACGGTGATCGAAGTGCAACCCGGCCGCGCCCGCGTGGTTTCCGATCCCGGACCGCGCCAGTACTGCGTGCAGCAGGGCTGGCTGACGCGCGCCAATGCGGTTGCCATCTGCGCGCCGAATCACGTCACGCTGCAGCTTGCCGGAGGCAGCGGCCGGAATGGCGGTTATGACACCCTCAACTATTGAACTGCCGGTCACCGCCGACGACTACCGCATCGCGCGCTATGCGGCGGCGGCGATCGCGCTGACCGTGGCCGAGGCGGCGCTGCCGAGCCCTTTGCCCGGCATCAAGCCGGGCCTGGCCAACATCATCGTGCTGGTGGTGCTGGCGCGCTACGGCTGGCGCGATGCGGCCTGGGTCAGCCTGCTGCGCGTGGTGGCGGGAAGCCTGGTGATCGGCCAGTTCCTGGCGCCCGGATTTTTCCTGGCGCTGGCCGGGGCGCTCGCCAGCCTGGCCGTGCTGGCGCTGGCGCAGCATCTGCCGCCGCGTTTCTTCGGCCCGGTTTCGGCCAGCGTGCTGGCGGCTTTCGCCCACATCGGCGGGCAGATCGCATTGGCCCGGGCCTGGCTGGTGCCGCATGACGGCGTGTTTTATCTGCTGCCGCTGTTCGCCACGGCGGCGCTGGTTTTCGGCACCATCAACGGCCTGGTCGCGGCGCGCCTTCTGGCCGCGCCGGCGGGGTTGAAGGCCGGGTCATGATCATTCCGCTGTTCCCGCTGCAGTCGGTGCTGTTCCCCGGCGGCAGGCTGCCGCTGAGGATTTTCGAGCAGCGCTACATGGACATGGCCAAGGTCTGCCTCAAGGAATCGGGCTCCTTCGGCGTCTGCCTGATTGCGAGCGGCGAGGAGGTTCTCGAAGGCACGCCGCGCGCCGCGCGCAAGCCCGCCGAGCCGAATGCCGTCGGCACGCTGGCACACATCGCCGATTGGGACATGCAGCAACTGGGTGTGCTCGAGATCGTCGCTCAGGGCGGCGAGCGTTTTCGCTTGCTGCGTCACTGGAGCGAGGAATCCGGGCTGTTGCGCGGCGAGATCGAACTGATCGCCGCTCCCGCCGCGCTGCCGGTGCCCGGCCCCTATGTGCGGCTGGTGCCGTTGTTGCGCGCCATCATCGATGAGATGGGCGCTGCCCGTGCGCCCGCCACGCCACACCGTTTCTTCGACGCCGGCTGGGTGGGCATGCGTTATGCCGAAGTGTTGCCGATACCGGTTGTCGCCCGACAGAAGCTGCTGGAGATCGAAGACAGCATCGACCGCCTCGAAATCATCTACCGCTTCCTCGAAAGCAAGGGCTTGCTGCCCGACGCCTGAACCTGCTCGAGGATGCGCCGGACCGGCGCGGGCAGCGCTGCCGCGGCTGTGGCGTCGAGGTCCAGCCATTGCCATCGCGGTTCCATGGCCGCATGACCAGGCGTCACGTCCAATACGATGGGCGAGATGTGCAGGCGAAAATGGCTGAAGGCATGCACCACAACCGGTGCCGCGGAAGCTTCGCCGACACGGCAGCCGAAGCTGCGCGCGGCCCATTCCTGCGCATCGGCCTCTTCGGGCAGTTCCGGCAGCGACAGCAGTCCGCCCCAGATGCCGCTCGGCGGCCGGGTTTCGAGCAGCACGCGCTTGCCGTCGCGCAGCACCAGCAGCGTTGCCTTGCGCTCGGGAATGACGCGGCGCGGCCTGGCCTCGGGCAACCCGGCGGTGCGGCCGGTGGCGCGGGCGACGCAGGGCCCGGTGAGCGGGCAATCCCCGCAACGCGGCCTGCTGCGAGTGCACAGCATGGCGCCGAGATCCATCTGCGCCTGGTTGTAGATTGCACCCTGACGCTTTGGCATCAGTTCCTCCGCCAATGACCAGAGACGTTTTTCCACCGCGCCGCTGCCGGGAACGCCCCCGATGCCGAAGGTGCGGCAGAGTACCCGCTTGACGTTGCCGTCGAGAATCGGGGCGTGTGCGCCGAAGCAGAAGGTGGCGATGGAATTGGCGGTGGAGCGGCCGATGCCGGGCAGTTGCGCGATCATTTCCGGGTCGCGCGGGAATTTTCCGGCGTGTTGTTCGATCACGCCGCGCGCCGCGGCATGCAGGTTGCGCGCCCTGGCGTAGTAGCCGAGCCCGCTCCACAGTGCCATGACGTCTTCGACCGGCGCCGCGGCGAGGTCGGCCAGCAGCGGAAAGCGCTCGAGGAAGCGCAGGTAGTAGGGAATCACCGTCGCCACCTGAGTCTGCTGCAACATGATTTCCGACAGCCAGACGCGGTAGGGATCGCGGGTGTTCTGCCACGGCAGATCGTGGCGGCCGTGGCGCTTGTGCCAGCGGATCAGGCGGGAGGCGAAATCGCTTACCACGGCGGGCACGGCGTCACGGCGAGAGACAAGAACATGAATCGGTTTTCCGCCGTGCCCGCCGTGGTTAATCGCATTTGACCGGTTTTACCCGGCTTGCGGCAAGCCTGGCGCGTGCCCTCGCCTCGTCGGTGGTGTCGGCGTTGGCCACCGCCACACCCATGCGCCGCTTGAGAAAACTCTCCGGCTTGCCGAACAGCCGCAGGTCGGATTCCGGCACTTGCAATGCCTCGGCGACACCCTCGAAGGCGATGCCTTTTTCCGCCAGGCCGCCGTAGATGACCGCCGATGCGCCCGGGCGGCGCAGCGAAGTATCGACCGGCAGGCCGAGGATGGCGCGGGCATGCAGTTCGAATTCCGACAGGCGCTGCGTCGCCAGCGTCACCAGACCCGTGTCGTGCGGCCGCGGGCTGACTTCGGAGAACCATACCTGGTCGCCCCTGACGAACAGTTCGACGCCGAAAATGCCGCGTCCGCCGAGCTTGCCGGTGACCGCACGGGCGATGTCGCGCGACTTCTGCAGCGCGACCGGCGTCATCGCCATCGGCTGCCAGGATTCGACGTAGTCGCCATTCACCTGGACATGGCCGATCGGCTCGCAGAAGAAGGTTTCCACTTCGCCCGAGGCGCCCACGGCGCGAACGGTGAGTTGGGTGATCTCGTAGTCGAAGTCGATGAAGCCCTCGACGATAACTTTCCCGGCACCGACCCTGCCGCCGGCCTGGGCGTAGTCCCACGCCTTCTGCACATCGGCCTGCGATTTCAGCAGCGACTGGCCCTTGCCTGAGGATGACATGACCGGTTTGACGATGCAGGGGAAGCCTATGCTGTCATCAATGGCCGCCTGCAGTTCGGCCAGTGTGTCGGCGAACTTGTAGGCTGAGGTCGCCAGGCCGAGTTCCTCGGCGGCCAGGCGCCGTATCCCTTCGCGGTTCATGGTCAGTTGCGCGGCGCGTGCGGTCGGGATGATTTCTGCCAAGCCCTCCTGCTCGATCTCGACCAGCGTTGCCGTGGCGATGGCCTCGATCTCCGGCACCACCAGATGCGGCTTCTCCTTTTCAATCAACGCGCGCAGGGCGGCGCCGTCGGTCATGGCGACGACGTGGCTGCGGTGCGCCACCTGCATGCCGGGGGCATCGGCATAGCGATCGACGCCGATCACTTCGCAACCCAGACGCTGCAATGCGATAATTACTTCCTTGCCCAGTTCGCCGCAGCCCAGCAGCATGACGCGCGTGGCGGACGGCGACAGCGGGGTGCCGATTCGTTTCATGATGCCCATCAGGTGCTCCCGGTAAGATTCGCCACACATTCTAGAACCACTTGACCTCAGCCCCGATGAGCAATCCATCTCAGCAAAGTTTCGACACGCGCAGCCTGCGTGACGCCCTCGGCAGCTTCGCCACCGGCATCACCGTCGTCACTGCGCGCGCCGCGGACGGCCAGCCGGTGGGCGTCACCGTCAATTCCTTTGCCTCGGTCTCGCTTGATCCGCCGCTGGTGTTGTGGAGTCTGGGCATGGCGTCGCCGTCGTTGCCCGCCTTCGAGTCCTGCAGTCATTTCGCGGTCAACGTGCTGGCTGCCGACCAGGCTGAATTCTCGCAGCGGTTTGCGCAGTCGCAGGGCGACCGTTTCGCCACCGTCGACTGGCAAACCGGTGCCGGCGGAACGCCGCTGCTGCCCGGCTGCTGCGCCTGGTTCGAGTGCCGCAACGAGATGCGCTACCCCGGCGGCGACCACCTTATCCTGGTCGGTTGCGTCGAGAACTTCCGTCGTGAAGATAAGCCGCCCTTGATTTTTCACGGCGGGCGTTATCGCACCCTGCCTTGACCGGACGCCGCTTCCCTTGACCGGCCCCGACCGGCGCAGCACGTTTCCGGACACCCCGGGCGCACCGCTTGCCGCGCGCGCCGGCTGGCTCGCGATTGCAGCCACGATCTGCATCTGGACCGGCTTCATTCTGGTGTCGCGCGCCGGCGGCAAGGGCGTGCTCACGGGTTGGGACGTCGCCGCGCTGCGCTTCGGCGTCGGCGCCCTGGTCGCCTTGTTCTTCCTTTCGCGCGTGCGTCTGCCGCCGCTCAGGGTGATTGCCCTGTTTTCGCTGTTCGGCGGCATCGGCTACGCCGTCACCGTCTATTCCGCCTTCCGCATGGCACCGGCGGCGCATGCCGCGGTGCTGATGCCGGGCGCACTGCCTTTCGAGACGGCAGTAATAGCCTGGCTGTGGCTCGGACAAGCGCCCTCGCGGATGCAGCGCATCGGGCTCGGGCTGATATTTGCCGGCATCGTGCTGACCGCCGCCGATACGTTTTCACACGGCGCGCAACTGACCGGCATGCAGATGACGGGCGATGCCTTGTTTCTCTGCGGTTCGTCGGCATGGGCGACCTTCACCCTGTTGTTGCGGCGTTATCCGATGCAACCGCTGGCGGCGACCGTCGCCATAACGCTTGGCAGTGCAATCATCTATCTGCCGGTCTGGTGGCTGTTTCTGCCGACGACCCTGGGGCAGGCCCCCGCCGCCGAAATACTCGTGCAGGCCTTATATCAGGGCGTGCTGGTGGTGTTTGTGGCCATGCTGTTGTACGCACTGGCCGTCCGCCATCTCGGCGCACAAACCGTGGCCCTGCTGATGGCGGTGGTGCCCGGCCTTTCCGCACTGGCGGCGGTGCCGCTGCTGGATGAACCGCTGTCGGCGCTGGCCTTGGCCGGGCTGGCGGCGGTAACTGCGGGAGCGGTCGTCGGGACGCGACGGAGTCCCGAAAAGAACTGATCGACTGCGGCCGGATATTCTGCCGTGCCGAGGTTAGTGGCTGCGCAAAGCCCGCAGATTCCCTCTGCACCGGCCGCGCAACAGGCTGTTCAGGCGGCCGGCCGGGCGAGGCCCCCGCTGCGCGCCGGCAAGGCCGAGGCCGCCCGGGGATTCCAGGCAAACAGCGGACGCAGGATTTCACCGAGGCTCAGCAGGGCGTGCGCGGCAGTGGCGAGCAGCAGCCGGCCATACAGGTACAAGCGCGCGGAGATGAGGCCGTTGATCCGCTGCATTTCTTCGGCACGCAACTGCCGGGCTTGTTGTTCGATGGCTGTAATGTCGAGGGGGAGCATGATTATTTCCTTATTATGTTGCGGCGCAACACCGCATGACTCCAATGTAATTACATATTGATTGAATAACAATAAGTACTAATGGAACAATTTCGATGAATATTCGTCCATAATGAAGCCATGGATCGCGCTGCAGAGATGGCTGCATTCGTTCGCGCCGTGGAAACCGGAGGGTTCTCTGCTGCGGCGCGGGATATCGGCCTGACGCCTTCCGCCCTTTCCAAGCTGGTGACCCGCCTGGAGGATCGGCTGGGCGCCCGGCTCCTGCACCGGACCACGCGCCGCCTGCAACTGACGGCCGAAGGCGAGGCTTTTTATGCCCGTGCCCGCCCCATCCTGACTGCCATGGACGAGGCCGAGGCGGAGGTCGCCCAGGCCGGCACCAGTCCGCGTGGCCTGCTGCGGCTGCACTGCGGTTCGGCCTTCGGCATGCACCAGCTGGCTCCTGCCATCCCGCGCTTCCAGGCACTGCATCCCGAGGTCGAGATGGACATCACCATCAGCGATCAACCGCTGGGCCCGATGGAGGAAGGCGTCGATCTGGCAATCCGCATCGGTCCGCTCGACGAATCATCGATGGTGGCGCGGCGCATCTGCAATCTGGAGCGTGTGATTTGCGCTTCGCCCGGCTACCTGGAGCATCGCGGCACGCCGCAGACGCCGGATGACCTGCAGCAGCACAACTGTCTGTGGATCACCAGCCTGCCCGCCCTGCGCCGCTGGCCTTTCGACACCGACGACGGCATCCGCGTGGTGCACGTCGGCGGCAATGTCGCCGCCAACAACGCCGAAACCGTCCTGCAACTGGCTGTCGCCGGGGTCGGCATTACGCGCTTGACCGACGTCATCGTCGGCGATGCCATTCGCCGCGGCGACCTTGTGCCCATTCTCACCGACTGGCATCACGTCGAGCCGGTGCCCCTGTTTGCCACCTATCCCAGCGGCCGCAACCTGTCTCCCAAGGTGAGGGCGATGGTGGATTTTCTGGTCGCCGGGTTCGGCAATGCGCCGTGGCGCCAGGCTCGCTGAGGTGGTCAGGCGAGGCCTCCGGCAGCAGCGCCGGCAAGGCACGTTGCAAAACCGGCGTGACGCAAGCCTTGTCCGCCCTGTAGCATCCTGTCCATGGCTACCCTGATTCTGCATCCCGGCAAGGAAAAGTCGGTCCTGCGCCGGCATCCCTGGCTGTTCTCCGGCGCGATTGCGCAACTCGAGGGCCGGGCGCGGCCGGGCGACACGGTCGATGTCGTTTCCCATGAGGGCCGGCCCCTGGCGCGGGCGGCGTGGAGCCCGGCGTCGCAGATCCGCGCCCGGGTCTGGAGCTTCAATGCCGAAGAGACCGTCGATCACGCCTTCTTCAAGCGCCGTGTGGCGGCGGCGGTGGCGCGCCGCGCCGGCTTGCCGGAGTTGGCCGGGCAGGAGGGCTTGCGCCTGATTCACGCCGAATCCGACGGTTTGCCCGGCGTGATTGCGGATCGCTATGGCGATACCGTGGTGGTGCAGCTGAGCACGGCGGGGGCCGACAAGTGGCGTACCGCCATCGCCGATTCCTTGCAAAAGGCCACCGGCTGCCGGCGCATTTACGAACGCTCGGACGTCGAGGTGCGCGGCCTCGAAGGTCTCGAAGCCGTCACCGGCTGGCTGTACGGCGCGGCATCCGATGAACAGCTGGTGATCGAGGAAAACGATGTGCGCATGGCGGTGGATATTTTTGCCGGGCACAAGACCGGCTTCTACCTTGATCAGCGCGACAACCGGCGGCGCGTGGCCGCGCTGGCGCAGGGCCGTCGCGTGCTCAACTGTTTTTGCTACACGGCGGGATTCTCGCTGCAGGCACTGGCCGGCGGTGCGCGCGAGGTGATGTCTATCGACAGTTCCGGCCCGGCGCTGGCAACTGCGCGAGGCAATCTCGCGCTCAATCCGCAACTCGATGCGGCGCGCGCGACATGGCTCGAAGCCGACGTGTTTGCCGCGTTGCGCGACTTGCGCAGCAGCGGCGACCGCTACGACCTGATCGTGCTCGATCCGCCCAAGTTCGCCCATACCGCTGCCCATGCCGAGCGCGCGGCGCGGGCGTACAAGGACATCAACCTGACGGCCCTGCGCCTGCTGGCGCCGGGCGGCCTGTTGATGAGCTACTCGTGTTCCGGCGGGGTCAGCGCCGAGTTGTTCCAGAAGATCGTCGCCGGCGCCGCGCTGGATGCCGGACGCACCGCGCGCATCGTGCAGCGCCTGCAAGGGGCCGCGGACCATCCGGTCGATCTGGCTTTTCCTGAGGGCGACTACCTGAAGGGCCTGCTGCTGCAGGTTGATTGACGTCCCGCGCCGGGCTGATTCGCACCGGTCACGGCGAGTTATACTGCACCACCCAAAGCCAACGGAATATCGTTCCAGATCAGTAGTGGCAGACGACAACGACGATCTGATGTCCCTCGATTTCACGGTGCCCGGTGCGTTCGACACGCAGCCGGACGAGCCTGCTGCGCCTGAAATTCCTGCTCCGGCGCCGGCGCTGCCCTTGCCTCAGCGGACGCCTCTGCCGGCGGCGCTGGCAGAGGCCGCAACGATGTACGCCGCGGGCCGCGAACTGGACGCCATGCGGCGGTTGGAGTCGGCGATCAAGACCGGCGAGGACCTCGGCGATGCAGCGGTGCGTGCCTGGGGCGGGTTGTTCGAACTGTTGCAGGTTCTGGGCCGCCGCCCCGCCTTCGATGCCCTGGCTTTGACCTTCGCGCGTCGTTTCGAGAAGTCGCCCCCGGCCTGGAGTCCAGTGGTCGATGGTCCGCACATGGCCAGCGAAAGCAGCGGCGGACGGGCTCATGTTTCCTTGACCGGGGTGCTGGATTCCGGCATCGGCGAGGTCCTGAAACAGACCATGAAGTTGGCGGCCACCAATACCATGGTGCGCCTTGACCTGGCCAAACTGGTCGATGCCGACAACGACGGCGCCACGTTGTTGATGCGCGCAATGGCGGCTTTAAAGCGTGCGAAGAAGGAAATCGTGTTCGGCAGCCCCGAGCATCTGGCGCAGATTCTGGCGGCGAAAGTGGTGCCGGGGGAGCGCAGGAACGAGGCGATGTGGCTGCTGTTGCTTGAACTGTATCAGCAGGCATTCCGCCAGGAGGCTTTCGAGGAGGCCGCGGTGAACTACGCTGTCACCTTCGAGGTATCGCCGCCTTCATGGGAGCCGCTTCCGGTACGCAGCAGCGCGCCGTCGAAGGCATCGTCCGCGCCCGAGTCGAAGACGGAGGGGTTCGCGCTGTGCGGCCAGATGCTGGGCGCGAGTGCCGCCGACTTTGCGCCGCTGCGAGCGCTACTTGCCGGCAGCGACGCATTCGATATTGATGCGCGCAATCTGGTGCGTATCGACGCCGGCAGTGCCGGACAGCTGCTGGACGTGCTCGCTGCCGTCAAGGCGGCGGGGACGAAGTTGCGGATCGTGGGCTTGAGCACGCTGGTGGCGGCCTATCTGGAGACGCTCGGGTTTGCCGATGTCGCAGAACTGCGTGCCCGCGTCATTTGAGCCTGACGCTTCCGGCACTTGTTTTCGTGACAACGCGGCCCATCTCATTCTCCGCTTTGGTTTAATTTTCCAGCAAGGATTCTCATGGAGCAGTATCACGGCACCACCATCCTCTCCGTGCGTCGCGGCAGCAGCGTTGCCCTTGGCGGCGACGGCCAGGTCACGCTGGGCAACATCGTGGTCAAGGCTACCGCGCGCAAGGTGCGGCGGCTCTACCACGAGCAGATTCTGGCCGGCTTTGCCGGCGGCACGGCGGATGCCTTCACCCTGTTCGAGCGCTTCGAGGCCAAGCTGGAACAGTATCAGGGCAACCTGCTGCGCGCGGCCGTCGAACTGGCCAAGGACTGGCGCACCGACCGCATGCTGCGCCGGCTGGAGGCCATGCTCTCGGTCGCCGACCGCGAGCATTCGCTGATCATCACCGGCAACGGCGACGTACTCGAGCCGGAGTACGGCCTGGTAGCCATCGGCAGCGGCGGCGCCTATGCGCAGTCGGCGGCGCGCGCGCTGCTGGAGAACACCGGATTCACCCCGGCGGAAATCGTCAAGAAGTCGCTGGAAATCGCCGGCGATCTTTGCATCTATACCAACCAGAACCACATCATCGAGGTGCTGGAATGACTGCGATGACGCCTGCGGAAATCGTTTCCGAACTCGACAAGCATATCGTCGGCCAGTCCCGCGCCAAGCGCGCCGTGGCGATCGCGCTGCGCAACCGCTGGCGCCGCATCCAGGTCGCCGAGCCGCTGCGCACCGAGATCACGCCGAAGAACATCCTGATGATCGGCCCCACCGGGGTGGGCAAGACCGAAATTGCGCGACGTCTGGCGCGACTCGCCCATGCGCCCTTCATCAAGATCGAGGCGACCAAGTTCACCGAGGTCGGTTACGTCGGCCGCGATGTCGATACCATCATTCGCGACCTGGCCGAGACGGCGATCAAGAATGGGCGCGAAGAGGCCATGCGCATCGTCCGCGACCGCGCCATGGATGCCGCCGAAGACCGCGTGCTGGATGTCCTGCTGCCGCCTGCGCGGACCGGCGGCAGCGAAACGGCGGAGGAAGGCGGCACGCGGCAGAAATTCCGCAAGAAGCTGCGCCAGGGCGAACTGGACGACAAGGAAATCGAAATCGAGGTCGCCGCACCCCAGGCCAGCATGGAAATCTTCGCCCCGCCCGGCATGGAAGACCTGACGCAGCAGTTGCAGGGCATGTTTCAGAACATGGGCGGCGGCAAGCGCCGCATGCGCAAGATGCAGATTCAGGACGCCCTGAAGTCGCTGGCCGACGAAGAGGCCGCGCGCATGATCAACGACGAGGAAGTGAAGACCGAGGCGCTGAAGAATGTCGAGCAGAACGGCATCGTCTTTCTCGACGAGATCGACAAGATCGCGTCGCGTTCCGAGTCGCAGGGTGCCGAGGTCTCACGCCAGGGCGTGCAGCGTGACCTGCTGCCGCTGGTCGAGGGCACCACGGTGTCGACCAAGTACGGCATGATCAAGACCGACCACATCCTGTTTATCGCCAGCGGCGCCTTCCATCTGGCGAAGCCCTCGGACCTGATACCGGAACTGCAGGGCCGCTTCCCGATCCGCGTCGAGCTCGATTCGCTTTCGGTGGACGATTTCCAGTGCATCCTGACCCAGACCGACGCCTGCCTCACCAGGCAGTATCAGGCGCTGCTGGCGACCGAAGACGTGACTCTGGAGTTTGCCGCAGACGGCATCAGGCGGCTGGCCGAGATAGCTTTTCAGGTGAACGAAAAGACCGAAAACATAGGCGCCCGCCGGCTCTATACCGTGATGGAAAAGCTGCTCGAGGAAATCTCCTTCGAGGCCGGCAAAGCCGGCAAGCGCAGTGGCGAGCGACTCCTCATTGATGGCGCTTATGTAGACGCGAAACTGGGCGAACTGGCGCAGAACGAAGACTTGTCGCGCTACGTGCTTTGACCCGGACGCCGGAGCCAATTGCCGGCGCTGTCTTCGCGATGTGCAGTTCTGCGCCTCGTCTGATGACCGCGGGGGAAGGCCTCCATCCGGATGCCTTCCCCCGCGGCGACTGAATCGGGCGATCAGTAGGCTGTCAGGTTGGTTCCGGACGCGCCAACGGCGGAGTAGCCCATGGTGGTGAGATTGCGCGCCACGGCCTTCAGATTATTGGTCGTGCCCGAGGATTGCGCCTGCCATGACGTCCCGTCGGTGCTGGTGTATATGATGCCTGCATCACCCGCCAGTACGAACTGGCTGCCGTAGATCAGGCTGTTGATGCCGGTGACAGGCAGGGAACTGCTGCTGGTCCAGGTGACGCCATCCAGGCTGGTGAGCAGTGCCCCGTTTGCGCCACCGGCGACGAACAGAAACGTGGCCGTTGTTGCGTTGATGCCATATGCCACGGCTTTCAGATTGGCAGTGGTGCTCGACGCTACCGGTGTCCAGGTGACGGCGTCGGTGCTCGTCAGCAGCGTGCCGGCGGCGCCCACGGCGACGAATCTGCCGTTGCCGTAAGTCACAGCCAGCAGGTCGTTGGCGGTAGCGGGAGCAGCCACGGACCAGGTCGTGCCATTGCCATAGACGATGGTACCCCGGGCGCCGACGCCGACGAAAGTGCTGGCGCCGTTGCTGGTCATGCTGTAGATGGGATTGGTCGTGCCGCTGGTCTGGGCGGCCCAGGTGAGTCCGTCGGCGCTGTAGAGAATGACTCCGCCGGCACCCGCGGCGACGTAGCTGGCGCCGCCGAAAACGACGGAATTGAGGTCTGCCGCGGAAGCCGCATTGGTCTGGGTGGTCCAGGTGATACCGTCCGGGCTCGAGACGATCTTGCCGCCGGCGCCGACGGCAAGGAGGATGTTGCCGCCAAGCGTGCCGTAGGTGACCGCATTCAGGTCGGATGCGCCGAGGGAACTGCCGAGCTTCCAAGTGCCGCCGGCCAGTCGCGGGATTGCCGCCACCGAAGGCGTTCCGGTACCGCCGGGACCGCCATGGGTGCGGCCGTTTACGGTGAAGGCGTAGGTCGTGCCGTTGCTCAGTCCGGTGATGACCAGCGGCGATATGACATTGATGCGATTTATGTGGCCCGTGGTGCTGGTCGGGTTGTCCGACGAGATCGACGGTCCCGCCACGAAAAACGCCCAGTATTCGACGTTGGAATCCATGGCCCAGCTAAGGGTCACCTGCCCGTCGCCAGCCACGACAGTAAGGCCTGCGCTCGGGGGATTCGCCGAACTGCCTGTGGAGCCACATCCGGAAAGCATCCAGAGAGTGACAAGGAAGACTGCGCAACGAGCATGCCAATTCAATTTAAATCACTCCCACTTTGTGTTGTCGCGCGGCTCTGTGCCGGTGCGGTCCGGAATCGTCTTCTGCACTTCAGGCAGGAACGGCGCAACCGTCCGCCGCCAACTGTACCTGAATATGAAAATGTTAACACTGGAAACGATTGTCGTCCCGATGATATTTGTTTCGTCATGTAATCGGCTGCAAGGCTGCCGCAGCCGGCAAGCGGCAGAGGGCCATTGACCGGGCTCCGTCGCTTCAGGCGGACTGTTCGCGGCTGCCGATGCGGTCGAGATAGAGATACACCACCGGCGTCAGGTACAGGGTCAGAAACTGCGACAGCAGCAGGCCGCCGACCACGGCCAGACCCAGCGGACGCCTTACCTCGGCCCCGGCGCCCCAGCCTACCGCGATGGGCAGTGTTCCCACCAGTGCAGCCATGGTGGTCATCATGATCGGCCGGAAGCGCACCATGCAGGCTTCGAAGATCGCCTGCGCCGGGGCCATGCCGTCCTTGCGCTGCCTTTCCAGGGCGAAGTCGATCATCATGATGGCGTTCTTCTTGACGATGCCGACCAGCATGATGATGCCGACGAAGGCATAGAGACTCAGGTCGACGCGGAAGATCAGCAGCGTGACCAGTGCGCCGAGGCCGGCGGCGGGGAGGCCGGAGAGAATCGTCAGCGGGTGCACGAAGCTCTCGTAGAGGATGCCGAGCACGATATAGACCACCAGGATGGCGACCAGCAGCAGTACGCCGAGCCCCTGCAACGAGGCCTCGAAGGCCTGCGCTGCGCCCTGCAGGCTGGTGGTGAGCGAAGCCGGCATGTTCATCTCGCGCTCCATGCGGCGGATGCGATCGACGGCATCGCCCAGCGAGACGCCGGGCAGCAGATTGAAGGAGAGCGTTACCGAGGGCAACTGGCCCTGGTGGTTCACGGTCAGGGCCTGGGTGCTGCGGCTGATGCGGGCCACGGTATCGACCGGCACCAGTTTGCCGTTGCCGGAGCGGACATGGATTTTCGCCAGGGTAGCCGGATCGGCCTGCAGTTCCGGCGCGACTTCGAGGATCACCTGGTACTGGTTGGTGGCGGCGTAGATGGTGGATATCTGGCGCGAACTGAAGGCACTTTGCAGCGCGTCTTCGATCTGGCCGACACTGATGCCCAACCCTGCGAGTTTTTCGCGGTCGATGTCGAGGGCGATGACCGGGCTCTGGTTTTTCAGGTTGGTGTTGACGTCTACGAAGCCGGGCAACTGGCGCAGGCGGTCGAGCAGGGTGTCGTTCCAGCGATAGAGCTCGGCCAGGTCGGTGTCCTGCAGGGTGTATTGGAACTGGGCATTGGTGACCTGGCCGCCGATGCGGATGGGCGGCGGGTTCTGCATGAAGACGCGGATGCCCGGCACGGCGGCCAGCTTGGGCCGCAGACGGGCGATGATTTCGTCGGGCGTCTCCTTGCGCTCGGTGTGCGGCTTGAGGTTGAGCACCAGCGTGCCGGTGTTGGAAGTCGGACGCGCACCGCTGGCGCCGACGAAGGAGCCCAGGGTGCTGACACTCGGGTCCTGGGCAAGAATCGCGGCCACGGTGCGCTGCCGCTGCATCATCGCCGGGAATGAAATGTCCTGCGGACCTTCGGTGGAGGCGATGATCTGTCCCGTATCGCCGCTGGGCAGGAAATCCTTGGGCACGGCGCCGAACAGCAGGACGGTGACGATCAGGGTGAGGACGAAGGAGAGCACGACCCAGTGTGGCCGTGCCATGCACCAGCCGAGCGAGCTGCGGTAGGCCGCCAGCAGCCCGTCGAACACGCGCTCGAATGCCATGAATAGCCGGCCGTGCTGTTCCGGTTCGGCGTGCTTCAGGTAGCGGCTGCAGAGCATGGGGGTGAGCGTCAGCGAAACGAAGCCGGAAACCAGGATCGCGGCGCAGATGGTGACGGCGAATTCGTGCAGCAGGCGGCCGACAATGCCGCTCATGAACAGTACCGGAATGAATACCGCAATCAGCGAGATCGTCATCGACAGGATGGTGAAGCCGATTTCGCGCGAACCGCGGATCGCCGCTGCGAACGGTTCCTCGCCGTTCTCGATGTGGCGGATGATGTTCTCCAGCATGACGATGGCGTCGTCGACGACGAAGCCGACCGACAGCGTCAGGGCCAGCAGGGACAGATTGTCGAGGCTGTAACCCAGCGCGTACATGATGGCGAAGGTGCCGATCACAGAGATCGGCAGCGCCAGCGCCGGAATGATCGTGGCCGAAAGGTTGCGCAGGAACATCAGGATCACCAGGATCACCAGGAAACCGGCAAGCACCAGCGTGAACTGCACGTCGCCGATGGCTTCGCGAATCGAGATGCTGCGGTCGTAGTGCACCTGCAGCTCGATCGAAGCCGGCAGGTTGGCCTGGAACGCCGGCAGTACCTGCCTGATCGCGGCCACGGTTTCGATGGTGTTCGACCCCGGCTGGCGCAGCACCGCGAGCATGACGGTGCGGCGGTCATTGAACCAGGCGGCGACCTTGGCGTTTTCGACGCTGTCGATGACATTCGCCAGTTCTTCCAGTTTCACCGGCGCGCCGTTGCGCCAGGCCACGGTCAGGGGCCGGTAGGCGGCGGCATTCAGCAGCTGGCCGTTGGCCTGCAGGGCGAAGCTCTGCCGCGTGCCGTCGACCGTCCCCAGCGGCTGATTGACGTTGGCATTCTTCACCGCCGCCAGCAGTTCGTCGATGCCGATGCCGCGCGAGCTGAGCTGGGCCGGATCGGTCTGGATGCGCACGGCGTACTTCTGCGAGCCGAAGACATTGACCTGGGCGATGCCGGGCAAGGTCGACAGGCGCTGTGCCAGCTGGGTTTCGGCATACTCGTTGACCACCCAGGTGGGCAGCGTCGTCGAGTTCATGGCGATATAGAAAATCGGCGACTCGGCCGGGTTCACCTTGCGGAAGGACGGCGCCGTCGGCATGTCCGGCGGCAGCTTGCGCTGAGCCGCGGCAATGGCCGACTGCACGTCCTGCGCTGCGGCATCGATATTGCGATCGAGGGCAAACTGGAGGGTGATGGTCGAGGTGCCCTGGGCGCTCGTCGAGGTCATCGAGTCGAGGCCGGAAATAGTCGAGAACTGGCCTTCGAGCGGCGTCGCGACGGCGGCGGCCATGGTTTCCGGCGAGGCCCCGGGCAACTGGGCGGTGACCGAGATGGTAGGGAAATCGATGCTCGGCAATTCGGATACCGGCAGCGCGCGATAGGCGATGACGCCGAAGATGAGCAGCGCCGCCATCAGCAGCGTGGTCATCACCGGCCGGCGGATGCACAACTCGGACAACTGCATCGCGGCTGCCTAGTCGGGCTTGCCGGCTTTGGCCGGTGCGCCGTCGCTCGCCGCATCCGCCGCCTTGACGCGGGCGCCGGCCGTCAGCCTCAGCTGACCTTCGGTGACGACGGTCTCGCCGCCGGCAAGGCCTTCGGCGACGATGGCGATCCGCTGCTGGGTCGAGGCGACGCGGATCTTGCGTATGCTGACGCTGCCGTCTTCTTTCGCCACAAACAGGAAGCTGCCTTCGGCGCCCTGTTGCACCGCCTCGGCAGGAATCACCACGGCGTCCTTGACCGTGTCGAGCACCAGACTGACGGTGACGAACTGACCGGCGGCGAGTTTTTCATCATTGTTGGGGATCACCGCCTTGAGCTGGATGGTGCCGGTCGCGACATCGACGCCGTTGTCGAGAAAGTGCACCTCACCTTCCCACGCGGTGCCGCCGCCGGGCAGCGAAATGCCCGCCTTCATTGACTTTGCGGCGGAGCGCATGCCCGCCTGCAGCAGCGGCAGATACTTTTCCGGGACGGCAAAGCCGACATAGAGCGGACGCACGCGATTGACCACGGCCAGCGCGGTGTCGTTGGCCTTGACGGCCGTGCCGGGGAACACCAGCCTGGCGCCGACTACGCCGGCGAACGGCGCCTTGATCGTCGCGTAGGAAAGCTGCAGGCGCGCCAGTTCGGCAGCGGCGGCATCGGCTCCGACCGTCGATTCGGCCGCCGCTGCCGCGGTGCGCATCTCGCCGACCTTTTCTTCCGAAACAAAGCCCTTGGCGCGCAGTGCGATGTAGCGCTCGACGTCGGCGCCGGCCTTGGCCCGCTGCGCCTGGCTTTTCGCCAGATTGGCGGCGGCCTGGCTGAGCCTGGCCTGAAAGTCGGCGGGGTCGAGGCGCAGCAGGACATCGCCTTGCCGCACATGCTGCCCTTCGGTGAAGCTGACGCCCAACACCTGCCCGTCGACGCGGGCCTTGAGGGTGACCGTTTCGTAGGCCTCGGTGCGACCGGTGATTTCCAGTCGCAGCGGCATGTCGCGGACGACGGCCTTGGCCAGCTTGACGGGAACTACCGGCGGGACCTGGGTCTTCTTGCCGGCAGGCGTCTCGGCTCTGGTGTAGTACCACGCGGTGCCGCCGCCCGCAGCAAGCACGGCGACAAGGAGCAGGATGGTGCGTGTCTTGGTCATGGGCGGACGGGCTTTTTCAGAGAACGATCGACTCCGGAGCGACGGGTTGGGCGGCTTCCCCGCGGCGACGGGGCGGCGCGTGAATAGACGCAGCACGGTGCGCCGGAACGCGCGGCGATGCCGCCTGGCGCGAGACCTTCGACGTGCAGCCCGTCTTCATGCATGAGCGCCAGGCTCATCGGCGGGGCTCGGCGGCGGCTTTGTTGGTACTATCCGTTGTCGCGACGGGTGTCTGCGGCACTGCAATCGCCGGTTGTGCCGGGGGCGGCAGCGCGAGCGGGGTCTTGGTGCCGCAGCCGGCGAGGGCCGCCAGGGCGATCAGGGCGGCGGGGAATGTAGGAAGCGGAGGCATGGCGGATAGGTGTGTCTCGACAGGCGAAGGATGGTAACACGCGATGGATGAACGGGAATTCATGGCCGCAGCCGACGCCGAACTGGCGCGCATCGAAACGGCGCTTGAGGTGGCGAGCGAAAGCGGCGTCGCCGATTTTGATTTCGAAATCAGACCTGGCGGCGTGATCGAGATCGAGGTCGCCGGCGGCTCGAAGATCATTCTGAACCGGCATGGCGCCGCGCGCGAGATATGGCTGGCGGCGAAGTCGGGCGGCTATCACTTCCGCGCCGAGGCCGGCAGGTGGCTGGACACGCGCAACGGCGAGGAGTTGCTGGCGGCCGTGTCGCGCACGCTTTCCGAACAGGCCGGGGTCCGGGTCAGCCTCTAGTTTTTCTTTTCGGCGGGCTTTGGCGGCACGGACTTTTCGGCAACGGGCTTTTCGACCGCCTTCGGTTTCGCATCCTGCACCGGTGCGGGCGCCGGCCGGACTTCTTCCTTTTCCTCGTCCGCCGCCACGGCAGGCAGCAGTTCCTTGTACACGAACTCCCTGCTGCTCTTGCCTGACGGATCGTTGGCGATGATCGGCAGCAGACCCTCCGGCATTTCCTGCCAGCTCTCGGGCACGCCCTTGAGTGCCGTCTCCATGAAGCCGATCCAGATCGGCAGCGCCGCGGCGCCGCCGGTTTCACCGTTGCCCATGCGCCTGGGCTGATCGAAGCCGATCCAGGCGACACCGACTACGGTAGGCTGGTAGCCGCAGAACCAGGCATCAATGTAGTCGTTGGTGGTGCCGGTCTTGCCTGCCAGGTCGGCGCGCTTGAGCACTATGCCGGCGCGGGTGGCGGTGCCGCGCCGCACCACGTCGTGCATCATGCTGTCCATCAGCCAGGCGTTGCGGGCATCGATCGCCCGCAGCGACTCGTCGCCGGCCAGTGCGGGCTGAGTGGCGGCGAGGACGGTGCCCTTGTCGTCGAGAATCTGGCGCACGATGAAGGGTTCGATGCGGTAGCCGCCGTTGGCAAATATCGAATACGCCGCCAGTTGCTGCCACGGCGTCACGGCGCCGGCACCGAGGGCGAGCGTCAGGTAGGGCGGGTGTTTGTCGGCATCAAAGCCGAAGCGCGTCACATAGTCCTGTGCGTAATGGGTGCCGATGGAGCGCAGCAGGCGGATCGAGACCATGTTCTTGGATTTCGCCAGCGCCGTGCGCAGGCTCATCGGCCCCTCGTACTTGCCGTCGTAGTTTTTCGGCTCCCAGGCCTGGGAGCCGGTTTCTTCGGCCGAGATCGAGACCGGCTCGTCGGGGATCACCGATGCCGGGGTGTAGCCCTTTTCCAGGCCGGCGGAGTAGATGAAGGGCTTGAAACTGGAGCCGGGCTGGCGCCAGGCCTGGGTGACGTGGTTGAACTTGCTGCGATTGAAATCGAAACCGCCGACCAGCGCCCGGATCGCGCCATCGACCGGGCTGGCGGCGACGAATGCCGCTTCGACATCGGGCAGTTGCACGACTTGCCAGCCCTTGTCCGACTTCTGCACGCGGATCAGGGCGCCGCGGCGCAGCCGCTTGTTGGGCGGCGACTTGTCGTCGAGCATGCGCGCCGCAAACTTAAGGCCCTCGTCGCCTATCCTGAGCACCTCGCCGCCGCGCAGGTAGGCGCGCACCAGCCTCGGTGAGGCCTCGAGGACAATGGCCGGCAGCAGGTCGTCGCTGTCGTCATAGTCGGCCAGCAGGTCTTCCAGTTCCTCGTCCTGATCGGAAGTGATGTCTTTCACGTCAACGTAGGCTTCGGCGCCGCGATAGCCGTGACGCCGGTCAAAATCCATGACGCCGCGACGCAGCGCAAGGTAGGCGGCCTGCTGTTCGCCGCGGTGGATGGTGGTGATGACGCGCAGGCCGCGACTGTATACATCTTCCGGGAAGCGCTCGACGGCTATCTGGCGGGCCATTTCGGCGACGTAGTCGGCGCGCACGCCGAAGTCGTTGACATCGCGCTTGATATGCAGCGCCTCGGTCTGCGCCGACTTCCATTGCGCTTCGTCGATGAAGTTGAGTTCGTGCATGCGGCGCAGGACATAGCGTTGGCGCAGCTGAGCCCGTTTCGGATTGGCCACCGGGTTGTAGGTTGAAGGCGCCTTGGGCAGGCCGGCGAGCATGGCCGCCTCGGCCACGCTGACGTCCTTCAGCGCCTTGCCGAGATAGATCTGCGCCGCAGCCGAAAAGCCGTAGGCGCGCTGCCCGAGGTATATCTGATTGACGTAGATCTCGAGAATCTGATCCTTGCCCAGGTTGTTTTCTATCTTGAACGCCAGCAACATCTCGTAGAGCTTCCGCGTCAGGGTCTTTTCGCTGGACAGGAAGAAGTTGCGGGCCACCTGCATGGTGATGGTCGATGCCCCCTGGCGCTTGCCGCCACCGATGAAATTGGAATACGCCGCGCGCAGCACGCCCAGAGTGTCGATACCCGGATGCTGGTAGAAGCGCTCGTCCTCGGCCGCCAGAATGGCCTGCTTCATCACGGCGGGGACGTCCTTGATATGCGCGAAGTTGCGCCGCTCCTCGCCGAACTCGCCGATCAGATCGCCCTCGCTGGAGTAGATGCGCAGGGGGATTTTCGGCTGATAGTCGGTCAGGACTTCCAGCGAGGGAAGCTGCGGGTAGACGAGAATCAGCGCAATGCCCGCAAGTGCGACAACACTGAGCACAGCGCCGCCGATCAGGAGCAGGAAGTACAGCGCCCAGCGGGCGGCAGCGGGCAGAGCAGGAATGGGCACGAATGGACCGGGCAGAAGGAAGCGGCTGCGATTATAGCTGTGGCGCCGGGGACACGCGGCGGCAGTTAATCCTTAACAATTGTTCTTTACAGCCGATATAGTTGCTGCTAGCATCTGAAGTAAATTATCTGTATGTCTTATAACGCAATATTTATAAAGGAAAAATTCTTTGCGGATCGATGTCTCGGCCATCAAGTCGATCTTTAACCCGAAGCTGCGCCCGCTGATCGGTGTGGACATCAGTTCGACTGCCGTCAAGATGGTCGAACTGGTCGATGCCGGCAAGGGGGCGCCGCGGGTCGAGCGCTATGCGATAGAGTATTTGTCGAAAGACGCCGTGCTGGACGGCAATTTTTCCTCGCTCGAGTCGGTGGCCGATACCATTCAGCGCTGCTGGAAGCGGCTCGGCACGTCCACGCGCTTCGTTGCGCTGGCCCTGCCGACTTCCGCCGTAATCACCAAGAAAATTACCTTGCCCGCCAATCTGCGCGAGCAGGACATGGAATTTCAGGTCGAATCGGAAGCCAACCAGTACATACCGTTCGCGCTGGAGGAGGTCAATCTTGACTTTCAGGTCATCGGCCCCGCGCCGGGCAGTTCCGATGACGTCGAGGTACTGCTGGCGGCTTCCCGCAAGGAGAAGGTCGAAGACCGCGTCGCTGCCGCGGAGCTGGCGGAACTGAAGCCGGTGGTGATGGATGTCGAGGCCTATGCCATCCATGCCGCGTACGAGCTGGTGACCAAGCAGTTGCCGCAAGAGGGAGCGGGTCAGATCGTGGCGCTGGTGGACGTCGGCAGTTCGGCCATGAAGATCACCATCATGAAGGACGACCAGCAGCTGTATGCGCGCGAGCAGGCTTTCGGTGGCACCCAACTCACCGAGGAGATCATGCGCGCCTACGGCGTCGGCCCGGAAGAAGCCGAGAGCCTGAAGCGTTCGGGTACGCCGCCGGACAACTACGAAGCGGAGATACTGCATCCCTTCATCGAGAATCTGGCGCAGGAAGTGGCCCGGGCGCTGCAGTTCTTCTTCACCTCGACGCCGCACAATGAAGTGCATCACATCATTCTTGCCGGCGGCTCGGTGCTGATCGCGGGTGTCGCCGAACTGGTTGCACAGCGCACCAACGTCAATACCCTGCTGGCCGATCCCTTCGCCGGGATGGCCATTTCGCCGCGCATCCGCGCCAAGCAGCTTGCCGCCGACGCGCCCTGCCTGATGGTGGCTTGCGGGTTGGCCCTGCGGAAGTTCGATCAATGATCCGGATCAATCTTCTTCCGCATCGCGAGGCGAAGCGCAAGGCACGGCGCCAGCAGTTCTATGTCCTGCTGGGTCTGGTGTCGGTGCTGGCCGGGTTGATCTGGTTCCTTGGCTTCTCGATCGTCAATGGCCAGACCAAGGCGCAGGACGAGAAGAATGATTTTCTCAAGCGCGAAATCGCCAGTCTGGACAAGGAGATCGACGAGATCAAGAAGATCCAGGAGCAGACCAACGCTCTGCTGGCCCGCAAGCGGGTGATCGAAGCGCTGCAGGCCAATCGCACGGAAACAGTGCACCTGTTCAACGAGTTGGCCAAGCAGGTTCCGGAAGGCATCTATCTGCGGCTGCTGGCGCAAACCGGGCAGAAGATCGCCATTTCCGGCTACGCGCAGTCGAATGCGCGGATCACCACCTTGATGAACAATCTCGACGATTCGCCTCTGCTTGAGCGTTCGACCCTGGTCGAGACCAAGGCCGAGGTGGTGGCCAACCGGCGCTTGAATGCTTTCAGCATCACCACCCTGATTACGCGGCAGACCACGACGGTGGCGAAGCCTGCGGCGGCGCCGGCACCGGCGCAGGGGAAGAAATGATGAAGCTGCCTTCCCTGTTCAAGCGCAAGTCGGCCGCTGAACGCATGGCGGACAAGCAGGCGGTCAATGCCGAGCCGGCAGCGCCCAAGGCACCTCTGATCGATTTCCAGCAGCTCGCCATGGATTTCAGGACGCTGGATCCCAAGGATCCCGGGCTCTGGCCGCTGGCTCCGCGCATCGTCATCCTGGTGAGTCTCTTCGTTGCCTTGATCGCTACCTCATGGGGTTTCGGCGCGATCGGCTGGAGCGTCCAGCTGGATGAGCTTGAAGCCAAGAAACTGCAGGAGGCCAAGCTCAAGGAAGACTGGTTGGCGAAGAAGCGGCAGGCAGTCAATCTTGACGAATACCGTCGCCAGTTGGCCGAGATCGATCGCTCCTTCGGCGCCTTGCTCAAGCAGTTGCCGAACAAGGCCGAGATGGGGGACATGCTGGTCGATATCAACAAGGCGGCTCAGGCCCGCGGCTTGTCGGTGGAACTCTTCAAGCCGGGCGGCGAGGCTCCCAAGGACTTCTACACCGAGGTCCCGATCACCTTGACGCTCATCGGCAGTTACCATGACATCGGGGCGTTCTCCGGCGATCTTGCCAGGCTGCCGCGCATCGTTACGCTGAACGACATCAATTTGAACGCGAACCCGAACGGCACGCTGACACTGCGAACAACCGCCAAGACCTTCCGTTATCTTGACGACGCAGAACTGGCCGCCCAGAAGAAGGCCCAGCAAGTGGCCAAGGCGGCCAAGAAATGAGGCAGTACGGACTTCTTCTGCTGTGTTTCCTGTGCCTGTCGGGTTGCGCCGGCGAAGAGCACCAGGATCTGCGCAAGTGGATGCTGGAAGAGGCCAAGGGCCTGCGGGGGAAAGTGGCTCCCCTGCCGGAGATAACCGCATTTCCGGTGGTCGCTTATGAAACCGAGACGCTGACTTCGCCCTTTGCTCCCGGCAAGATCGTGACGCTCGAGGCGGCTGTGGACAAGACCACGCCGGATCGCATGCGACCGCCTCAACCGCTGGAGATTTTCCCGATCGAAGATCTCAAGGTGGTCGGCATCATCATGGCGGGTCCCGTGCCTTATGCCCTGATTCAGACACCGCCGCCGAACAAGCCGAAGCACGTGCGTGTGGGCGAGTACATGGGCCGCAGTTTCGGCAAGATCACAGCGATCAGCAGACAGGGTGTCACGGTGCTCGAAACCGTCAAGGATGTAAACGGCACGTGGGTGGAGCAGGAGAAGGTGCTCATGGTGCCGAAAGAGGGAGGACGTTGATGAAGAACTTTTGCGTAGTCGCTGTAGCCTTGGCGGGCTGCTTGTTCGGACTGTCCGGCGCATCTGCCGCGGCCGATAACTCCATCAAGCAAATTCAGGTAAGGCGCGACGGCGACCAGGTCCTGCTCAAGGTGCAGATGGCCGCCCCGCTCAAGACGCTGCCGGGAAACTGGAGCGTGGTCGAGCCGCCGCGGGTGGTGATCGACTTCGCCGAGACCGACAATCAGTCGGGTCAGACCGCGCAGCAGGTGGCTACGGGTGATCTCAAGAGCCTGAATCTGGTTCAGACCGAAAAGCTGACACGACTGGTGTTGAATCTCTACCGGCCGACGAAGTTCTCGACCGAAATTGCCGGTGACGTGCTGTTCATCAAATTGCAGGCGCAGAGTGTTCAGGCCAGCCAGGAGCCGGCGCCGAGCGTCTATCAGCCGACCTCACCTGCCGTTCCGGCCGGCACTCCGGTTGTTGCTGCGGCAGAAATGGCCACCATTCGCGACATCGTGTTCCGTCGCGGTGAAGACGGCCAGGCCTCGATTCTTCTGGATCTGACAGACGGCACCGTACCAATCGACATCCGCCGCACCGGTACCGGGCTTACCGTCGAATTGCGCGACGTGGACATGCCCGAGCGCCTGCAGAACCGGCGCGACGTCAATGATTTCGCTACCCCGGTAACGACTATTGCCGCGCGTGTGGTGGGCAACCTGAGCCGCCTCGACATTGCCGCCCGCGGCCTCTGGTTTCATCAGGCGCATCTGGCAAACAACCAGCTGACCATTGAGGTCAAGCCGATACCGATCGATGACGTCAACAAGCTGGTTCAGACCGGACAACAGGGGCAGCGCGTGTCGATCAACTTCTTCGGCGCCGATGCCGTGATGGTCTTGCGCACCCTTGCCGACATTTCGGGCAAGAACGTGCTGGTCGATCCTTCCTTGAACGGCAGGACGGTCAGCATCAATCTCGACAACCTGCCCTATGACCAGGCGCTCGACATCATCATGGCGCAAGTCAACGCCGGCATGCGGGTCCGCAATGACGTGGTCCTGTTCGGTGATCGCGTCGTGCTGCAGAAACGTGACCAGGAGACCGCCGATGAACAGACGCGGGCGAGCGATGTGGCGCCGCTGGTGGCGGAATCCTTCAAGCTCAACTATGTCAAGGGCGCCGACATTCTTTCCCTGATCAACAGCAGTTTCTCTTCCAATGCCGCGACAGGAACCGCTACGGGCGCCGCCGCTGCGGCGGGTGGTGCCACCCCGGGGACGGCCACGGCCGCTCCTGCAGGCGCCGCTGCTCCCGCCGCCGGTGGCACCAGCAAGGGCATGCTCACGGCCCGCGGCGGAATCTCGGTCCATGACGCCACCAACCAGATATTCGTGCGCGACACGGCCGCCGTGATCGAGGCCATTCGCGAAGTCCTGCGCAACATCGATATCCCGCCCAAGCAGGTCATGATCGAAGCCCGCATCGTCGAAGCATCGACCACATTCAACAGTTCGCTGGGTGTGCGCCTGGGGCTTTCCGATTCCTCCGCCCTGGGCAACGGCGGTCACCGGGTGCCTGGCTTTACCAACACCAATGCGGCCCTCGGCACCACGCCCGGCTTTACCAACGTCGACACCTTCGGCGCGCCGACCACGCCGGCGCTGACGCGCAATACCACGGGCAGCAATGTCTTCCAGCCCGGCTACAACCTGTCGGCGCCCAACATCGGCCTGATGCTGTTCAACAACGCCGGGACCCGGTTGCTTACCCTGGAGTTGCAGGCGGCGGAAAACGATGCGCGCACCAAGACCATCGCCTCGCCGCGGGTCGTCACGCTCAACCGCAAGGCCGCGACCATCAACAATACGCAGAACGTGGCCTTCATTTCCGGCACCAATACGGCCAACGGCCAGCCGATCTACACGACGCTTTCGGCGCCCCTCACTCTGACGGTGACACCCTCGGTCAATCCGGACAACCGCATCAGCCTCGACCTCAACATCACCAAGGGCACCATGACGATTTCGGGGGATCCCGGAGCGCAGACCGGCAGCACGGACAACAATACCGTGACCACCAACGTGATTGTGGAAAACGGCGGCACGGTAGTCATCGGTGGCTTTGCCAGGGAATCCGACAACCAGGGTGAGACGCGTGTTCCCGTGCTCGGCGATCTGCCCTACGTCGGCAATCTGTTCAAGACCAAGTCGAAGATACTGAGTCGCAGCGAACTCCTGATATTCATTACGCCGCGCATCGTCAGCGACGCGCTGACGCAACGCTAAGCCGGCATCACATCGGGATTTTGCGACCGTGGCATGGGACGGATGTTTCAGGATGGTCATTTAATTGAATTGCGCGGACAGCGTGAATTGGGGGTTTAAGTGTTAATTCATTTCATAAATAACAAGATAGCTGGATTCTCAACATCGCTCCTGATGGCAGCGTCGATCGCCCTGCTTGCAGGCTGTGGTGGGGGGGGGAGTACGGCACCCACGGCCACGACGACCGGAACGGGCAGCGGAACTGGTACCGGCACCGGTACTACTACGGCAGCGGTGAGCAGCTTGTCCTTGGGCACATCCGCGATCTCGATCAAGACGGACAACTCGACCACTGCGACCCTGACGGCTACACCATTGGATGCTTCCAACGCAGCAATTGCGGACGTAACCGTCACCTTCGCGACCACCAGCGGCGTGCTCAGCGCGTCGACCCAAAAGTCGGGTGCCACCGGTGTTGCCAGCGTCACCCTGTCCAGCGGTTCGATAGACTCGAGCAACCGCACCGCTACCGTGACCGTGACTGCGGGAGGAAAAACAACGAGCATTCCGGTTCTCATTACCGGATCGACGCTGACACTCACCCCCAGCGCGGGTTCCGTGCAGGTAGGGGCGGGTACGATCACCCTGGCGGCTGCGGCCAAGGACGCGGCGGGGACTGGCAAGAATGGCCAGACCATCCGCTTCACGATCGCCGCTGCCAGTACCGGCGCGGCAACACTCTCTTCGGCTACGCTGACCACCGGAGTCACCGGTTCGACCAGCAATGTCACCCTCACCCCGACTTCGGCCGGTACAGTGGTAGTTGCAGCCGAGTGGCTGGATTCGAGTGGCGCGGTATCCGTGTCGACAACACAGAGCATTACCGTGACTGCGGCTGCAGGCATTCCGTTTGCCATCAGCACGCCAAGCACTGATTCCGTTAATTTGGACACGGCGGCTACGCAGGCGTTGGCTGTTTCCATCCCTGCGACGATCAACGGCAAACCCGTAGCCGCGGTCCGCATCAGTTCGACCGCCGGAACCTGGACCGGGCTAAGCCCCGCCGATGGCCCGAAAGCAACGATCATCCAGACCCCGGTTAACAATGCGGTTGCCGCTACTTTCACGGCACCCGGTACTTCTGGTGTAGTTCAGGTGCAGGTTGATGCGCTGGATGGGGTGCTTCCCAGTAGCGCGTCGCTAAGCAACCTGACGCGCCGTTTTGTGGTTTCCGCACCGGTGCCGTCCGCTACTAAGCTGAGCCTGCAGTCTTCTGTTTCGGTAATCGCCCCCAGTTCTGGTACGAATCTGACTACCGCCACGCTAACGGCAACGGTCCGGGATGCCACCAACAACTCCGTCGGCAACGCGCCGGTGCTGTTCGAGTTGCTGGGCACCACGGGTAGCGGTGAAAGCGTTGCGCCGACCGTGGCATGGACCGACGGCAATGGAAAAGCAACCGCAACATTCACGGCGGGCAGTTCTTCTTCCCTAGGGCAGGTCTTCGTCCGCGCCAGGCTTGCAGACACGACTTGTAGTGCTCCGGCAACAGCTCCCACTGTTGGCGAAACCAACGCCTTGTGCAACGCGATTCCAATTAATGTAGCGCTGCAGGCGACCAGCATCACGGTCGGTGTCGGCACGACAGCCGCTTCCGTGTCGAATGACACTCAGTACTCGATGAATGGAAGCGTATTGGTCGTGGATACCAATAACAGTCCGGTCACGAATGCCCTCGTAACGCTGTCGGTGTTTCCCTATTTGTACACCCAAGGAAAAATTGTGGTCGCCCCCGGAGGGGGCTGTGCAACGAGCCCCAGCCCATTGATCTACATTGCCAACGAGGACACCAACCGTAACGGGATCCTCGACCCCAGCCCACCCGAAGATTCGGACGGTAATGGAAGAATCACCCCCCCCCAGGCGGCGGTCGGCGCGGTGGCCTCAACGGTGTCGACCGACGCCCCTGGTACAGTAAAAACCAATTCAAACGGGGTTGCGACTTTCACCATCATTTATCCCAAGAATAGCGCATGGCTAATCAAGGATGAAGTTACGGCTAAAGTCACCGTTTCGGGCACGGAGCAATCGGCCAAGACGACATTCTTGCTTCTCATGACCGACACCGACGCTTCATTGCCTGGTTGTCCGCTGGCCCAACCCAACCCGTTCTTCTAACGCCACTTCTGTAGATCGTCCAGCCAATCAGCCGCCTGCGGGCGGCTGATTTTTTTCTTGTCTTACAATGTAGCCATGATGAGTTCCGCACGCCTCTTCTTTGTCGGCATGCCCGGCGCGGGAAAGACCACGGTGGGCCGCCAGTTGGCGCGCAAGCTGAAGCTGCGCTTTGTCGATGCCGACCACGAGATCGAGGCGCGCACCGGCGTCAGGATTCCCCTGATCTTCGACATCGAGGGCGAGCAGGGGTTTCGCGATCGCGAGTCACGGGTGATCGCCGATCTCGCCAATGAAGCC
>CAINHS010000006.1 GCA_903848955.1 uncultured beta proteobacterium
GGAGTCCCCGGCATGCAAAGCACCGGCCCCCGAAGGGGAGTCCCCGGCATGCAAAGCACCGGCCCCCGAAGGGGAGTCCCCGGCATGCAAAGCACCGGCCCCCGAAGGGGAGTCCCCGGTCCGGGACCTGCCGGCCGAGGCGCTATAATTCCACCCATGAGATTCCACCGTCTTGTTCTTTGCTGTGCCGCGTGTCTGGCGCTGTGTTCCCTTGCCGCCCGCGCGCAACTCACGGTCGAGATTACCGGCGCCGGCGCCAATCGCCTGCCGGTAGCCATTGCCGACTTCACGGGCGAGCGCATCATCAGTCAGGCTTTGACCTCGGTGGTACGTGCCGACCTCGAACGCAGCGGCCTGTTCCGCCTGGTTGATGCCGGCGCCCCCCTGGCAGACAGCGCCACGCCTGTCTTTGAAGACCTCAGGACACGCGGCGCCGATGCGGTAGCCGGGGGCAGCGTGGCCATGTTCGCCGACGGCCGCTACGAAACCCGCGTGCGCCTGTCCGACGTGCCGAAGCAGGCGGTGCTGGGCAACCCGGCCTACCTGCATACCGGTGCCCAGTTGCGGGCGACGGCGCATCGCATCGCCGATTTCATCTACGAGAAACTTACCGGCGAGCCCGGCGTGTTCTCGACGCGCATCGCCTACGTCGTGAAGAGTACCGGCCGCTACGAGTTGAAGATCGCCGATGCCGACGGCAGCAACGATCAGGCCGCTCTGGCATCGCGCGAACCGATCATTTCTCCGGCGTGGTCGCCCGACGGCAGCAAGCTCGCCTATGTCTCGTTCGAGGCGAAGAAGCCGGTGGTCTATGTGCATGACCTCGCCAGCGGCCGCCGCCACGTCGCCGCCAACTTCAAGGGATCGAATTCCGCGCCGGCCTGGTCGCCCGACGGCAAGCAGCTGGCGGTGGTGCTGACCAAGGACGGATCCTCGCAACTGTATATCGTCAATGCCGACGGCAGCGGTGTGACGCGCATGGCAACTTCGTCGGGCATCGACACCGAACCGCGCTGGTCGCCGGACCGCCAGTTCATCTACTTCACCTCGGATCGCGGCGGCAGCCCGCAGATCTACCGCATCGCAACGGGCGGCGGGGCAAGCGGAAACACGGCCGATCGGGTCACCTTCGAGGGCAGCTACAACGTCACGCCGCGGCCCTCGCCGGACGGCAAGAGCCTGGCCTTCATCGCCCGCGACGGCGGCCGCTTCCAGCTGGCGTTGATGGATCTGGCGACCAGGCAGACCCAGATCCTGACAGACTCCGCCAAGGACGAATCGCCCAGTTTCGCCCCCAACGGCCGCATGATCCTGTATGCCACCGAGATTAACGGGCGTGGTGTCCTGGCGGCTGTCTCCAGCGACGGCCGCGTCAAGCAAAAGCTCTCCGTGCAGGCCGCCGACGTGCGGGAACCTGCCTGGGGCCCCCTGGTCAGATAGAAGTCCGACAAGAAACCCGCAACCGAATTCATCAAGGAAGCCATCATCATGCGCACACGCCACATCTCCCTGCCGGCCCTCGCTGCCCTGACGCTGCTGCTGGCCGCCTGCGGCTCGCAACCGCCGGCTCCCGAACAGAACCCGGCAGGCGTTGAATCGCGCAGCCCCGGCGCCATCAAGGTCGACAGCAACCCCGTCGCCAGGGTGCAGCCGGATGCCTTCGATCCCGCCAGCATTGCGGCGCTGAAAGACCCGCGCAGCCCGCTGTCCAAGCGCAGTATTTATTTCGACTACGACAGCTATGTCGTCAAGGACGAGTTTCAGGCCCTGCTGACCGCCCACGGCAAGTTTCTATCGGCCAATCCGAAAATCAGAATGCTGATTCAGGGCAACGCCGACGAACGCGGCAGCCGCGAGTACAACCTGGCGCTGGGACAGAAGCGCGCCGACGCGGTAAGAAAGGCGCTGATCCTGCTCGGCGCCCGCGACGACCAGCTTGAAGCCGTCAGTCTCGGCGAAGAAAAACCGGTCTGCACCGAAGCCAGTGAAGAGTGCTGGGGCAAGAACCGCCGGGGCGACATGCTCTACTCGGGCGAATTCTGAACATGCGCCGCGGGCTGGCCACACTGCTCCCGGTGCTGCTGGCCACGGCGTTGTCATTGCCCGCCCGTGCGGGTCTTTTCGACGACGACGAGGCGCGCCACCGGATCGAACAGCTGCGCGTGGAAGTGACCGAGCTCGGCAAGCGCGCCGATACCGTCAGCCGCAACCAGATCGACTTCGCCAATCAGGTCGAGGCGATCAAGGCCGATATCGCCAAATTGCGCGGCCAGATCGAAGTTCTGACCTATGGACTCGAGGCGGCGCAAAAGCGCCAGCAGGATTTTTACGTTGACCTCGACAACCGGCTGCGCAAGCTCGAACAGCCGCCCGCCGAAGTCAAGCCGGAGGCGGCGAAGCCCGACCCGGCGCTCGAAACCCGCGACTACGAAGCTGCTCTGGCTGCCCTCAAAGCGGCGAAATACAGAGAGGCGGCGATTGCCTTCCTCGCCTTCCTCAAGACCTACCCGGTCAGCACTCTGGCCGCCTCGGCCCACTACTGGGGCGGCTACGCACACGCCCAGGCCAGGGAACACGCCGCCGCTGCCGAACTCTTCGGCAAGTTTGCCGCCGGCTGGCCCAACGATGAACGGACGCCGTCCGCGCTCGAAAGCCGGGCGGAAAGCCTTGAAGCCGTCAAGGATGTGAAGGGCGCCAGGGCCACCCTGGAGCAACTCGCCGAAAAGTATCCCAACAGCGAGGCGGGCCGGAAAGCCAAGCTGAGGCTGAAAAAGAAGTAGTGCCGGCCGCTGCCGTGACCGAGCCGGGCGCGACACTGCGCGTCACCGAAATCTTTCACTCCATCCAGGGTGAATCCAGCCGCGTCGGGCTGCCCACGGTGTTCGTCCGCCTCACCGGCTGCCCCCTGCGCTGTGTCTGGTGCGATACCGAGTACGCCTTCAGCGGCGGCGAACTTCTGGGCATTGCCGACATCGTGCAGCGCGTTGCCGGATTCAAGTGCGCCACGGTATGCGTCACCGGCGGCGAACCGCTGGCTCAGAAAAACTGCCTGCCGCTGCTGGTTGCCCTGTGCGATGCCGGTCATTCGGTATCGCTCGAAACCAGCGGCGCACTGGACATCGGCGGCATCGACCCGCGCGTGGCGCGCATCGTCGACCTGAAGGCGCCGGGGTCGGCAGAGCAGGCGAAAAACCGCATGCAGAATCTCGATCTGCTGACGGCCGACGACGAGGTGAAGTTCGTTCTCGCTTCGCGCGAGGACTATGACTGGGCGCTATCGGTGTGCCGTCAATGGCAGATCCCTGAACGCTGCCCAGTATTGTTTTCGCCGGTATCGGCTCAACTCGATCCGGCGCAACTCGCACAATGGGTCCTCGACGATCGTTTGCCGGTCCGCTTCCAGCTGCAGATGCACAAGCTGTTGTGGGGCAACACCCGGGGGTGCTGATCAATTCCTGAAACCTTGGCCACAGAGAGCGCAGCGGACACAGAGACAGGGCGGGTCTCAAACGCTCCGGTACTTCATCCTTTCGATGCCCGGCGCATTGTCTGTGATCTCTTGCGTTTCCCTCTGTGAACTCTGTGTCCTCTGT
The DNA here is from genome assembly GCA_903848955.1 of uncultured beta proteobacterium. GTDB lineage: Bacteria > Pseudomonadota > Gammaproteobacteria > Burkholderiales > Rhodocyclaceae > Sulfuritalea. The sequence continues at coordinate 3,594 of CAINHS010000006.1, forward strand.
GGCTGGAACTATGGTTTCCGGTCCTGGTCTGGTGACGGCGGACAGGGCGGGCGCTTGGCGGAGATCACCCCGGTATTGACGCCGGCATAGTTGAGACCGCCGAAAAGTCGCGCGTATTCGATCTTCACGCAGCGATCCATGACCACATCGAGCCCGGCGGCGGCAGCCTTGCCGGCGGCCTCGTGGTTGATTACGCCCAACTGCAGCCACAGGCACCGGGCGCCGATGCGGATCGCCTGATCGGTGATCGGCATGGCCTCCCCGGGCTTGCGGAAGACATCGACCAGATCGACTCCGACCGGAATCGCCGCAAGATCCGGATAGCATTTCTGGCCGAGAATCTCGGTGGCACGCGGATTCACCGGAATGATGGTGTAGCCGTGCTCAAGCATGTACTTGGCGGCGAAATAGCTGGGCCGGTTCCAGTCCGGCGACAAGCCGACCACTGCAATCACGCGATTGCCCAGCAGGACTCTGCGCAGGCCGGCGATATCATCAACAATCATCTGGTCCCCCTCGGCGATCCGGCGGATTATCCCACTCCGGTGCAAGATTCCGCTCGCCGCCGGGTAATGCCGGGCCGGGCGGCACGCGGCCCGGTTGCCAGTTTTCGCCGGCCCAGACCCAGATCTCGCGCACCGTGGCGCAGGCCAGTCCCGGTGGCGGCTGCTGGCCGAGAAATTCCAGCGCCGCATGCAGCGCCGCCGCAGGCCGTGAAATGTCCACGGCTTGCGCACGTGTCTGCTTTGACAGCTTTTCGCCGGCGGCATTGACCGCCACCGGCAGGTGGGCATAGGCCGGTGTCGCCACGCCGAGGCATTGTTGCAGGTAGATCTGGCGCGATGTCGAACTCAGCAGGTCGGCACCGCGCACGACATGGCTGATGCCGGCTTCGGCATCGTCGACCACCACCGCCAGCTGATAGGCAAACAGGCCGTCGGCGCGCCGCAGGATGAAGTCGCCCACCTCGCTGGCGAGATTGCTGACGACCGGGCCCTGGATCGCATCGTCGAAGCTGATGCGGGCATCATCCACCCGCAGGCGCCAGGCGCGCGGCGCGGCATGGCCGGCGCGGCAGGTCCCCGGATAGATCGCGGCGCCATCAGGCGCGATGGCCGAATCCGCCAGTTCGCGGCGCGTGCAGGCGCAAGGGAAGACCCGGCCGGCCGCCTTCAGCCGTTCCAGCGCCGCCGCATAGGCCTGCTCACGACGACTTTGCCAGATCACCTCGCCATCCCAGGCAAAGCCGCAGGCCTCCAGCAGGTGAAGGATTTCTGTGGCGGCTGCCGCCGAACAGCGTGGCGCATCGACATCTTCCATGCGCAGATGCCACTCGCCGGAATGCGCCCTGGCTTCCAGGAACGAACCCGTGGCCGCCACCAGCGAACCGAAATGCAACGGGCCCGTGGGCGATGGCGCAAAGCGGCCGCGATAAGGAAATGTCGTAGCGTTCATCGGACACAGTGATAGCACGCCTTGAGGCAAAACGGTAGCATCCGGTTCATTTGAACAGGGAGGTAGCCATGGCCGCGCTGGAACTCAACGCCGACAACTTTCAACAGGTCATCAATGACAATGCCAATGTAATCATCGATTTCTGGGCGCCATGGTGCGCGCCCTGCCGCGGTTTTGCGCCGGTCTTCGAGGCGGCATCTGAAAAGTACGCGGCTGCTTTCGCTTTGAGTGACGGGACTTCGCCTTCGGGGGCCGTCATTTTCGCCAAGGTGAACACCGAGGAGCAGCAGGGAATTGCCGCCGCCTTCAACATCCGTTCGATCCCGACCCTGATGGTCTTTCGCGACCAGATCATCATTTATTCGGAAGCGGGAGCATTGCCTGCCTCCGCTTTTGAACAGCTGATCGGGAAGGCCATGGCGCTCGACATGGACACGGTGCGCGCGGAAATCGCCGGACAAGCCGGGGCTGCCTGAACCGGCCTGACGCCATCCCCGCCGGCAGCGGCGGTGCTAGAGCCTAAGCGAGCTGGCCCTTCATCTTCTGCATGGCCTTGACTTCAATCTGGCGGATGCGTTCCGCCGACACGCCGTATTCGGCGGCCAGTTCATGCAGTGTTGCCGCTTCTTCGCCATCGGCCACCAGCCAGCGCCTCTGGACGATGGCGCGGCTGCGGGCGTCGAGGCTTGCCAGCGCCGAGCTCAGGCCTTCGTCCTGCAAGCGGTCATATTGCTTGCGCTCGAGTACCGCCGAGGGTTCGATACTGCGGTCCGCGGTGAGGTAGGCGATGGGCGCGTAGCTGTCCTCGTCGTCGTCCGACGCGGGATCCAGCGACACGTCGGCACCGGTCAGGCGCGTTTCCATTTCGACAACTTCCTCGGGCTTGACGCCAAGGCGCTTGGCCACAGCGATCACTTCTTCGCTGCCCAGCGTGTTGAAACCCTGCCGTGAATCCGCGTCCTGGGCCAGGGATGCCTTGATGCTGCGCAGATTGAAGAACAGCTTGCGCTGCGCCTTGGTCGTCGCGATCTTGACCAGACGCCAGTTCTTCAGGATGTACTCGTGAATTTCGGCCTTGATCCAGTGCATGGCAAACGACACCAGCCGCACACCGCGATCCGGATCGAAACGTTTGACCGCCTTCATCAAGCCGATGTTGCCTTCCTGAATCAGGTCGGCGTGGGGCAGGCCGTAGCCCAGATAGCCACGCGCGATGGCGATCACCAGACGCAGATGCGACGTCACCAGCTGGCGCGCCGCATCCAGATCATCTTCATCACGAAAGCGGCGGGTCAGCGCCTGCTCCTCCGCCAGACTCAGCATCGGTACGCGATTGGCGGCCGAGATGAATGCCTCGATGCTGCCGCCGGCGGCCAGCATCGGGAAATGATCAAGAGACACGGTATGACTCATGGTACGACCTCCTTGAATACAATATTAGCACTCTTGAGGTAGGAGTGCCAATAAGCGGATAAGTTCCCGACAATTATAGTCGGGAATAGCCGGCGCCAGGTGCAGGCCCGTCAAGCGTGGCGCGAAGGACGCCCAGCTCGGAGGCGGTGGAAAATTCAGGCTTGAGTGATGCACCGGTACAAAAGTCCATGCCGCGGCGCTGGCCAGCTATCTGAATACAGAGGAACTATTGTAGTGGACCCGGTGAAAACCGGGATCCCGGATCGCTCCGCGGGCGGAAGTTAGATCGCCCGGCAGGCCAACGATGCAAGGGCAAAGCGCTGCCCGGACGCTGCCGGCCTGGTTTGTCCTCAGACCTTGGGCGGAGTGCCTTGAGGCGGGCGCTTCGACTTCTTGAAAAAACGCTTCGCGGGTTTGGCTCCCGGCGTTTGATCCGGCCGGCGTGCCTGCTCCGGGCGCCGTCCCTGCCCCTGCCCCTGACCTTGGCCCGGCGGTCCCTGGCGCCGCCCCGGTTCCGGCTGCGATCCCTGAATGCGATTGCCCGGTGCGAGACAGATTTCGAGTTCGATGATCTCGTCCCAGATGGCATCAGTCCGCTGGTGGTCCGGGATGGCCAGAAGTTCGCGCAAACGTCGGCGCGGATCGGGAAGTTGCGGTTCGTTGCGCGCGGGTTCCGCAGCTGGCTGCTCGATGGCCGTAGGCTCGAGAGGAGGCGGTTCGATGGGTTGTTCTTCGCTCATCCCCATATTATCGCCCGAATAAGGCATTTGGTTCCAGCGTTCGCTGCAACCCGGGGCGCACTGTGGGTTTTAAGTTACGGATGATGGCCGGCGCGGCGGCTATTCTCCCGCCAGCAGTCGCACCAGGTCCTGCGCGATTCGCTGCGGCGTTTCACCATGCCGCAGGTAGAGCCTGAGCCGCCCGCCCGGATCGAAGACATAGCTGCCGGCGCTGTGATCCACCGAGTAGCTGGAGGCAGTCTGCCCCGGCTGCTTGTGATAGAACACCTTGAACTCTTTGGCGACGGCCGCCGTAGCCTGCGCGTCGCCGTAAAGGCCGAGAAATGACGGATGGAAAGCCGGCACGTAGGCCGCGAGCAGCTGTGGCGTATCGCGCTCGGGATCGACCGTGACGAATACCACTTGCACCCGTGCGGCTTCCGCTCCCAGCGCCGCCATCAGCTCGCGCATATTGGCCAGGGTGGCGGGACAGACATCCGGGCATTGCGTGTAGCCAAAGAACATGACCACCACGCGCCCCTTGAAATCAGCCAGGCGACGCGGCTTGCCGTGGTGATCGGTGAGTGCGAAATCCTTGCCCCAGTCGGCGCCGGTCAATTCGGTGGCGTTGAACCTGGTCTGCTGGCTGCAGCCAATGGTCAGCAGCGCAAGGCACAGCAGCACGACGCGCGTCAGCGCAGCAAGGAGGGCAGGGGGACGCACGCCGATGCTCACGGTATTGCGGCGTTAACCAGCCAGTGCCGCCAGCAGCTTGTCATGCACGCCGCCGAAGCCGCCATTGCTCATCACCAGGACCTGATCGCCGGGCCGGGCATCGGCCGCCACGGCCGCCACCAGCTGCTCCAGATCGGCGAAACTGCGCGCTTTGCCGGCTAGCGGCGCCAGCGCGGCAGCGGCATCCCAGCCCAGATTTGCGGCATAACAGTAGGTCGCGTCGGCCTCGGCCAGGCTCTCCGGCAGCAGGGCCTTCATGGTTCCCAGTTTCATGGTGTTGGAACGCGGCTCGAGGACGGCGAGGATTCTGGCGCGCCCGACGCGCTGGCGCAGACCTTCAAGCGTGACGCGAATTGCCGTCGGATGATGGGCAAAATCGTCGATCACGGTCACGCCGCGCACCGTCCCGCGCACTTCCATCCGGCGCCGGATGCCGCTGAAGCTCGCCAGCGCCTGGAGACCGACGGCCACCGGCACGCCCGCATGCCGTGCCGCCGCCAACGCCGCCAGGGCGTTCGCCCGGTTGTGGTCGCCGGTGAGATCGAAGCGCTCGACCCGGCCCTGCGCCCGGCCGAGCAGAGTGACGGCAAAACCGCCGGACGAATCCGCTTCTCCCGCCTGCCAGCCCTCCGCAGTGTTGAACCATTCCACCGGCGTCCAGCAGCCACGGTCGAGTACGCGCTTCAGCGAGGCCTCCGGGGCATTCGCGAGAATCAGACCGTTGCCGGGCAAAGTCCGTACCAAATGATGGAATTGAGTCTCGATAGCTGCAAGATCAGCGAAGATATCGGCATGATCGTACTCCAGGTTATTCAAGATCACGGTGCGCGGCTGGTAATGCACGAACTTGGAACGCTTGTCGCAGAACGCCGTGTCGTACTCGTCGGCTTCGATGACAAAGAAGGGCGAATCGGTAAGCCTGGCCGAGACGCCGAACCCTTGCGGCACGCCGCCCACCAGAAAGGAGGGGTTCAGCCCGGCCTGCTCCAGAATCCATGTCAGCATTGACGTCGTCGTTGTCTTGCCGTGGGTACCGGCTACGCCCAGCACCCAGCGACCGCACAGAATGTTCTGGGCCAGCCATTGCGGACCGGAAATATAGGGCAGGTTGCGCTCGAGAATCGACTCGAGCAGCGGATTGCCGCGTGAAATCGCATTGCCGACGACAAACAGATCCGGCTTCAGCGCCAATTGCCCGGCGTCGTAGCCGGCCACCAGGTCTATGCCCTGCTCGCCGAGTTGCGTACTCATCGGCGGATAGACATTGGCATCGCAGCCGGTAACGCGGTGTCCCGCTGCACGGGCCAGCAACGCGATGCCGCCCATGAAGGTGCCGCAGATGCCGAGGATGTGAATATGCATGTCACGGTTCCGTGAAATAATGAAGCAGATTCTATCCCGCCTCGGGATACGGTCCGCCGCCCCGAAGGCTGCAGACATAACCGCCCGCCGAACTTATCTCACTGCGCCATGCCCCGTCGCAAGCCCGCCCCCTCCGCCTCCAGCCAGCTGCGCCGCAGCATTGCCAGCGCCGCGGCGCGCCTGATGGCCGAGGAAGGCTTCACCGACTACGGCGCCGCCAAGCGCAAGGCCGCCCGCAGTTTGGGCGCGGGCGAAGGCGAGGCGCTGCCGACCAACGATGAGATCGAGACCGAGCTGCGCAGCTGGCAGTCGCTCTACCAGGAAGACGAGCAGCGCGAGCGGGTCCATGATTTGCGCACGACCGCTCTGGAGGTGATGCAGTTGCTCGCCGACTTCAATCCCTATCTGACGGGGGGCGCGCTCGACGGCACTGCCGGCCGCTATGCCGCCGTGGAAATCGATTTGTTCGCCGACAGCAGCAAAGATGTTGAGATCGCGCTGCTATCTCACGGCATCTCCTACGATACGATGGATAATAGGCGGATGGGTGTTGATGCCCAGTTGCGCCTGGAGTGGAATGATTTTCCGGTGCTGATCTCGGTCTTTCCGCCGGTAGCGGAGCGCCAGCAACCGAAAAATGCTCATGGCGGGCGGAGTCGCCAGCGCGGCCGCGCCAGCGCCGTGGCCGAATTGTTGAAGGAGACGGAAAAATGAACCGTTCCCGGTCCTGGCTGATGCTCGGCGCCGTCGTCCTGTTTGCTGCCGCAGCCGGCTACCGGCTCGGCGCGCCGGGAACAGAGAGCGAAACGACGCCGGCGCCGACACAGCCGGTCTTTGCTCTGGCCCTGACCGATTTGCAGGGCCGGCCGCAAACCCTGGCGCAATGGCGCGGCAAGGTGCTCGTGGTGAACTATTGGGCCACCTGGTGCTATCCCTGCCGCCAGGAAATGCCCGGGTTTTCCCGGCTGCAGGAAAAATATCTCGGCAAAGGCGTTCAATTTGTAGGCATCAGCATCGATGATGCTCCTAAAATCATCGAATTCCAGAAAGAAACTCCTGTCGGCTATCCTCTGTTGATCGGCGACATGGGCATCATGAAAAGCAGCGCCGATCTGGGCAACTCCAGCCAGGGTTTGCCCTTTACGGCGATTTTCGATCGTCAGGGCCGGCTCTCGCTGACCAAACTGGGTCGCCTGAGCGAGGCCGAACTGGAACCTGAACTGATCGGACTGATTTCGCGCTAACTGGACAAAGTGCGTCCATTTGCGGCAAACTTGCGGTCATGACCAAGCCAAAACACAGCAAAGCAAGTGGTACCGAGGCGTCGAGCGACGCTATTCTGGTACTCCACGGGCCGAACCTGAACCTTCTGGGAACCAGGGAACCCGACATCTACGGGCGTACCACGCTGGCCACGATTCACAAGGCGATGGAAGCGCGCGCCCGGGCCATGGGTATTCGCCTCGAAAGCTTCCAGAGCAATCATGAAGGCGAGTTGATCGACCGGGTGCAGTCGGCTCGCGAGCAGGGAGTCGGCTTCATCATCATCAACCCGGCGGGTTATACCCACACCAGCGTTGCCTTGCGCGATGCCCTGGCGGCAGTGGCCATCCCGTTCATCGAAGTTCATCTGTCGAATGTGCATGCGCGGGAGCCTTTCCGCCGGCACTCGTATTTTTCGGATATCGCCATCGGCGTTATCTCCGGTCTTGGCGCACAAGGCTACGAACTGGCGCTGGAAGCGGCGCTGGCTCGTTTGCGCGCCAGCTAGACCCGTCTGATCAGTGGCGGCCGCGGCCGCCACCCTTGTTGGAGGAATAAGTCCCCATGGACCTGAGAAAACTCAAGACCCTGATTGATCTCGTGCAGAACTCCGGTATCTCGGAGCTCGAAATCAGCGAGGGCGAAGAAAAAATCCGCATCGCCAAGCATTTCAGCGCTGCCCCGGTTGCCACTACCGTCCATATGCCGGTCGCAACCATGGCGCCGGGCGCGGCTCCCGCCGCTGCGACGCCGGCGCAGATTGCCGTCGCCGAGACGGCCCCTGTCCAGCAGGGCCACGTCATGAAGGCGCCGATGGTGGGAACCTTCTATCGATCGAGCGGCCCGGATGCCGCCTCCTTCGCCGAGGTGGGCCAGACGGTGAAGGCGGGCGATACCATCTGCATCATCGAGGCGATGAAACTGATGAACGAGATCGAAGCGGATATTTCCGGCGTGATCATGGCCATCCAGGTCGAGAATGGCCAGGCGGTGGAGTACGGCCAGCCGATGTTCGTGATCGGCTGACCATGACCGCCATTGCCCCGCCCCTGCCCGCGGCCGGCGTTGCACCAGCCGCCGGAGATGCACATGTTTGGTAAGGTATTGATCGCCAACCGCGGCGAGATCGCACTCCGCGTACTGCGTGCCTGCCGCGAACTCGGGGTGCGCACGGTAGCCGTGCACTCCGAAGCCGATACCGAGGCCAAATACGTCAAGCTCGCCGACGAATCGGTGTGTATCGGTCCGGCCTCATCGGCGCAGAGCTATCTCAACATCCCGGCCATCATTTCCGCCGCTGAAGTCACCGACGCCGAGGCCATCCATCCCGGCTACGGTTTCCTGTCGGAAAATGCCGACTTCGCCGAGCGCGTCGAGAAGTCGGGCTTCGCCTTCATCGGTCCGCGTCCCGAGACCATCCGTCTGATGGGCGACAAGGTGAGCGCGAAGAATGCCATGCGCGATGCCGGCGTCCCCTGTGTGCCCGGTTCCGACGGCGCCTTGCCCGACGACCCCAAGGAAATTACCAAGATCGGCCGCGCCGTCGGCTACCCGGTGATCATCAAGGCCGCCGGCGGTGGCGGCGGGCGGGGCATGCGCGTCGTGCATACCGAAGCCGCGCTGATCAACGCGGTCAACATGACCCGCAGCGAAGCCGGAGCAGCCTTCAACAACTCCACCGTGTATATGGAGAAGTTCCTCGAGAATCCGCGCCACGTCGAAATCCAGATTCTCTCCGACGCGCATCGCAATTCGGTCTATCTGGGCGAGCGCGACTGTTCGATGCAGCGCCGGCATCAGAAAATAATCGAGGAAGCACCCGCGCCCGGCATCAACCGTCGTACGCTCGGCCGCGTCGGTGACCGTTGCGCCGAGGCCTGCCGGCGGATCAACTACCGGGGCGCAGGGACATTCGAGTTCCTCTACGAGAACAACGAGTTCTATTTCATCGAGATGAACACCCGGGTTCAGGTTGAACACCCGGTTACCGAGTTGATCACCGGTGTCGACATCGTGCAGGCGCAGATCCGCATCGCCGCCGGAGAAAAGCTCTGGTTCAAGCAGCGTGACATCGAGATTCGCGGGCATGCCGTCGAGTGCCGCATCAACGCCGAAGACCCCTTCAAGTTCACGCCGTCGCCGGGGAAGATCACCAACTGGCACCCGCCCGGTGGCCCGGGCATCCGCGTCGATTCGCACGCATACTCCGGCTACACCGTACCGCCCCACTACGACTCGATGATCGGCAAGGTGATCGCTTACGGCGACACGCGGGAACAGGCGATCCGGCGCATGCGGATCGCGCTGTCGGAAATGATGGTGGATGGCATCAAGACCAATATCCCCCTGCACCAGGAACTGATGCTGGACGAGCGCTTCATCAAGGGCGGCACCAGCATCCATTATCTCGAAGAAAAGCTCGCCGCCAAGAGCGAAGCCTCGAAGGGCAAGTAGCCGGCATGTGGGTCAGCGTCGCTCTGGAAACTGACGCCGCGCACGCGGATGCCCTGTCCGACGCCCTGATGGCGGCCGGCGCGATTTCCGTCAGTGTCGAGGATGCGCTGGCCGGAACCGATCTGGAAATGCCGCAATTCGGCGAACCGGATGGCATGAACAGCGGCCCGGGCACCCCGTTGTGGAGCGAAAGCCGCGTCGTGGCGCTGTTCGACCCGGCCGCCGACCTGCTCGGTCGCGTCGCTGCCGCCACGGTGGCGGCCGGCATTGACGAGCTGCCCGGGATCGAGATGGAAGACGTCGCCGAGCAGGACTGGGTGCGGCTCACCCAGTCGCAGTTCGACCCGATCCGCATCAACCCGCGCCTGTGGATCGTACCCACATGGCATGCCGCGCCCGATCCGGATGCCATCAACCTGATACTCGATCCGGGGCTCGCCTTCGGCACCGGCTCGCATCCGACAACCTTTCTCTGCCTGCAATGGCTGAGCGAAACCCTGCGCGGCGGCGAGACCGTGCTCGACTATGGCTGCGGCTCGGGGATCCTCGGCATCGCTGCAGCAAAACTGGGTGCCGCCTCGGTACTCGGCGTCGACCTCGACGACAATGCCCTGAGCGCGGCACGCGACAACGCCGCCAACAACGGCGTCACGCTGGACTTGCGCCATTCGCGGGAAAGGCTGGAACAGCGCTTCGACATTGTCGTCGCCAACATTCTCACCAACCCCCTCTGCGTGCTGGCGCCGCTGTTGGCAGGACGCCTCGCGCCGGGCGGGCGCCTTGCGCTGTCCGGCGTGCTGGCGGCGCAGGCGGAACAGGTAATCGCCACCTATGCACCCTTGATTGCCCTGCGCGTCGGGGCCGAACATGAAGGCTGGGTGCGCCTCGAGGGTCAAACCGGGAGCCCCCGGTGCTGACGCGCTGTGCCGCTTGCGGCACCCATTTCCGCGTTACCCCGGAGCAACTCAAGGCCCGTTCCGGCCGCGTGCGCTGCGGTGAATGCCAGCATGTCTTCAACGCGCTGGACAGCCTGATCGAAGAGCCGATGGCGGTGATGGTGTCGCCAGCCGCCGAATCACAAGTACCACCTGATTTTCCGGAGCCCCTCTACCACATCGCAGAGGATGCTGCGACCTATCATCCTGAAGCCGGCACGGATGAGGTCGGGGAACTGCCGCCACCCGTGCCGGATGCTGCGGAAACTCCCGACCCGGAAACGGAACAAGCGGACGATCTGCCGCCGTTGCCGGCGGCACCGGCACAGCCGCCGATCGCGGAATTCGGCGATGCGGCTGAACCCGATGCGGCCGAACTCGAAGCAGCCGAACCCGAAGCAGCCGAACCGGTTGCGGAGATCGCTGCCGACACCGCTGCGAGCGACTGGAGCGAACTGATTCCTGTGCCGCCGCGGCGGCGCCGCTGGCCGTGGGTGATCGGCAGCCTTGTCGCCCTCGGTGCGCTCGGCCTGCAGGCGGTGCTGGCGTTCCGCATCGAACTGGCGGTGTTGTGGCCCGAGAGCCGGCCGGGCCTGGTCGCCCTGTGCGACGTCGCCGGCTGCGAGGTCGGCCTGCCGGCGAAGCCTGCCCTGATCGGCATCGAGGCTTCCGACCTGCACCCCGATACCGGCCATGCCGGCCGGCTGGTGCTGAGCGCAACACTGAAGAACCGCGCCCCGTTCGCACAGCAGTTTCCTCACCTGGAACTCACGCTCACCGACACGGCGGACAAGGCCATCGCGCGCAAGGTATTGGCGCCGGCAGACTATCTGCCGCAGAACACGAGCCCCGCGCGGGGCATGCAACCCGGCGCCGACATTGCCGTCGCCGTCGCCATCGACTCCGGCGAGATGAATGCCAGCGGCTACCGGCTCTACCTTTTTTATCCCTGATCTTTTTCCGAAAGTGCGCATGAAAACACTTATCTGCGGATCGCTCGCCTACGACACCATCATGGTGTTCGGCGACCGCTTCAAGAATCACATCCTGCCCGAGCAGATCCACATCCTCAACGTCTCCTTCCTGGTCCCGGACATGCGGCGCGAGTTTGGCGGTTGCGCCGGCAACATCGCCTACAACCTCAAGCTGCTTGGCGGCGAACCGCTGATCATGGCGACCATCGGCGACGACAGCGCACCCTACCTGCACCGCCTCAAGCAGCTGGGGCTGGATGCCGGCCATGTCCGCGAGGTTGCCGGCACGTTTACCGCACAGGCATTCATTACCACCGACCTCGACGACAACCAGATCACCGCCTTTCATCCCGGTGCCATGACGCAATCCCATCAGAACAGGATATCGGATGCGCGCGACGTGAGTCTCGGCATCATTTCGCCGGATGGTCGCGACGGCATGCTGCAGCACGCACGCGAGTTCCATGCAGCCGGCATTCCCTTCTTCTTCGATCCGGGTCAGGGCCTGCCGATGTTCGATGGCGAAGAGCTTATGGCTTTCCTCAAGCTCGCCGACTACTGCACGGTCAACGATTACGAAGCAAAGCTGCTGACGGAACGCACCGGGCGCACCTTGGAGCAGCTGGCCGGCGAGGTCGAAGCGCTGATCGTCACCTTGGGCGGCAGCGGATCGCAAATCTACACCGGCAACCGCCGCATCGACATCCCCGTGGCTACCCCGGAGGCGTTGATCGATCCGACCGGCTGCGGCGACGCCTACCGCGCCGGCCTGCTCTACGGCATCGGCAAGGGCTGGGATTGGGAGAAGACCGGGCGGTTGGCTTCGCTGATGGGCTCGATCAAGATCGCACACCGCGGCGGCCAGAATCACAAGCTGACGCAGGACGATATCGCCGGGCGTTACTGCAGCGCATTCGCGGCCGATCTCTGGTAGACCAAAGCCGCGGCCGTCATCGCGGTCCGCGTCGGGCGCAGCTCGCCTTTTTCCCCGTGGCTTGGAGTTCGCACATGCATCGATTCATCGCACTGGCGACTGCGTGCCTGTTGTTCGCGGTCTTCACCGACGCGGCCCTGGCAGCCAAAAGAACCGGAAGTGCCGGATCAAGCCACGGCGCGAAATCGAGCCAGGCCGGCAAGACCCGGTCCGCTGCAAGCAGCGGGGTCCATGCATCAAGCCCGAAAGCGGGAATATCGCACCGCAGCGGTTCCCGCAAGGCGGTCGCTGCCGACCGCGACAGGAACGGGAAAATTGTCCGCAGCCAGAAGGCCAAAAACGACTTCAGGACGTCCCATCCTTGTCCGTCGACGGGCAAGACCCGGGACGCCTGTCCGGGCTACGTCATCGACCACAAGCAAGCGTTAAAGCGAGGCGGTGCCGACGCGCCCGCCAACATGCAGTGGCAGACCCAGGCTACGGCGAAAGCCAAGGACGCACGCGAGTAGCACGGTTGCCCGCGGCCCGTCACCGGCCTCGTGTTACTGCCCGAATTTGACTGCGGGCCGGCTCAGCGAGGAGATCACTTCACCTGTTTCGGTCATCGCCAGGATCGCCCAGCGTATTTGGTTGCTGGTCCGGAACCAGGCGTCAAATTCGTCTACGGTATGGAAATACACCAGGCCGCTTGAGCCGATGTGGTTGTCGCCGTAACGAAACAAACATGAATAGTCGAACATACAGGTGGCCCTCTCCGGCACTCGCTTGATCGCTGCCTGATCAAAAGGATTGTCGGCTGATTTCTGCTTGAATTGAGTCAGATGTTGAAAAGAAAGTCCGGCCGACAACCGCCGTGGTTGCGAGGCTGCGACAGAGGCAGGCCATTTTCTGCCCGGTTTCGTCAGCGCGCCTGCCCGTCAGTCCGCCAGGGCCGCCTGTCGAATGGCATCGGTAGCCCACTGATTCAGGCTCTGGCCGTGAGCAGCGGCGGCGATGGCGGCAGCTTCGTGCGTGGCAGGATCGAGCCGCAGAGAGAATTTGCCGGAGAAGTTCTTGCGCGGATCGACCTCGCGACGCTCGCAGGCTTCGAGGAACACGCGCAGGGAGATTCCGCCCTCGTGCTTCAAGCCATCGACATCCTTGGCGTAAAAATCCGCCCCCCCATTCAGGCCGACGAATTCTCCGCGGAACATCTGGATGTCCGGGTCAAACGAGATAACCGCCTGATAGCCGTTGATCGTCATGGTGTTCATGGTTTCACTCCATTTTCTTCCAGCCATTTGCGAACCGCTGCGACAGCACCCTTGTCAGCATCCGGGGACGGGTGAGGGCGATGAAACACACGCACCACATCGAACAGAAACACCTCAAGGCGCGAACCTTCGCGCTCCGCAATCTCCGCACTCAACTCCCGCAACAGCATCTCGATGTCGGCCCAACGGACATTCGCCGAGACAGGCCGCATATAGATCAGTTCCAGTGTGCGCTGGTGCTTTCTCTTCATGGGCGTATGGTAGCAAATAGTGGTATCAGGCGGCAAGCATTGTCCAATGTGGTTTTGACTCCATGCCCGGCTCGCGGTAGAGATTGAATTCCGCTGTGCCGGTATCGCTGGTAGATGAGCTTGCAGTCCGTCTGCCCGAACAACAAGAAGCTGAAAGTATCCGCACTGATCCCGGAGCGGACCAGCTTTTCCGTGAGCTTTTCCTTGTTACCGGCATCGCATGCTGCCACTGCCTGTGCCATCCGGTAATGAAGCAGCCATGGATGCAGGACAACGCCACCAAAGGCCGCCACACCCAATGCGGCGCCTGCAAGGAAATACCTGGTGCTGGATTTCATCGATAACTGCTCAAAGTCCGATTCGTTACCCGGTAGATGAACATCAAGTAACACTTAAAGCATTTTGGCAACGTCCCTGTAACACTTCGCCCATAGCATGGGAACCGTTGAGTTACCTCCCATTCCTCAACGTTTCATCAGCACTCCTCCCTTTCGCCCCCGACTCACCGTCGGGGGCGTCTTCTTGCAGGGGTTGCAGCAGGGCCGATGGTTAGTAATGATGCCGTAACAACCGGCCGCCACACTGGCGGCTGATAACAGGAGAAAACAATGGAATGTGAAGAATTCCTGGAGCCCGTCGAAGACGAAGAATACGACGACGATCTATAGCCGCACCGGAGATAGCCGGTAACGAATGAAGCAGCCCAGCGCGGCTTTTTTGCGTCCGCTGCAGACTGCGGGAAGCGCCCGGACTCGCTTGTCGATCATCTTCCGATGATTATGTCATTACGACTATTCTTGCACTCAGACGTTGAAAAGGAAGTTCAGGACGTCGCCATCCTTGACGACATACTCCTTGCCTTCCGCCCGCATCTTGCCGGCTTCCTTGGCGCCATGCTCGCCCTTGAAGGCGATGAAGTCGTCGAAGGCGATGGTCTGGGCGCGGATGAAGCCCCTTTCGAAATCGGTATGAATAACGCCGGCGGCCTGCGGCGCCGTGTCGCCGGCATGAATCGTCCATGCCCGCACTTCCTTTACGCCGGCCGTGAAGTAGGTTTGCAGGCCGAGCAGTTTGTAGCCGGCGTGAATCAGCCGGTTCAGCCCAGGTTCGGTCAGGCCGAGATCGGCGAGAAACATCTGCTTTTCGTCGTCCTCGAGATCGGCGATCTCGGCTTCGATGGCGGCGCAGACGGCGACCACTTCGGCCTTTTCCTCTGCGGCATGGCTGCGGACGGCCTCGACATGGGGATTGTTCTCGAAGCCGCCTTCCTTGACGTTGGCGACATACAGCACCGGCTTGGCGGTAATCAGGTAGAAGGGTTTGAGCAGCGCCCATTCCTCTTTTGAAAACTCCAGGGCGCGGATGGCTTTCGCCTGGTTGAGCTGGACCAGACATCTTTCCAGCACCGGCACCAGCAATTTTGCGTCCTTGTCGCCGCCGGCCTTGGCCTGCTTCGAGTAACGGTTCAAGGCGCGCTCCACCGCCGCCATGTCGGCCAATGCCAGTTCGGTATCGATGACTTCGATATCCGACAGCGGATCAACCTTGCCTGCGACGTGAATCACGTTTTCGTCGGCGAAGCAGCGCACCACATGCACGATGGCGTCGGTCTCGCGGATGTTGGCGAGGAACTGGTTGCCCAATCCCTCCCCCTTGCTGGCACCGGCCACCAGCCCGGCGATGTCGACGAACTCGACGATGGCCGGCTGTATCTTCTGCGGCTTGACGATGGCAGACAGTGCGGCAAGCCGTGCGTCAGGCACTTCGACGATGCCGACGTTGGGCTCGATGGTGCAGAAGGGATAGTTCTCCGCCGCGATGCCCGACTTGGTCAGGGCGTTGAAGAGGGTGGATTTGCCGACGTTGGGCAGGCCGACGATGCCGCATTTGAGGGACATGAAATACCTTTACTAATCAATGCACCATCGAGCCGAACGTCGGCATCGTCGAAGTGCCGGATACGCGCAATGGCGATAGCCGTAGAAATCGGGTTAGCGGGACAAAGCAGTAAAAGATGAGCAGTTGCCCAACATTTTGTAGCGGCTTTGTCGCGGAAGATGCCGATTTTAACTCTCACGGAGGCACTCCTCCAAAGGCTTACTGCAACCGACAGGCGCGTCTATCGGGACAAGCTGGTGTGCGGCTTTTGTCTCCAGCTCAATAAACGCAGCCGCACTTTCCTCGTAGCCACGAGCGTTCAGGGCAAACAGTTGCGAATGACGCTCGGCCGCTGGCCTCTCGTCGGTGTCGAGGAAGCGCGTAGTTTGGCTATCACGGCGTTGCGGGATTGCCGGTCGGGTCAGATGCCGGAGCGCAGATTAATGCCGTCCCTGCCGACAGTTCGTGAGGCGATTCCGACCTACGGCTGAGCCAGTCGATTGCAGCTGATGACCATGCCGAAGTCCCGCAACGCAACAGCGGTCAGAACAGCTTCTTGTTCCGTTTCTGCCGGAACGAAGATTTCCCGCTCTTTGCCGCTTAACGCGACGAAAACAATCTTGAACATGGATCACCCCTCCATTTTGCATATCCGGTACCAGCGACAATTGCGCTGGTCATGCTATTGGATTACGGCAGTCCGGTTGTCTTCTTGAGGGCGGGACAAGGATTTGGCGGCAAAGTACCGCGACCCCAGGAAGATTGACGCTGGAGTTTCTGTCTGCGCGCATTGGGACTACCCGCTGCATTTCAAGACCTTGAAACTGTTTGCGGCATCCCAATATCCGGAATCACGGGCGCTCATCCGAGGCCCGTCAAACCATATCGCTTACTTTTTAAAGGATATTCAAATGCGTACCATCGACCTATCCACTCTTTCCCGCTCTGCCATCGGTTTCGAGAATTTGGCGCGGATTCTTCAAGCACAGCGCGTTGAGCAGCAGCCGAGCTACCCGCCGTACAACATCGAACTTGTCACCGCGGACCAGTACCGGATTTCCATGGCAGTTGCCGGTTTTGACCGCTCCGAACTCGACGTTGAGGTCGAGGGCGACACGCTCAAGATCTCCGGCTGCAAACAGAAGATCGAGCAGACTTCGACCTATCTGCACCGTGGCATCGCCACACGCGACTTCGAGCATCGCTTCAAACTCGCCGACATGGTCAATGTTGTGAGCTCGTCCCTCGATAACGGTTTGCTCAATATCTCGTTGGTGCGAGTGATCCCCGATGCTTTGAAACCGCGCAAGATCGCCATCGGCGGTGTAGAGGACAATCTGCGTGTGTTGGAGCGCAAAGCGGCCTGAGCGACCACCGGCGGGGCGGCCGGGTTGCCTGAGCAAGGAACCGGAGCAAGCTGCCGCCCCCAAGAGCGATGTGCTGTATTCGCACTATGTCAGCCTCAACGCGCATGACATTGCCGTACCGGCGATGCCGCATCTGAGGCTCGCGGTTTTATGCTTTGGTTGAAACTTCCGTTGCCGGGGGCGTCGGTTTCGAATTGATGCGTTGCGTGGCTGCGCTGAAGTCCCCCCGGGCCAGAGCCGGCCAGGCAAGCAGCGCGCGATCCAGCGCGGCGTCGATCTCGCCGCGTTCTTCCTTGCGTGGCGGCTTCAGCACATAGTCGACGACCTCGTTGCGGTCACCGGGATGACCGATGCCGATGCGCAGCCGCCAGTAGTCCTGGGTACCCAGATGCGCGGTGATGTCCTTGAGGCCGTTGTGGCCGCCCAGGCCACCGCCGAACTTGAGCCGCATCTGCCCCGGCGGCAGGTCCAGCTCGTCGTGCATGACCAGCATTTCGGCCGGCTCGATGCGATAGAACTGGGTCAGCGCCCGCACCGACTGGCCGCAGCGGTTCATGAAGGTCTGCGGCAGGAGGAACCAGAGTTCGCCGGCGCTTTGCCCGCCGGCGCGCGCCCGGCCGGCAAGTCCGTGAAAGCGCGACTCGCGACCCGGATTGACGCCGAGTTCGCGCGCCAGGCGCTCACAAAGCCAAAACCCGGCATTGTGCCGGGTTTCAGCGTATTCGGCCCCGGGGTTACCGAGGCCGACTATCAGACGCAGCGAAGCCTGCAAGCGCTTATCTCTTGTCGGTCTTCTCGGCCTTCTTCTCGGCCTTCTTTTCGACCGGAGCCGCAGCAGCGGGGGTTGCTTCGGCCGCAGCGACTTCCTCCTCGGCCTTGCCGCCGCGGACGATGACAGTCGCCACCACGGGATCTTCGCCCTTGTGCAGCACGGCTTCCACACCGGCCGGCAGCTTGAGTTCGGAAACGTGCAGCGAATGGCCGCTGGTCATGTCCTTCAGATCGACTTCGATGAAGGCCGGCAGGTCTTTCGCCAGACAACGTACGTCGAGATCGGACATGACGTGCTGGACCATGCCACCGGAAAGCTTCACGCCCGGCGAAACATCGGCATTGACGAAGTGCAGCGGCACTTTCTGGTGCAGTTTGTGGGCGGCATCGACACGCTGGAAATCGGCGTGCAGGATCACCGGCCGGTAGGGATGGCGCTGCACATCGCGCAGCAGGCACATTTCCTTCTTGCCGTCGAGATTGACGTTGAGCACGGAGGAATAGAAGGCTTCCTTGCGCAACAGCTGAAACAGCTCGTTGTGGTCGATATCGATCGACTGCGGCGTGGCCCCGCCGCCGTAAAGTATGCCGGGAACCCGGCCGGTGCGACGCAGGCGGCGGCTCGCTCCGGTGCCCTGTCCATCGCGCTTGTTTGCATTGAATTCGAGTTGCATGATTTACTCCAGTAGGTGCTGCAGGGTGAAATCCCTCGCCCGCGACCAGGCAAGGGGGTAAAGAATCAGTCCATGAAGAGCGAGGAGACGGAAGACTCGTTGCTGATGCGCAACATCGTCTCGGCCATCAGCTCGGCAATCGAAATCTGCCGGATGCGGGGGCAGCCGCGGGCTTCTTCGGACAGCGGAATGGTGTCGGTCACGACCAGTTCGTCGAGTTCCGACTCGACGATCCTCGACACCGCGCTGCCGGACAGCACCGGATGCGTACAGTAGGCCAGCACGCGCTTGGCGCCGTGCTCCTTGAGTGCCTGCGCCGCCTTGCACAGCGTGCCGGCAGTGTCCACCATGTCGTCCATGATGACGCAGGTGCGGCCATCGACTTCACCGATGATGTTCATGACTTCCGAGACATTGGCCTTCGGCCGCCGCTTGTCGATGATCGCCAGGTCCGACTCCAGGCGCTTGGCCAGCGCCCGGGCGCGCACCACGCCGCCGACGTCGGGCGAGACCACCAGCAGGTCCTCGTGGCGCTGCTTCCAGATGTCGCCCAGCAGGATCGGCGCGGCATACACGTTGTCGACCGGGATATCGAAAAAGCCCTGGATCTGGTCGGCATGCAGGTCGACCGTCAGCACGCGCTGCACGCCGACGGTCTGCAGCATGTTGGCAACCACCTTGGCCGTGATCGCGACACGCGCCGAGCGCGTCCGCCTGTCCTGCCGGGCATAACCGAAATAGGGGATGGCGGCAGTGATGCGCCCGGCCGAGGCCCGCTTCAGGGCGTCCACCATCACCATCAGTTCCATCAGGTTGTCGTTGGTGGGATAACAGGTCGACTGCAATACGAAAACGTCATGGCCGCGCACGTGCTCGAGAATTTCGCAGCTCACCTCGCCATCGGAAAAGCGACCGACATTGGCGCGTCCAAGCGAAATGTGCAGGCGCTTGACAACATCGGCCGCCAGCTTGGGATTGGCGTTGCCGGTAAACACCATCAGGCTGTCGTAGGCCATGTCGGTCTGCTGTGACTAGGTTGGCAAATGAGTTGGCTGGGGAGGAAGGATTCGAACCTTCGCATGCTGGAATCAAAATCCAGTGCCTTAACCAACTTGGCGACTCCCCAACATCGGCACCCCGCCTTGACAGCGGAGGTCGAAAGGACGCGCATTTTCGGGGTTTTCGCTCCTGCTGTCAAATAATGGCGAGCGGATGCCGGTCCATTCCGGCGGCAACAAAGCCGTGCATATCCGCAGGCAGAGCGGCCAGGGCGGCCCGCGCCGCCGGCTCAGCGGCGAATTCGACGAAACAGCAGGCGCCGGAACCGCTCATCCGCGCATCGCCGCAGTGCCGCAGCCAGTCGAGATGGCGCGCCACCTCCGGGTAGAGCGCGCAGGCGACGGTTTCCAGATCATTGCGGCCGAAGCCCGGCCGCCAATCGCCGGCAGCGATGGCGGGCGTGTCGCGGCGCAGTTGCGCGGAACCGAAGATTCCGGCCGTCGGCACGGCAACGGCGGGAACCAGCAGCAGATACCAGGCCGGCGGCAGGGTGATGTCGGCAAAGCATTCGCCCACTCCTTCGGCAAAGGCCGTGCGGCCGTGGATGAAGATCGGCACATCGGCGCCCAGGGCAAGGCCTATCCGTTGCAGTTGCAATGAATCGAGTCCGGTGTGCCACAGGCGATTGAGTGCCATCAAGGTCGTCGCCGCGTCCGAACTGCCGCCACCGAGACCGCCGCCCATCGGCAATCGCTTGTCGACGTGGAGTGTGACTCCCGTGGTAACACCGGTCGCCGCGCGCAGCGCATGAGCCGCACGGACGGTGAGATTCGTTGCGCAAGGCACGCCGGGCAAGGGAGTCGCCAGCACGATGCGGCCATCGTCGCGCGCTTCGCAGCGTAGGGTGTCGCCGAAATCGAGAAAGCGGAATACGGTTTGCAGCAAATGGTAGCCATCGGCGCGGCGTCCGACGACATGCAGGAACAGGTTGATCTTGGCCGGGGCCGGCCAGTCGCGTTGCCAGTCGCTCATTCAGGTGCGTCCCATTCATCGACGATGAGTTTGAGTCCGACATCCTCGCGGCTGGCTTCCATCACCCGCAACAGGCGGCTCCGGCGCAACACCGTGGTATCGCTGATGACGACCTGCCAGCCGTCGACTTCGCCGCTCAGGGCCGGCCGCGCGCCGCGCAGCCAGTCGGCCATTGCCTCCAGCGGCAAGGGTGCGCCGGTTACGCGCTGCGCCAGCAGCGCCAGGCTGGCGGCGAGCACGGGCGCCTGATTCGGCTGCGTCAGGCGTGCCCCGCCGGCATCCCGGGTCAGCTCGGCCATGCCTTGTCCCAGGGGCGACATGAGCAGCACCGCATCGCTTTCCCGGGTGTGTTCCCAGCGGAATCGCAGATGGTCGCTGTGCCCGCCCTGGCGCAGGGAAATACGTCCTTCGGCAATAAAGCGCTGCAACGGCGGACCCAGCGTGAGCGCGGCAGGGGATGGCGGCGGCAAGCCGGCACAGGCCGTCAGCAACAGCGCGAGCAGGCAAGCCGGCCAGGCTTTCAAGGCACGAATCGCTTGATCGTCGTTGCCAGCGCTTCGTTGCCCGGATGAGCCTTGGTCGCCTCGCGCCAAATCGCCAATGCCTCGTTCGGCCGGCCCAGAGCCCACATCACCTCGCCGATATGGGCGGCGATCTCCGCATCCGGCTTCCTGGCATAAGCCATCTGCAGGGCCTCCAGGGCGGCCGTCAGCTTGCCCTGGCGAAACAGCAGCCAGCCCTTGCTGTCGAGAATGAAGGGGTCATCGCGCTCCAGCGACAGGGCCTTGTCGATCAACTGCGCCGCTTCTTCAAGGCGCAGATTGCGGTCGGCAAACGAATACCCGAGCGCATTGTAGGCTTGCGCCGAGTCCGGCTTGAGGACCATCAGGCGCCGCAGATGACGCTCCAGCACATCCACATAGCCGAGCTTCTCCGCCGCCAGTGCCGTCTCGTACAGGATGTCGGGCTGATCCGGCTGAACTTCCAGCGCCTTGGCGAGGAAAGCAAACGCCTCGGCGTGCAGCCCGGCATCGCGCAGCAACTGCGCTTCGGCCACCAGCAGGCGAGTGTCCCCCGGCGTGCCGGCGCGCGCCGCCGCAAGCCGCTCGCGCGCCGCCGCAAGCTTGTTCTGGCGCAGCAATATCTGGGCTCCCCGTACCTTGGCCGGCGTCGCATGTTCGCTGGCTGCGACCAGGTCGTACCAGGCCAGGGCGTCGTCGAGACGCCCGGCTTCCTCGGCGATCTGTCCCAGGTAGAAGCGGGCCGGGTCGAGGTCGCCGCGACCGAGTTCGACGAAACGCTTGAGTGCCTGTCCGGCTTCGGCGGTGTCGTTGACTTGCAGCGAGAGTATGCCGACGGCGTAGAGCATGTCCGGATTATCCGGATTGGCCGACAGCAGGCGCCGGAATTCAACGCGCGATGCCTCGTAGCGCTTTTCCGCCACCAGTGTCCGGGCATACCCCAGGCGCACTTCCTGGGCTTCGGGATTGACCGCCAGCCAGGTTTTCAGGAAATCGATCTGCGCTGTTCCCTTGGGCAGCAGTTCCGCCTTGAACAAGGCCGCCAGTTCCCACGCCGGACGCAGTTCCAGTGCGCGATCGATCTCGCGGTGGGCGGCGGCGCCATCGCCCGCGCCGATCGCCATCTGGGCAAGCACCAGGCGGGCTTCGGCAAGATCGGGATAAGGCCGGGCCAGTTGCTCAAACAGGCGCCGTATCGCCGCCTTGTCCGGATAACGGGCGAAAATGCGCGCCAGTCGCATCAGTGCATCACCCGTACGCGGGGCTTCCGCTGCCAGATCTCGGGCGAGGCTGACGGCCAGTTCGTCGATGCGTCCGCTCGCCAGCAGCAGCGTCGATAGCATCTGCTTTGCCTCTTGCGACGCCGGCTCCAGAGTCAGCCAAAGTCTGGACGCGTCCAGCGCGGCATCGTACTGGCGCGCGTGAAAGGCAATTTCCGCCGCCCGGCGTACGATTCGCGGATCGCGTGTGCTGGTTGCCAGATCAAGATAGGCACTGGACGACAGCCCGAACTGGCCGCGCTGAGCGGCGATTTCAGCAAGCAGGAACTGGTAGAGGATCTGTCCGGTCAGTTCCTGCTTGGGCAGCAGGTCTTCCCGTGCCTCGGCAGTCGCAAGCGCATCGGGCACCTGCGCTTCTGCACAAGCACCGGCCAACGCGAGAAACAGCGCAAGGACGAAGGAAAAAAAGTTCATGGGCGTGGTACCTGAGCGGAACACCGCTGCCAGACAGTGCGGTCACATACAATGCGGTGATGTTAGCAGTTTCATCCGATGTTTCGTGCGAGCCCCGGCATGCCTGAATTGCCCGAAGTCGAGGTCACCCGTCGCGGCATTGAACCGGTACTCGCCGGCAGCCGTGTCTCCGCTGTCATCGCCCGGACACCGGCACTGCGCTATCCGCTGCCGGAAAACCTGGGGCGGATACTCGGCGGACACCGCCTGGCGGCCGTCAGCCGGCGCGGCAAATACCTGCTGCTGGATTTCGGCCACGGCCATCTGCTGATCCACCTCGGCATGTCCGGCAGCCTGCGGCTGGTTCCGGCCGGCCTGGCGGCCGCAGCGCATGATCATTTCGATCTGGTGTTCGCCGTCCGCGGCAGACCCATGGCATTGCGCTTGCGCGATCCGCGCCGCTTCGGCGCGATTCTCTGGCTGGATGGCGATCCGTGCGC
Source organism: uncultured beta proteobacterium (assembly GCA_903848955.1). Classification (GTDB taxonomy): domain Bacteria; phylum Pseudomonadota; class Gammaproteobacteria; order Burkholderiales; family Rhodocyclaceae; genus Sulfuritalea. The sequence continues at coordinate 26,757 of CAINHS010000006.1, forward strand.
CCACCCGCTGCTGGCCTCGCTCGGCGTCGAGCCGCTGACGGCGGAGTTCAATGCCAAATGGTTAAAGGACGAACTGGCCGGTCGCTCGGCGGCGATCAAGCCGACCTTGATGGACAGCCACCGTGTCGTCGGCATCGGCAACATCTACGCATCGGAAAGCCTGTTCCGCGCCGGCATCGATCCGCGCACCGCAGCAGGACGGATTTCCCGGCAGCGCCTGGAACGTCTCGTGCCGTCAATCAAGGCGACGCTGAACGCGGCGATCGAAGCCGGCGGCAGCAGCCTGCGCGACTTCATTCATTCGGACGGCAGTTCCGGCTACTTCCAGCAGCAGCATTTTGTCTATGGCCGCAGCGGCGAACCCTGCCGCGTCTGCGGCCATGCCGTCAGGGAACTGCGTCAGGGGCAGCGCGCGACTTTCTTCTGCGGGCGCTGCCAGCGCTGACGGCGGCGACGGCTGTCCTGCTACTTGGCAGTCAGCTTCTGATACTTGGCCATCAGCTGATCCTTCGACTCGACATGGTTCGGGTCGTCCGGAATGCAGTCCACCGGGCAGACCTCGCGGCACTGCGGCGTGTCGTAGTGGCCGACGCACTCGGTGCATTTGTTGGCATCGATGACGTAGGTTTCGTCACCCTGCGAAATCGCGTTGTTCGGGCATTCCGGCTCGCAAACGTCGCAGTTGATGCATTCATCGGTGATCATCAGGGACATGGTATTTTTCCTTTTGGCTTTTTTCCGGACTGTCAGTTGCGCTGCTTGATTTTTTCGGCCAGTCGCATCTGGACTTGCCGCGGCACGAACTTGGAGACATCGCCGCCGAGCGAAGCAATTTCCCGCACTATCGTCGCCGAGACGAACATGTACTGGTCGGACGGGGTGAGGAATATGGTTTCGACATCGGGGTAGAGATTGCGGTTCATGCCCGCCATCTGAAATTCATATTCAAAGTCGGACACCGCGCGCAGGCCGCGCATGATCACGCTGGCGCCGTGCTGCCGCATGAAGTCCATGAGCAGGCAATCAAAGCCGTGGATCTCGACATTGGGATAGCCGGCCAGCACCTCGCGGGCGATCTCGACGCGCTCTGCCAGAGAAAACATCGGGCGCTTGGTGCGGCTTTCGGCAACGCCGATGATGACCCGTTCGAAGAGGGCCGACGCCCGCCGCACGATGTCCTCGTGACCCTTGGTCAGGGGGTCAAATGTTCCCGGATAAACGGCGATATTTTTGCTCATGCCTGCTCCAGCAGGTGAAAGAAAACCTGGCCGGCCTGCCCCTGCTTCACCACCGACCAGCGCCCCAGTTTCTGCAGAGGCCTCTCGGCTTCCGCGTACAGCCTTGCACCTGCGGCCGCCAGTTGATCCAGTTGCGGCTCTACCTGCGCCAACCAGCCCTGACCATAAGGCGGATCAAGAAATATCAGATCGAAGCGCCGGGCGGGAGAGGCGGCGAATTTTAGCGCATCGCAGCAGAATAGTTCCAGGCGAGGACACTTGAATCCTGCGGCATGAATTTGCAGCGCCGCGAACGCCTGACGCGAGCGCTCGACCAGGGCGACGTAGGCCGCGCCGCGCGAGGCCGCTTCAAAGCCGAGGATGCCGCTGCCGGCGAACAGATCGAGGCAGGCGAGGCCGCCAAGATCCTGTCCCAGCCAGTTGAACAGGGTTTCGCGCACCCGGTCCGGCGTCGGCCGCAGGCCGGGCGCATCGGCTACCTGTATCAGGCGGCTGCGCCATTCGCCGCCAGTGATGCGGATGCGGCTCAAGACGGCTCAGTCGGCGGCCACAACTACCGTAACCAGGTTTTCAGCCTTCACATGACGGGCAAAGGCGGCTTTCACCTGCTCCGCCGTGACGGCCTGCACCTTCGCCGGGAATTCATCGAGGTAGGTCAAGGGCAGGCCGTAGAAGCCTATTGCTGACAGGTAGCCGAGCAGCTTGGCGTTGCTGTCCATGCGCAACGCCAGGCCATCGATCATGTTCTTCTTCGCCGCCGCGAGTTCCTTCCGGCCGGGTCCTTTGGCAATGTATCCGGTGAGCACTTCGTCCACCACCTTGAGCGCATCGCCGACCTGCTCGCGCTTGGTTTGCAGACCGATCTCGAACGGACCCTCGAGTTTTCGCGGAGCGAAGTACGAATACACGCTATAGGCATAGCCGCGCTTTTCGCGGACCTCCTTCATCAGTCGCGAAACGAAGCCGCCGCCACCCAGGGTGTAGTTGCCCACCAACAGGGGAAAATAGTCGGGATCGCTGCGGCTGATCGCCGGCAGCCCGATATGGACATGGCTCTGCGCCGCCGGATGCGCGATCTTTATGGTTGTGCGCAGCGGCTTGGTTACCGCCGGCGGCACCAGATCGCCGCCTCCGGCCGGCAGTGCTTCGGTCAGCCGCTGGGCGATGGCTTCCGCTGCGGTCCGCGATACGTCGCCGATGATGGAAACGATGGCGCCGGCGGCACCGTAGTGCTGACGGTGGAATGTCACCAGGTCCTCGCGCGTGATGGTCGCCACGCTCTCGGCCGTGGGACTGACGCCGTACGGGTGGCCGGGGTAGATCGCGGCGGCGAAGCGCTTGCCGGCGATGGCGTCGGGGCGCGTCTCGGCCTCGCGGATACTGGCGATGCTGCGGCCTCTTTCACGCTCCAGCGCGGCTTGCGGGAACGTCGGCGCCGAGAGGATGGTGCGCATCAGGTCGAGTGCGGCGTCGCGCTGCGGCTGGGCCGAAAGGGTGCGCAGGCTGATGCTGGCGCGGTCGCTGTCGACCCCGCCGCCGAGGTGCGCGGCGATGTCCACCAGGCGTCCGGCGATGTGTTCTTCATCGAGGCCGGCGGCACCGGTTTCGAGCAGGCTATGCGTCAGGCCGGCAAGTCCCGATTTGCCGGCGGGAACGAATGCCGCTCCCGCGGCAAAGTCGATCTGGACATCGAGGATGGGCAGGACGCGGGTCTCGACGAAATACACCTTGGCGCCGGAAGGCGCGGTCCAGTGCTCGATCTTTACGCCGGCCAGGGCGAGCGTCGAAACCAGGGATGACAGCAGGAGAACAATCAGGGTACGCATCAGTGCCTCACTGCCACGGAGGGCTTCTTCGGTTTGCTCTTGTCGACGGGCTGCGGATCGAGTACGGCAATGCTCAGGGCATCGTCCTTGAAGTATTTTCTCGCCACCGCCTGAACCTCTTCAGCCGTCACGCTTTTCAGCTGCTCCAGCATGGCATCGATGTCGCGCCAGGACTCGCCGGCCGCCTCGGCGCCGCCTATCTCCATGGCCTGCGCCATCAGTGAATCGCGCTTGTAGATCTGGGCGGCAATCGACTGGGTCTTGACGCGGGTGAGTTCCTCCGCCGACACGCCTTCGTCCTGAATGAGCTTGATCTCGGCTCGCAGCGCGGCTTCCAGATCGGCAATGGTTTTTCCTTCCGCCGGCTGCCCGTCGAGGACAAAACTTGCCTCGCCGCGCAGCGTGCCGTCGTAGCCGGCGCCGGCCGATTGCGCGACGCGGCTGCCGCGCACCAGGTTGCGGGCAAATCGCGAAGCATCGTGGCCGTCGAGCACGGTTGCCAGCACGTCCAGCGCGTACGGGTCGCGATCCTTCTGCACATCGCGCAGCCTGGGCGCCTTCCACGCCATCGCCAGGTAGGGCAGCTGCGCCGGCGCCTTGACGCTCAGCCGCCGCATGCCGGCCTGCTCGGGCTCGTTCTGCGGCTTGCGTTGCGGCAAGGCGCGGGCCTTGAGCGGACCGTAGTACTTCTGCGCCAGGCGGAACACCTCGCGGTGATCGACATCGCCCACCACCACCACATAGGCATTGTTCGGCGTATACCACAGCCGGTACCAGTCGCGCGCGTCCTGCCACGTCATGTGCTCAAGATCGTCCATCCAGCCGATGATCGGACGGCGATAGGGATGCGCCTGGAACATTGCCGAGTTGAGCGCCTCGTGCACCAGCGCATGCGGGTCGTCGTCGGTGCGCAAGCGCCTTTCCTCCATCACCACCTTGATCTCGGAGGAAAACTCCTTGGCGTCCAACCGCAGATTCGCCATCCGGTCCGCTTCGAGTTTCATCATTTCCGGCAGGGCGGCCTTCGGCACGATCTGGAAGTAGGCGGTGTAGTCACGGCTGGTGAAGGCGTTGTCGCGTCCGCCGGCTTCGGCCACGCGCTTGTTGAACTCGCCTGCAGCCAGATTCCTGGTGCCCTTGAACATCAGGTGTTCCAGGGCATGGGCGACGCCCGACGTGCCGTCTTTCTCGTCCATGCTGCCGGCACGGTACCAGACCATATGCACCGCCGTCGGCGCCCGCCGGTCCTCCTTGACGATGACGCGCAAGCCGTTGGCGAGCTGGGTTTCAAAAGGGTTGGCAAGACCCGGCGCCGGTACCGCGGCGAACGCCAGCAAGCTTAAGGCTGCAAACAATGGTTTCATGGACAGGGGTATCGACATGTGGCTGACAGGGTTGAAAAAACGGCTTCTGATAGAATTCCGGAGGCGCACATCTTAGCGCGGCTCCAGCCTCCGACCGCATTCCGCATGTTTGGTTTCCTCAAGACAAAAAAGGACGACCCCGCCGCCCCGGCCGCCGAGATAACGGCCCCCCCGTCGCCGCGCACTTCGTGGCGCGAACGCCTCAAGAACGGGCTTTCCCGCACCCGCGATACCCTCAACACGCCGCTGACCGAACTTTTCAGCCGGGCGAAGATCGACGATGAACTGCTCGACGATCTGGAAACCACACTGCTGATGGCGGATTGCGGCGTCGACGCGACGCAGTGGCTGCTGGCTGAACTCAAGGCCAGCGTCAAGCGCGACCGGCTGGAAACCCCGGCGCAACTGCGATCCGCTCTGGCCAGGGGGCTGCAGACCCTCCTCGCGCCGCTCGAGAAAACGCTCGACGCGGGCGGCCATCAACCCTTCGTGATCATGATCGCCGGCGTCAACGGCGCCGGCAAGACCACCTCCATCGGCAAGCTGGCGAAACATTTTCAGAGCCAGGGCAAGAGCGTTCTGCTGGCGGCCGGCGACACCTTCCGCGCCGCGGCGCGTGAACAGCTGACGGCCTGGGGGGAACGCAATGGCGTCACCGTCATATCCCAGGAGTCCGGCGATCCGGCAGCCGTCGTGTATGACGCCATCAGCGCCGCGCGTGCCCGCAAGATCGACGTCGTGCTCGCCGATACCGCCGGGCGCCTGCCGACCCAACTGCATCTGATGGAAGAAATTGCCAAGGTGCGCCGGGTCATCCAGAAGGCCGATGCGTCGGGTCCCCACGAAGTCCTGCTGGTACTTGACGCCAACATCGGCCAGAACGCCGTGCAGCAGGTCAAGGCCTTCGACAAGGCCATCGGCGTCAGCGGCCTGATCATCACCAAGCTTGACGGCACGGCCAAGGGCGGTGTGCTCGCCGCCATCGCCCGCCAGTGCCCGAAGCCGGTGCGCTTCATCGGCATCGGCGAGGGCATCGACGACCTGCAAGCCTTCCGCGCCGACGAGTTTGTCGAGGCCTTGCTCGGGTCACCTTAGTGATTCGCTTCGACCGCGTCTCCAAGCGCTATCCGCCCGGCGTCGATGCGCTTTCCGACCTCAGTTTCGAGGTGGCGGAGCGGGAAATGGTTGTTGTCAGCGGTCACTCGGGAGCGGGCAAGTCGACGCTGCTCAAGCTGGCTGCAGCAGTGGAAAGCTCCACCGGGGGAGCGGTTCTGGTCGGCGGCCAGAACCTGAGCGGACTCTCGCGTTCGGCCTTGCCCTACCTGCGCCGGCGCATCGGCATGGTGTTCCAGGATCAGAAGCTGCTGTTCGATCGCAGCGTATTCGAAAATGTCATGCTGCCCTTGTCGATCGCCGGCTTCCCGCCCAGGGAAGCCGCCGGCCGGGTGCGCGCGGCGCTGGACAAGGTCGGTCTTGCCAGCCGCGAAAAAGCCCTGCCGGTGATGCTCTCCGGGGGGGAACAGCAGCGCCTGGCGATCGCCCGCGCCGTGGCCAACCGTCCGCGCCTGCTGCTGGCCGATGAACCCACGGCCCATCTCGATGGCGAGACCGCGGCGGATGTGGGGCGCATCTTCAACGAATTCCACCATGTCGGCGTCACGGTGCTGATTGCCACTTATGCCAGGGAGCTGTTTCCGGCGGCGCGCTGCCTGCGGCTTGATCACGGCAAGCTGCTGCCATGAAGATCTGGCTGTTTCACCATCGCGATGCCGCCCTGCTGGCCTGGCGCAGACTGACTGCCGCCCCGCTCAGCAGCCTGCTTTCCCTGCTCGCCATCGGCGTCGCGCTGGCCCTCCCGGCCGGAGGCCAGATGCTGCTCGCCAACGCGCTGCAACTGGCCGGCACGACCTCCGCCGTGCCGCAGATTTCCATCTTCATGGCGGGCAACGCAGAACGGCGGGCGGCAACCGAGATTGGAGCGCGCCTGGCCAAGTACGGCGGCGTCAAGCAGGTGCAATTCCTGCCGCGGGAAGAGACGCTGGCGCGAATGAAAACCAGCCCCGGCCTGCGTGACGTGGTCGACGCTTTGCCGACAAACCCGTTCCCTGATGCTTTTGTCGTTACCGCCACGGATGACTACCCGGACGCGCTGGAAAGGCTCGCGGTCGAGTTCCGCCAATGGCCCAAGGTCGAGCACGTGCAGCTCGATTCGGCCTGGGTGCGCCGGCTCGATGCCCTGTTCCGGCTCGGCCGCACCGCGGTAATGCTGCTCGGCGTGCTGCTCGGTGCCGGGCTGATTGCCATCAGCTTCGGCATTATCCGCGCGCAAGTGCTGACGCACCGGGCAGAAATCGAGGTCAGCGCGCTGCTCGGGGCCACGGACGGTTTCATCCGCCGCCCCTTCCTTTATTACGGCGTGCTGCTGGGCCTCGGCGCAGGCATCGTGGCCTGGCTGCTGGTCGGCGCCGCCGCGCTCTGGCTGCGCGCACCGCTGAGCGAACTGGTGCGGCTGTACGAACTCACTCTCGATCTGCGGGCTCTTGACGGGCGCGACACGGCCCTGCTGCTGGGCTTTGCCGCCGGCCTCGGCTGGCTGGGCGCGATGATTTCCTTGCGCCAGCATCTGCGGCAATGATGACGGGCGACAACTGGTATCCTGAATCGCGCATTTGACGGCAGCCGTCGCTGAGTTGATTGCGGGGACGAACAGGAAACTGCCGGATAACAATATTCCAGAGAGGAGACGCATCATGCGCTTCGGATTTCACACGTTCATGGTTGCCCCTGAGGAATTGCAGGACATCGCCCGTACTGCGGATGAATGCGGCTGGGACAGCATCCAGGTGGCCGATGCCCCGTTTTTTCCGGAGGTCATCTCGGTTCCCTATCCGTATCACCCCGACGGCACGCGCTTCTGGCCCCTCGACATGCCGGTACTGGATCCCTGGGTGGCGATCACCGCCATGGCCTCGGTAACCAAGCGCATCCGCTTCATTCCCTCCGTTCTCAGGCTGGCGGTCCGCCAGCCTTTGCTGGAGGCCAAGAGCCTGTGCTCGGTGGCAGCGATTTCCAATGATCGCGTCGCTCTGGGCGTGGGACTGGCCTGGATGCCCGAGGAATTCAAATGGCTCAAACAGGACATGAAGACCCGCGGCGCGCGCCAGGACGAGGCCATTCAAGTGCTTCGCCTGCTGATGCAAGGCGGCATGGTCGAGTTCCACGGCAAGTACCACGACTTCGACCGACTGATAATGGCACCGGTACCCAAGAAGCGGATTCCCATCTATGTCGGAGGCACGACGAAATTCGCTTTGCGCCGTGCCGCGCGCTTCGGCGACGGCTGGATTGCCGTGATTCACACCAGGGACGAGATCAAGGGCCTCGTCGCAGAACTCAACAGACTCCGCGCCGAGTTCGGGCGCGAGAAGGAAGCCTTCGACATCATGCTGCACTGCCCGGACGTCCAGACCGTCGACGAAATCCGTCGCCTCGAGGACATCGGCATCACCGATCTGCAGATCACGCCGTGGACCCAGACCGTCCGGGCTGAAGAAGGTGTCGGCGCCATCATGCGCCAGCAGCCGCCGCTGGCGGTGAAGCAGGAAGCCATCAAGCGCTACAGCGAGGAAGTCATCGCCAGGTTTCACTAGCGCATCCCTCCGTTGGCGGGGTCCGGCGCGGGGCATTCACGGTTTTATGCAGGGCGCCCGCCGGGCAGGCGGTCAGCAGCAGATCAGCATAGTCTGTCTGGACGATGTCCGGTGGCGGAGGGAGTTTCTATGCTCATGCGGGCGATTATTGTGGTATTTTGTCATGCCCGATGGATTTTCGGCGCCGTGCATGTTGCGACCGGATTCCTTATAGAAAGACAATGTCTTTGAGAGGAGATAGTCATGATTCAATGCCGCATGGATCGATTCCGGGTGCGCGTTCTGCCCGCAATGCTCGCCGCCGCTTTTTCCGGCGTCTGCGCCAACGCTAGCGCCCAGGCTCAGGCGCTGGAAGAAGTCATCATTACCGCGCAAAAGCGCTCCGAGAATCTTCAGGACGTGCCGATCTCGGTCTTGTCGCTGAATGCCAAGACGCTGGAGAATCGTGGTGTCGTCAGCCTCGCCGACGTCAACGACGGCTCGGTGGTCGGCCTCAACCTGGCCCCCTATCCCGGCAGTGCCGATGTCTTCTTCCCCACCTTCCGCGGCATCACCACGAACTCCCTTTTCGTCACCGCGCCGAACCCCATCGCCGTGCATCTCAACGGCGTGTTCCTGTCGCAACTCGTCGGCCTTTCCAATCCGGCCGCCGACCTGGAGCGCATCGAAATCCTCAAGGGCCCGCAGGGTGTGATGTCAGGCCGCAACGCCACCGGGGGCGCGCTGAACATATTCACGGCCAAGCCCACTCTCGGCGAGTTCGACTTCAAGCAGCAGATCACCTTTGCCGACCGCAAGCAATTTCTCTCCAAGACCGTCGTCAATGTTCCGCTCAGCGATACCGTGGCGGCGAAGGTTGCGTATCTCAACAGTTCGCGCGACAGCCAGGGCGTGAACAACTCGGCGCCCGGCGGCGTCAAGTTCGGCGAGCACGATTCCGATGCCTGGCGCTTCGACGTGCGCTGGAAGCCGAACAATGCGTTCACGCTCGACTACGGTTATGACTATTCGCTGTCCAAGGGCTATGACACGCCGGCGCAGTGCCTGTATGCATCGCCGACCTACGTGGCGATGGCCGCAGGCGGCGCCGGTGATCCGCGCAATGTGGCTTTCGTCAACGGCTGCCGGCCGGACAAGCAGGACAGCCTGTACTTCCCCTTTGCCATGGGCAAGAACCGCAACGAGGCGCAGGGACACACCCTCAACCTCGAATGGATCGCCAGCCCGACCCTGACCCTGCGGTCCATCACCGGTTACCGCAAGGTCGACACGCTCAACAATTACAACTACGGCGCCTATGTCGGCGCTGCCGACGTCCGTGCCGACAGCGCACCGTTCACGGTCACCGGCGCCGGTGGCTTCACGCTTGGCACCCCGGTCAAACTGGTCAACGAAGCCTGGTCGCAGGAATTCCAGTTCCTTGGTGCGATCGCGCCCAACCTCAAATACACCGCCGGCGTCTACTACTCGTCGGAAAAGGGCAGCCAGCACTCCGGGCCCAATGTCGGCATGTACATGCCGGGTGCCGTGGTACCCGGGGTGGATATGCTGATGATCGATGCCAAAGGCATCAACTCGGCTACCAGCAAGTCCGTCGCCATCTTCGGCCAGTTGAACTGGACGCCGGACATCCTCGACAAGAAATTGGAAATCATCCCCGGCGTCCGCTTCACCCGGGACCATCGCCGTGCCGACGGCTACAACACCGGCTGGACGATGGGCTATCCGGTGGTTGCCACCGGCGTCGGCACAGGCATACTGCCCTTTGCGGCGTTCCCGATCGCCGCGCCTGACGTGGGATTCACCAGTTCCATCGGCGACCGCACTTTCTCGCAGGCCACACCCGCGCTGTCCTTCGACTACCACTGGAACGACAGGCTGATGAGCTACCTGAAGTTTGCCAAGGGCTATACCAGCGGCGGCTTCGATGCGGTATCCGGTGGCGCGACAGCGGCCGACTTCAGCAAGGGTTTCGACGCCGAGACCATCAAGTCGTTCGAACTCGGCTTGAAGGGCGAGTTCATGGAGCGGCGCCTGCGCACCAACATGGCCTTGTTCCAGAGCAAATACACGAAGGAGCAGAAATCGGTGGCGCTGCCAACCGGAGGCTGGAAGACCGAGAACGTCGGCGGCTCAACCTACGAGGGCTTTGAATTCGATCTGACTGCGGCGCTCACCGAAAGGGCGCGCCTGGGCTTCAGCTATGCGACCTTGAGCCACAAGTACACGAGTTGGATCGACCCGACGACGGGAGCGGATGTGACGGCACTGCGCAAGCTGATCGTGCCCAAGGATGACTTCACCGTCAATCTTGACTATCGTTTCCCCGGCCTGGGCCTGCCGGGACGACTGGACGGCACGCTGAGCTATTTCCATCGCGACCGCACATCGACACCGCTGAACCTGGTTACGCCGAATGTGGAGTTGTATTCGACGACACCGGCTTTCGGCCTGTGGAATGCCCGTATCGCTCTCTCGCAACTCAAGGTCGGCCCGGAAAAGCATGGCGATCTGACGGTGGCGCTGTGGGCAAAGAATCTCACCGACAAGAAGTACATCAACCTGTCCTACCAGGGTTGGACTTCGGCAGGGTCCGCTTCGTGGGGTGATCCGCGCTCGGTTGGTCTGGACCTGATCTACCAGTACTGAAAAGCCGTGTAACTCGCAGCAGGGGCAGCCATGAAAATGGCTGCCCTTTTTTTTCGGTGCGCCGGCAATTTCCGATCTCAGGGGTTTCGCCAATGCCATCAATCCGCATCCATCATCCTGTACACTGAACCGAAGAAGAGTGCCGGTTCAGGGGAGACGAGAAGGTATGGGTAAGATCATTCGATTGCTGTTCCCGCTGTTGTGTCTGGCGGCGACAGCATCAGCCATCGGCGGGGATCTGGCGGCCGGTCATGAGCCGTCGTTTCCGTCGCAGGGGGTGTTGTTCGTGACGCCATTGCTGTCGGAGGCGGAGGAGGTGGAATACCGTGCCCGCATACGAACGGCAAAGGATCAGTCTGAACGGGAGCGGATACGCGCCACGCATTACGATCTGATGCGGACCCGCGCCAAGGAGCGCGGTTATGACTTGCCGGCGACCCGCCCGGCTGCGACCGGTGTGACCGGGGAGGAATTCGGCCCGAAACTGCTGGGCGAGGAGGAGCGCGCTGCCCAGCGGGCGAAGCTGCGCGCTGCCAGGATCGAAGCGTCCGCGGCGGGCCCAGCACCGGCACGGCCGGAACCCGTCGTTCAGTTGGCCAAGCCGGTCAATGCCGCAACGGTTGCCGAAACCGGAAAGAGCAAAGCGGAGGGAGTGGCCGTTCCTTCGTCTCGCACACCGGCTCCGCTGCCGGCTTCAGTTCCGGCGCCTGCCGCCTCCGCCCAATCCGCCGCCGCGACTGGCGCCAAGGCTGCGCCGGCGGCTGAGGGGCGGCCGGCAGCGCTCCTGTTGCCCGGAATCGATACGATTTTCGGTCAGCAACTGATGAGCGAGGAGGAGAAGGCAGCGTTCCGCGCCCGCCTTCGCCGGGCCAAGACCGACGAGGAGCGCGCGGCAATCCGTGCCGAGCGTGACCGGCAGATCGACCTGCGCGCCAAAGAAAAGGGCGTGAATCTGCCCAGGTAAAGCCGGATAAACCCCGGCACGCTACCCCGGTTTGAGGCTCTCCGGCGTTGCCGGCCAATGGATGACCGTATCGGCCAGGGCCACGGCATCCAGTATCCGGTCGTAGTCGCATCGCGAAAGATCCTCGACCGTCACCCGGGTGCCCAACTGAGCAAAGGCCGCCGCCAATTCATCAATCCGGCCGCGCCCGCTTTCGCCTGCATGCAGGAACAATATGTTCTGATTCATATCACATACACCACGTTGGCGGCAGCCATTTCCTGTGCCAGTCGTCCGCACTGCTGCGCGGCGTCCGGAAGCTGTTCGCAGGGGACATCGGCGAAATCCAGCACTTCGCGCTGTTCGGCAATGGCCGGAGTGTCTTCGAGTTCGCCGACGACAACAACTCTGACGATGTCGCTGAGCAGGGCGAGTCCGACTGCGACGCGCAATGCTTCGACCTTGTTGTTCCTGGCAACGACCAGTATTTGTTTTGTCATGAGGGTTCAGAAGACGATGACGCGATCGCACAGGTGGGCCAGTTCGGCGTTCTGGTACTGGCTGCCCATGGTGACGCCGGGCGCGATGTCGCCACCGCCAAAATGGTCCCAACTGTGTTCGCAGACCGTAACTTGAATAGCCCCGGCGCCAGCCAGTTCCTGCAGGGCGCGGGAATGAGCGATGCGTACTCCGGCGTCGGTGAGAAAACAGCGAATCTGCCAGCCCCGTTTCGCCGCCGCAGCGGCCAGGCCGACCAGGTGATCTTCTTCCGCATCACTTGCCGCAACCAGTCCCAATAGCATTTGCCTTGCCTCCTCCTGCCCTCAATGGGCCTTGCCGGAATTGACCTGGGGCACCGCCCCGCCAGGCGCATCGCCCGGGCCCATGGTGTAGGCCATGATGAGGCCGAGGAAGGCCAGAACAATGGCGATGACAATGGCAATGTACTTGTTCATGCCGCGCTCTCCCGCTAGCCCTTGCGAATCTGCCAGCGCATGGTCGACTTGCCCGTTTCCTTTTCTTGGGAAAGGATCTGGTCGCCATTGGCTTGGCACATGGCCGCAATCGACTCGCCCGAAGACGGATTGTCGAACACCACTTCGAGGGTATCGCCCTGTTTCAGTTTTTCCAGACCCTTCTTGGTGTACATCTGCGGGTGCGGGCAGACATAGCCTTGAATATCCAGCATGTAGCTTCCCTCGCCCATCTTCTCGAACTTGACTGCCATAGCCTATTGACCTCCAATGAATTGCAGCATTACTCAGAAATCGTCAAGCGCGGCCATTTCCTTGGCCATCTTGCGCTCTATCCACCAGTTGAAGAATTTCACGCCGATCAGTCCGCCGACAGTCATGCCCAGGCCGAACAGCCAGCCGGAGGGATCGCCGTTGGTGACGGTGGCGAAAAAGGCGCCGATGTTGCAGCCCATGCCGATGCGCGCGCCTATGCCCATGAGAATGCCGCCGAAAATGGCCCAGAAGGCGATTTCCAGGCTCGGCACCTTGAACTGGAACTCGTTGTTGAGCAGCGCCATCACGGATGCGCCGCCGATCAGGGACACGGACATCCAGAGCACCGGATTCAGCAGCGGATTCGGCACGCCATTGTCGAGACCGAAAAAGATGCTGTCCATGACGTTGTAGCCAAGTTTCTGCATCACCCATGCCGCACCTTGCGCTTCCTGGGTGGTGATATAGAAATAGCCGGGATCGAATACCGTATCCTGAATGCTGAGTCCGGCGGTGTGCCCCATGGCGGCGAGCAGTTCGCCGGCGTTGGCGATGCCCAGCCGTTGCTGCAGTCCCTGTATCACCCACATGTGCAGTCCGGCGGCAACCCCGAGCACCAGTCCGGCGATTGCAGTCCTCTTCGATGCCGTTATCATGCTCCAGTATCCTGCCAGTTCGGTGCGGAAGCCACGGTAGGCGGCTTCCTTGCCGCGCAGGTAACCCTTGCGGTACCAGTTGAAGTAGATGGCGGCGAGAATGATGATGGCGGGAATGATGGCGTTTACCAGTGAGTTGCCAATGAACGCCGCGGCGATCGGATTCTTGAACCCGAGCAACTCGCCGACCGTGGTTGCGGAGAGGTTCCAGACATACCCGGCCAGGAATTGATCGTACCAGCCGTCGGAGGGCGTCACCGCCGCCGGCAATCCCTTTTCCAGGGCTGATGCTGCCCATGTTGCGGGCACCAGGTGGTTCAACCATCCGCCGGCATCGACCAGAAATACCTGGGTGAAGCTCAGGGAAAGGACGACACACAGCGCAGCCATGCTGCCCTCGCCGGTCTTGTAGAGGGAACCCGAGGCGCAGCCGCCGGTATAGACCATGCCGATGCCGAAAATCAGTCCGCCGACCACAGAATAGAGCCCGATGGGCGAGGCGTGGAAGGTGCTCTTGCCTGCAACGGTAACGTAGGCCGAAACCAGGCTGAACAGAACCACGGCGATCATGATGCCGACCGCCATGCGCGGGACGCCGACAGCGAACAGGTCGCGGATGGCGGATGCCATGCAGAAGCGGCCGTACTGGAGCGACATGCCGTAGATGAAGCCGAACCACAGGTAGGCGGAAAAGTAGATGTAGCGGTGATCGACAGCGAAGGAGGACAGCGAACAGAGGGCGAAGAAACCCAGCACCATGAAGGCACGGACGACGTTGCGCGGTTCGGTAACGTTCACCACGGGGGTGTCGACATTGGTCGTATTGCACGGAAGGCTGCTCATTTCGTTGATTCTCTCCCTGTTGGCCCGGCGCTCCCGGCGCCTGTTGCCTGTCCGGGCGGCAGGCCATTCTGGCGCTTGCGTAGATAGATCTTCTGGCAATCGCCCGCCGAGACGGTGGCCAGATGATCGCAGTTGCAGTTCGGCAGCATGAAAGGAATGGTCTCTACCGCGCTCAGGTTATCGGAAACCACCTCCAGCACTGTTCCTGGCTTGGCCCTGTCAATGGTCAGCTTGGTGATCAGGACGGTACGCAGGCAGTTGTCGCCGACGAAGTTGAGCGATTTGTCCAGTTTGACCACACCTTGCCCGGGAAGATCGACCTCCCGGATTCTCGACCCGACGGGAAGAGAAAGGCGATGACGGATACCGGACAACGCACGTCCAATTGAACCAAAAAAACAGGATTGAGCCACTCACCATTTCCTTACATGCTTGTACGTAGGCATAAGCAATTTGTACGCCATTCATCGAGGTGCATGAATTGGCAGTGAAATGGTGAAAAGGGCGGTGGTTGCGCCAATTCCATATCGCAACACTTTGGCCGCCCATGGCCGGCAGTACTTGGATTTTGCAACATCCGATCCCGCGCCGGATTCCGGCGGCGGCTTGCAATTTGAAAGGCCGCATGCGTGCCTGATGAATTGTGCAATTGCCGGCCGCTGCGGCCGGGTTGGCTAAGTGTTGGATAGTAAATGAAGAAATGGTTTGGCATGGATAATGCTCTTGCTCACCCGGCGGCCATGGCAGGCGTTTGTATGCGGATGGCCGAAGCAGAAATCGAAGTTTCCAAATGGGGGGGAGCATGAACAATTGCGATCACATAGATGAATTCGCTCAGCGGTCCTTGAGCCGGGTTACCACGCCGCTGATGTTGATTCTGGTGGCGTTTGTCGCGGCGTGCGGCGGCGGGGGCGGCGAAGACAAGAATAGTGGCAGCTTGACCTCCAGTGCGCTCAAGGTGAGCACCGCGGCGGAAATGGCCGTCGAGTCGGCATCCGACTACAACACCAACACCTACGGGCTGATCACCGGTGCGACGCTCAAGCGCTGGAAGAACGACTGGGTCAATCAGCGTCCGGCCGGCATCACGGGCAAACTGGTCATCCTTCAGGTCACTGTCGGTGAAGCCGGCTACGAGTACATCAAGACCAATGGCACCAACGCCTTCACCTATCTCGCGGCCAGTGCCGAGTGGACCATGACGCGCTCCAACGGCATGATCAGCACGACGACCATGGTGCTTGACGGGCCGAGCATGGATGCCCAGTTGAAGAAGTACGATATCGATCCGCAGAATGACATGATCGTCATCGCCACGGGTACCGGTACGGCCAGCAATGTCATGGGCCAGGGCCGCGCCTGGTACGCGCTTCGTTACTGGGGGGTCGATGCCAAAAACATTGCAATCCTCAATGGCGGCAACAAGTGGCAGAACGACGTCAGCCTTGGTGCGGGCGCCATGGTGGCCGCAACTGACTACAGCCTTACCGGCGCCACGCCGCCCTTGACCGGCCTGAAGTCGGTCAAGAGCCTGGCGATAGACAACACGGTCATGCAGGCGACCGTCGGCGACGTCATGGCCGTCGTACCGGCTACCGACAGCAACGTGAAGAGCGACGGCATCTTCCTCTGGGATGCGCGCACCATCACCCAATACAGCGCCGGCCTGAAACGGGAGAAGCAGGATGGCACCGGCACCAGCGTCTGTGCCACCGGCGCCTACTGCGATGCGGCGGCGACCTACGACTACATGTTATCGTTCCAGAACGGCGGAACCCGGCAGGGCCATCCCAACGGGGCCATCGACCTCAACTACCTCAATCTGGTCGATGCGGCCAAGGGAGGCAGTTTCAAGTCGAAGGCCGAACTGGCCGCTTACATGAACGGCGAAGCGGACGCCAGCGGTTACGGCATGGTGGACGGCAGCTACAATCTGGCCGGCGCCGGCAATGCCTACCAGGCGGGCGATACCGTGATCACTTACTGTGAAACCAGTCAGCGGGCGATGGTCACGGGTATGGCCAGCGCGGTCATTCTCGGCCATCCGACGCGCATCTACGACGGCGCCATGATCGAGTGGAATTCGCTGTCCTACATGAAGGATCTGCTCGGCAACTACATCCTGCCCGAGAACTCGCCATGGCGGACGGACCTGAAATCCTTCTACCGGGCTGCCAGTTCCTTCACGCTGGTGCAGCTGCGCAAGATCATCGATCCTTTTGCCGTCAATGCGAACGGCATTATCGCTGAGGACAAGGCCTACAAGACGCCGGCGGCCAGCAGCACTTCAAGGAGTGGCGGCGGTGCCGCGCCGGCCAATCCCTGCGGCGGTTAGTGCTAACCTAGCCGGGTAGCGGCGCACGGGCGCTGCGCCCGGCGCGCCGGAAACGGGCAAAGGGTGTCGGCTGCAGAAGCTGGCACCCGTTTTTTTCAGGATAGCAGTGACTATTTCTTGGCCGGGCCGGCATTGGAGTTCGCTGCCTTTGTGGGGCCGCAGTGTCCTGCTGCTGGTCGTTCTGACCTCAGCGGCAGGCGCGGCGGCCATTTTCTATCGGGCGGCCGTCAAGGCGCCGCCGGATCCGGTGGCGCAGTTTCTCTCCGTGCATTGGGCGCAGCCCGTTCCGCCGCAAGGGGATCCGCCGCCCCGATTCACGGCTCTGGAAGCATCTTTGGCGCCCGAGTCGTGTGCCGCCTGTCATCCCGCGCAATTTGCCGACTGGAACACGAGCCTGCACAGCAGGGCGATGGGGCCGGGGATACGCTGGCAACTGCGTGTATTCGGGCAGGGCGAAGCCAATGACTGTCTGCGCTGCCATGCGCCCTTGGCGGAGCAGAAAGCCCTGGCGGCTCTGGAATATGGCTGGGCCAATGCGCCGACGGCACCCATGCCTGACTACGTCAGCGCCGACCTGCATCTGCGCGGCAACACCTGTGCTTCCTGCCATGTCCGCCGGCACCAGGTCTTCGGACCGCCGGCGGCCCATCACGATCCGGCACCCCACGGCGGCTTTGTTGAACAGCAGGCCTTTGGCGACAGCCGTTTTTGCGCTCCCTGTCATCAGTTCCCCGCCGGTGCCCGCAGCCTGGAAGGCAAACTGATCGAGAATACCTACGAGGAGTGGCGCGCCAGTCCGTCGGCCCGCGCCGGAGTGAGTTGCCAGAGTTGCCACATGCCGGATCGCCGCCATGTCTGGCGCGGAATTCATGATCCCGACACGGTGCGCAAGGGGTTGCGCCGCGAGCTTGAACTTAAGCGTCTTGACGACGGACGGCTCGACATCCGGGCCCGCATTACGGCTCCGGGCGTAGGTCATTATTTCCCCACCTATGTGGTACCCAAGGTTCTGATCAGCTTGCACCTGGTGGGGGCAGGAGGTGAGCGGGAACTCGCCCGCCAGGTCATCGGCAGGACAGTCAGCGTGGACATGGACAAGGAATGGTCGGACACGCGCATTCCTCCCGGCGGCAATTCCGAACTTGCGCTGCAGGTAGCGGCGCCACCGGCGCCGTACCGTGTCGAAATGCGGCTCGAGGTGGCACCGGCGGAGCACTATGCGCGCATGTATCGCGCCATGTTGCAGCGGAATCCCGACATGGAGGCTGCGACCCTGGCGTTGCTGCGCGAAGCTCTGCGGCAGGCCGATGCCGCATCGTATCGCCTCGAGGCGGTCGTCGTGGCCGGACCGGCGAACGCCGGTGAAACCGCCCGTGCGATTGCAAATTGAAATCGCCTGCCGCCCGCCACCAATTTTTGCAATGGCTATAAATCCCGTGAGTGCCGGATAACTATATGTTTTGGAAAGGGCTCACTGTAAGGCACATAACGTGCTTGTGCATTCGCGGCAGCTCGTGTGCTGTGAATCGGGAAGCTCGACATGCGGTGGATTGCGGGTTTGATCATGATTTTTCTGGGGTATGGGATGCCGGCTCATGCGGCCGCTCAATCTTCGTCGCCCCCGGATTCGCCAGTCGCGGCTGATGGTATTGATCCGCCCTCGGGCAAAGGGCGTCTGCGCTTCAAGTCACGCGGTCCCGTATGCATGTGCGGCGATGGTCTCAGCGAAAGGGATATTGAGCGAGCCATGGTGCGGCAAGGACTGGCAAAGGCGCAGGCCGATACGGGTATGCCCCGGGTTGAGGGCGGCAGGTCGGCAATGGATAAACAAACACCAAGCGGAGGAGTTGCACAATGACAATGACAATGATGATGAGAACACTGGTTTCAAGATGGCGCCGGCACAAGGCAGCACTGCTGGCGCTGTCGGCCGTTGCAGCGTTCTTCGCGATAACCGGCTTCGCCTGGCTGTCGGTTCTTGGCGAGGACGGCGGCAGTAGCGCCGAGGCCCGTCCGTTGGCCGGTTGGGGTCAGGAAGCGCTTGGCGACATCCGGCGTCATGCGGCGGCGCTATCGCCGATCGCCGACGCCAATGCATGTGGCATGGGCGCCTCATCATGCTTCAAGTGTCATAGCGGCGGCACCCGCGCCGCGGCGCCGAAAATGGATCCCAAGAGCGGCGCCTGGCACGCAGACCACAAATCGGTGAACGGATCCTGTGTGGCGTGCCACAAGGGAAATGCGCGCCTGGTGAAGAAGGAACTGGCGCACGAGGGATTGATCAAGGATTCGCGCCAGAAAATTGAGACCTGCGAATCGTGCCACAAGACCGGCAATACCGCGGAACTTGTCAAACGTTATCAGCGATAGTTCGAGGGGGAACGAGAATGAATATGAAGACGGGCAAGAGCAAGAATTTCCGAGTTGGACTGGGCCTCCTGCAGGCCGGTACGCTACTTCTGGCGGGCTTGAGCGCGCCGGCGCTGGCGGGTCCGACCATAAACTTCAACAATGAAAGCTACCTGACCGTCAGCTATTCGCTGCAGGTCTGGGCGCAGAATCGGGGCTACACTTCAGCCACGGATGCCGGGAGCGTCACCGAGTTCTTCCTGCGCCGCAATCGGCTCACCTTCAACGGCCAGGTCAATGACTACGTCGGTTTCTACGCCCAGCTGGAAGCGGGCAATGACGGCAAGGCCGGCGACGTGGACAAGAGCGTCTATTATCGCGACGCCTACGTTACCCTCGATTACTCAGATCCGGCGCGCTTCATCGTCGGACGCTTCAAGAACACGTTTTCACGGGAAAACCTGGAAGCCTGCCTGGAACCCCTGACCCTGGATCGCGCCGAATGGCTGGGCTATACCCCGTACGCCGGCAGCCGCGATACCGGCGCTGCGGTCTGGGGCAACCTTGCCAACGGCATGTTCCAGTATCGGCTGATGATGGCCAATGGCCGCCAGGGCGACAATGTCGTGAAGAAGGGTCCGCGACTCACAGCCCGCGCCCATGTCAGCTTGCTTGATCCTGAAACCGAGTACGGCTACCTCGGCACCTATCTCGGCACCAAGCGGGTGCTTACCATCGGCGTCGCCCAGGACTTCCAGAAGGACGTTGCCTACGGCAATTTTGCGGCCAAGACCCTGCCCAAGGACTACAAGGCATCGACGCTCGACATTTTCTATGAGCAGCCCACTGCCAGCGGCACTTACACGCTATCCGGTGCGGTCATGCGGTACAGGACCGGCGATGCGATCAATGCCGCATCGGCAGATCCCAACCTGCCGGAGAATTCCGAACTCGGCGGGTCCTATGTGAAGGCCGGATATCTGCTGCCGGCCAAGGTTGGCATCGGCCGCTTGCAGTTTTTCGGGCGCCACGAAAATCGCGACTATCACCTGACTTCGGGCTACGGCGACAGCAGCTGGAACAGCCTCGGCGCGAACTACTATATCGACGGACAGAAACTGAAGCTTACGGCCGAATTCGCCAAGGTGGCTTTCGACAAGCAGAATCCGACCGATCCGTCCCGGCGTGACTACAAGCAGGCAACCGTGGGATTGCAGTTCCAGTTCTAAGCAGAAGGGTAGTGTCCCCGGGTTGATGGACGAAAGACCTGCCGCAACCGACCGGCCTGCGGCAGGTTGCGGCTTCATCCCCGGCTGAGATGCGGGCCCACGGCGTTGCGGTTTGGCGGGCACCCCGCTACACTGCGGAGCATGGGAAGTGCAGGCGTTGGCCGATAGCGAGGAGTACTGCCGGCACTGTTCTCATGGGAGGGTGGCGAAAATGAGAATACTGGCGGCTGCTCGTGCGCGGGTCTACCCCGTGTGGTTGCTGACATTCGCCCTGGTCGTCCTCGCTCCCGTGCTTGTGCTCGGGCTGCGCACCAGCCGGATGCCGCTGCCCGACTATCCCTACTTCACCATTGGCTTGTTCTGCGTGATGCTCGCCGCAGCCTTGAGCTATGTTCTTTCCCGCGGCCTCTTCGCCGTGCATCGGGGCATCAAAGCGGCTACCCGGGGTGACCTCAAACCGGTCAGGACATCCCCCGCCATTGCTTTCCTGTTCGGTCCGGTGATCGAGGATTTCAACACCCTGGTCGGCAATATCGGATCCCTGTTCCGCGACATGGAGCGGAGCCAGGTCACCATTATCGGTGAGCGCAACCGGAACGACGCGATACTGCGCAGCCTGCCCGGGGTGCTGATGACAGTGGACAGCAACTTCGAGGTGACCCTGTCCAATGATCTGGCCCAGCGCCTGTTCGGTCTTTCGGCGAGCGAACTGCTGGGACGGAATATTTTCGACCTGCTGCAGATGAACGACGACGGCCGCGAACTGATGCGCGAAGCCTTTCTCTACGAGCAGCCGATCTGCAATCAGGACCTTGTCCTCAGCAACGGCGATACGACCCGTCATTTCACCCTCAATCTGACGTTTTTCCGCGAGGCGAGAAACACGCACGATTACTGTGCAGCCTTCATGCTGCAGGACATCACTGATGTCAAGCGCATGCAGGACCTGATCCATCGCTCCGAAAAGTTCCTGGCCATCGGGCACCTTGCCGGTGGCGTCGCCCACGAACTCAACACGCCGCTGGGCACCATCGTCGGCTATGCGCAACTGCTCATCGAAGGGGGCGGCAACGAGGCCAGGCGTCTGGATTTTGCCCGCCGCATCTACGGCGAGGCCAAGCGCTGCTCGCGCATCATCGAAGACCTCCGTGCCCTGGCACGCAGGGACGTATGTCGGCCGGAGACTTGCAACATCGATGCCGTCATAGGCGACGTGGTAGAAACGGTGTGCAACTGTTCGAGCAAGAGCCACAGCGCCAGGATCACCACCGATCTGGCCGGCGATATCGCGGTGCAGGGTGGTGCCGGCCAGTTGGATATCGTGCTGGTCAACCTCATCATGAACGCGGTGCAAGCGGCTGCAGGTGCTGCCGGAGAGCCGCTGGTGGAGATCAGCAGTATCGTGCAGGGCGACAATGTCGTGGTCAGCATCGCGGATAACGGCGAAGGCGTTCCGGCCGCGCAGCGACAGAAGATCTTCGATCCTTTTTTTACTACCAAGACCAACAGCGCCGGCATAGGGCTCGGCTTGGCGATCAGCCTGGCCATCGTCACCCGCATCGGCGGCAGCCTGCGCTGCGATTCGGATTGTCCTGATGGCGCCCGCTTCATTCTGACCCTGCCCATCGCCGCGCAGGAAAGACCATGAGAACGATGGCCAATACCCGGCTTGCCGGCCCGGTGCAGGGCAGCGGCATTCGCCTGGCGATTCTGGTGGTGGAGGACGACGAGCCGATGCGGGAAATGATCGCCGCTGTCCTGGAGCCGCTGGACGCCACCGTGCTGGTGTCGAAGAACGCGCAGCATGCGATGGAAATGCTGGAGAAGCAGGAGATTGCCGTCGTCCTCACCGATCTGCGCATGCCGCAGGCCGACGGCATCGATATTCTCAATTATTCCCGACGGTGCAACCCGCTGACCCAGGTCGTCCTGGTCACCGGTCACGCCACGGTGGAGTCGGCGATCGACGCCATGAAAGGCGGGGCTTTCGATTATCTGCGCAAGCCCTTCGAACCGGCGGACCTGCGGCGGGAGATCGGCAAGGCTCTTGAGTACTATCTGTTGAATCGTGAAAACGTAGGGCTGCGCGACTTTTCGCCTGCCGTCAGCAGCGACGACCTGGTGGGAAAGAGTTCTGCCATCAGCACGGTCAATCGTCTGATCGGGGTTGCAGCCGCCTACGAGTGCTGTGTATTGATCACGGGGGAATCGGGTACCGGCAAGGAGATCGTTTCCCGCCGCATCCACGCCGAGAGCGAACGCAAGGACCGTCCCTTCATCGCGGTGAATTGCGCCGCAATTCCGGAAACCCTGATCGAGAGCGAACTGTTTGGTTACCAGCGAGGCGCTTTCACCGGAGCGGAACACGCCAAGATCGGGCTGTTCGAGGCGGCCAGTGGCGGCACGCTGTTCCTCGACGAGATCAACAATACTTCTCTCGCATTTCAGGCCAAGCTGTTGCGGGTGCTGCAGGACGGCACGTTCTTCCGCGTCGGCGACACCAAGCCCCGCTTCGTGGATGTGCGCCTGCTGGCCGCCAGCAACAAGATGCTCAATGAACTGGTCGGCAATGGAGACTTCCGCATGGATCTCTACTATCGCCTGAAAGTGATCGAAATCGATATCCCGCCGCTGCGGGATCGCCTCAGCGACATTCCGCTGCTGGTCAATTATTTCATCGCCCGGCATTCCGTGCGCCTGAAGAAGCGCGTGAAAGGCATCAGCACCAGGGCGCTGAATATGCTGGTGCGCCACAACTGGCCTGGAAATGGTCGCGAACTGGAGAACATCATTCAGCGCATGATCATCTTTACGGCCACGGATGTTCTTGATGTCGACGTGGTGCCGCCGGAGTTGGCCGATGCGAAGGAACCGCGAACGGCGGTGGCCGACCATGTCTGGCCGCAGAAACTGGAGGAGGTGGAGATGTCCGTCATCGCCAGGACGCTGGAGGAGAACAACGGCAACCGGGCCGTGACGGCAGAGATTCTTGGCATCGACAAGTCCACTCTCTGGCGCAAGATCAAGCTGTACAAGCTCTAGCCGGTTTGTCAGCCGGCCCGGTTCTCACCGCTGCCGGATTGACGGCAGACGGTGGTCCAGATAGTCGCGAAGCTTCAGCCATGCCTGCCAGCCGACAAAGGCGCGGCGCGCCCAGCGCCAAGCGCGTTGCGGCCGGGCTACCAGCAAGGCGACGCCCGCTGCAACGACAAGTTGCGGGTTGCGGCGCACCCAGCGGACGCCCTCGACGGCGCGGTCCGCCGCGCCAAAGACAGGGGCCAGTGCGGCGGCATGGCGACCAAAGTCGATGCGCAAACTTTCGCTGGCGATCTGCAGCCGTTGTTTCTTCAGCGCGAGTTCAAGCGCAGTCGTGCTCACCGGGACTCCGGCGCGCCGCTTGTCGACAGGGCCTCGCGATCCTGGCGCAGTTCCGCCAGACTGCCGGAAAAAAGTTTCGAGCCGGCGCGCGCCAGATTCATCGCCAGCATCAGGCTGGCGATCCCGGCGCCGAGGAAAAGAGCGGCGAAAACGCCCAGCGCCAGCAAGCGGTTGCTTTCCCACAGCAGCACGGTGAGAAAGATGGCGAGGAAGATCAGGCCTGCCGCGATGCAGAGAAACGCGGCGCCGCCGTAGGCCAGCAGGGAAACCAGCCGCATCCGCTCCTCGGCGAGTTCGACGCCGAGCAGTTCGAGGCGATTGTGCAGCAGGGTGACGGCGGTGCCAAGCAGTCCCCTGGTCGAAGCGAACAGACCGCCCCGCTCCGACACCTTGTCCGCGCCATCACCCATTGCTGTTTTCAGCGACGCCCGATCAGCAGGCCGACGATGAAACCGAAGCCGGCGGCGACACCCACCGAACGCCAGGGATTGTCATGCACGTAGTCGTCGGCGGCACGGCCGACCTGCTTGGCCTTGTCCACCACGGCCGCCTCGGCATCAGCCAGCTTGATCTTGGCAGCCGCCAGCCGATCCTGGGTCCTGGCGCGGATATCGGCGATTTTTTCGCCCGCCTGGCCTGCCGTGGCGCGCAGCAGTTCTTCAGTGTCGGCAATCACCAACTTTACGTCGGCAATCAGTTTTTCCTTGGTGACATCGCTCACGTCGCTCATGTTTTTCTCCTTGATTGAAGCCAAAACGTCAGATTACCGATTTTGCTGTTGCGCTGCAATGATCTATGTCATGCGGGAGTCCGGTCGCAGTCAGCCAGGTCGTAATCGACCGTCAGCGGCGCATGATCCGAAAAGCGCTGATCCTTGTACACGCCCACACATCGCGCCGCCGCCGCCAGACCCGGCGTGGCTATCTGGTAGTCGAGCCGCCAGCCGACGTTCTTGGCCCAGGCCTGGCCGCGATTCGACCACCAGGTGTAGGCCTCGCCGGTCGCCTCAGGCAACAGCCGGCGATGCACATCCACCCAGCCCAGGTCGGCGAAGACGGCAGACAGCCAGGCGCGTTCTTCGGGCAGGAAGCCGGAGTTCTTCTGGTTGGATTTCCAGTTCTTGAGATCGATGGCCTGGTGAGCGATGTTCCAGTCGCCGCAGAGGAGGACCTCCCGGCCGTCGCGTCCGGCCTCGCTCGCCAGCCGTTCCAGCCGCGGCCGGAACTGTTCGAGAAAGCGGAACTTGGCCTGCTGGCGCTCCTCCGAACTGGAACCTGAAGGCAGGTAGAGCGATACCACGGAGAGCTTGCCGAAGTCGGCCTGCAGGTAACGTCCTTCGGCATCGAACTCGGCATTGCCGAAACCCTCGATGACGCGGTCGGGTACCTGCCGGGAATAGATGCCGACGCCGCTGTAGCCTTTTTTCCCGGCGGCATGAAAGCAGCCGACAAAGCCCGGCGGTTGGCGCAGCGCCGGGGTCAGATCGGCCAGTTGCGCCTTGAGTTCCTGGACGCAGACGATGTCCGCCTGCTGCGTTGCCAGCCAGTCGAAAAAGCCCTTGCCGGCGGCGGAACGGATACCATTGAGATTCAGACTGAGTACTCGGAGCATGGGCTTCCGCATGTAGAATGCGTTTGATGAATGCGAACGCCGACATGACTGTCGCCAGCGAACTGAGCCGCGAGTTTATCGCCTTCGCCTGCGGCTTGGGGGTGTTGCGCTTTGGCGAATTCAAGACCAAGGCGGGGCGTCTCAGCCCCTATTTTTTCAATGCCGGTTTGTTCAGCGACGGCGCCTCCCTGTCGCGTCTCAGCGATTTCTATGCACGCCGCATTGTCGCCGCCGGCGTCAAGTTCGATGTGCTGTTCGGACCCGCCTACAAGGGCATCCCGCTCGCCGCCGGAGCGGCCATGGCGCTGGCAGGGCTCGGGCGCAACACGCCCTACGCCTACAACCGCAAGGAGGCCAAGGATCATGGCGAAGGCGGCACGCTGGTCGGTGCGCCGCTCAAGGGGCGCGTCCTGATAATCGATGACGTTATTTCCGCCGGCACCTCGGTGCGCGAATCGGTGGACCTGATCCGTGACGCCGGGGCCACGCCGGCTGCGGTGGTCATTGCGCTCGATCGCCAGGAACGGGGCCAGAGCACTCTTTCGGCAGTGCAGGAAGTGGAACAGAATTACGGCATCCCCGTGATCAGTGTTGCCAGTCTGACCGATCTCGTCGATTATCTCTCCGGCCATCCGGAACTTGAACACAAGCTTGCCGCCGTGCGCGAGTACCGCGCTCGTTACGGCATCGACTGATGCCAGTGAAACCCCTTCAGGGAGATACCCCATGCGCCTGATTTCCGCCCTGCTGTTCGCTTCTTCGGCCGTGCTTGCCGTCAACGCCGCTGCCCAGGTACGCATCTATTGCTGCGACGACGGCAACGGCCGCAAGGTGTGCGGTGACTTTTTGCCTCCCGCCTGTCAGGGCCGGGCCTACGAGGAGCGTGACAATCGCGGCTTTGTTTCGAAGAATGTCGAAGCGCCGCTGACCGAGGCGCAGCAGGCGCGGCGCGATGCCGAAAAGACAAAGAAGGAAGAAGACAAGAAGGCGGCTGACGAAGAGCGCCGCCGCACGCTGGCCTTGATGTCGACCTATTCCAGCGAAAAGGACATCAATTCGGCGCGGGATCGGGCGTTGGCTGAACTTGACAAGAATATGAAAAATTCGCAGCAGCGGCTGGACGATGCCAACAAGCAGAAGCAGAAGCTTGAGCGGGAAAAGGAGTTCTACAAGGGCAAGACGCTGCCGGAGCCGCTCAAGGCGCAGATCCGCGAGAATGAAAAGGACCGCAAGGCGCAACAGGCGGCGGTTGATTCCCAGATCAAGTCGATGGAAGAGATCCGTACCCGCTTCGCCGACGAGCGCAAGCGCTATCTTGAACTGACGGGCAAGAAGTCGACAGAAGCCGTCGCCGTCGAACCCGCGGCTGAACCCAAGCCTGCCGAGAAGCCGGCACCTGCACCGGCACCGGCAGCGGCGCCGGCAGCGGCACCGGCAGCGGCACCAGCACCAGCCAATCCCGCCGCGAAGAAGTAATCAGCCGCCGAGTTTTTTCTTCAGCAGGTCGGTGACCTGCTGCGGATTGGCCTTGCCCCGGGTGGCCTTCATGGCCTGTCCGACCAGAGCGTTGAAGGCCTTTTCCTTGCCGGCACGGTATTCCTCGACCGACTTCGCGTTGGCAGCCAGCACTTCGTCGACCAGGGCTTCGATTGCCCCGGTGTCGGTGATCTGCTTCCAGCCTTTCGCTTCGATGACGGCATCGGCATCCTTGCCTTCGCCGGCCCAGAGCGCATCGAAGACATCCCTGGCGATCTTGTTCGAGATCGTGTTGTCGGCGATCCGGCGCACGACGCCGGCGAGTTGCTGCGCCGACAGGGGCGAGGCGACGATCCCGAGCCCTTCCTTGTTCAGTCGTGCCGCCAGTTCGCCCATGACCCAGTTGGCGACGGGCTTGGCATTCTCCCGGCCGGCCGAGGCCAGCGCCGCTTCGAAGTAGGCCGCCATTTCGCGCGACGCGGTCAGGGTTGCCGCGTCGTAGGCGGACAGGCCGAGTTCGCCGGCGAAGCGCTGCTGCATGGCCTGCGGCAGTTCCGGCAGCCCGCCGCCGACCTCGGCAATCCAGTCGTCCCCGATTTCCAGCGGCAGCAGGTCGGGATCCGGGAAGTAGCGGTAGTCGTGCGCGTCTTCCTTGCTGCGCATTGAGCGCGTTTCGCCGGTATCGGGATCGAACAGCACAGTGGCCTGCTGAATGGCGCGGCCCTCCTCGATCTCGTTGATCTGCCACTGCACCTCGAAGTCGATCGCCTGCTGCATGAAGCGGAAGGAGTTGAGGTTCTTGATCTCGCGCCGCGTGCCGAGTTCCTTTTGCCCCATCGGCCGCACCGACACATTGGCGTCGCAGCGGAACGATCCCTCCTGCATATTGCCGTCGCAGATGCCGATCCATTGCACCAGTGCGTGCAGCGTCCGGGCGTAGGCGACCGCCTCGGCGGAAGAGCGCATGTCGGGCTCGGTGACGATTTCCAGCAGCGGCGTGCCGGCGCGGTTCAGATCGATGCCGGTGCGGCCGTGGAAATCCTCGTGCAGCGACTTGCCGGCATCCTCTTCGAGATGGGCGCGCGTCAGCTGCACGAATTTTTCCGTCGCCGTTGCGCCGGAGCCGACGGTGATTGCCAGGCCGCCGCCGGACACCACCGGGATCTCGAACTGGCTGATCTGGTAGCCCTTGGGCAGGTCGGGGTAGAAATAGTTTTTGCGCGCGAAAATCGAGCGCGGCGCGATCTTCGCTCCGACCGCAAGGCCGAACTTGATGGCGCAGACCACGGCCTCGCGATTCAGCACCGGCAGGACGCCGGGCAGGGCGATATCCACCGCGTTGGCCTGCACGTTCGGCGCGGCGCCGAAGGCGATGCTGCTGCCGGAGAATATCTTCGACTTGGTTTGCAGTTGGGCATGGGTTTCCAGCCCGATGACGACTTCCCAGTTCATTCCAGCCCCCCCGGCATGCGCGTGTGCCAGTCAGTGGCTTTCTGGTACCGGTGTGCCACATTTAGCATTTTCGCCTCGCCGAACCAGTTGCCGATGATCTGCAGGCCGACCGGCATGTTGTTGTTGCCGAAGCCGCAGGGCAGCGACATGCCGGGCAATCCGGCGAGGTTGGTGGAGATGGTGTAGATGTCGGCAAGGTACATCTGCACCGGATCGGCACTCTTGGCGCCGAAGGCGAAAGCCACCGAGGGCGAGGTCGGACCCATGATGACGTCGCACTCCTTGAACGCGGCGACGAAGTCGCCGGCGATGAGGCGGCGGATCTTCTGCGCCTGCAGGTAGTAGGCGTCGTAGTAGCCGTGCGACAGAACGTAGGTGCCGATCAGGATGCGGCGCTTCACTTCGTCGCCGAAGCCCTGCGCCCGGCTGCGCGAGTACATCTCGGCCAGGTCGGCATACTCCGGTGCCCGGTAGCCGTAGCGCACGCCGTCGAAGCGCGACAGGTTGGAACTGGCCTCGGCCGGCGCGATGACGTAGTAGGCGGGCACCGACAGGCCCGAGTTGGGCAGGCTCACATCCACCGTGACGGCGCCCAGTTTGCGGTATTCGGCCAGCGCGGCATCGACCGCGACGCGCACGTCGGCGTCCATGCCCGCGCCGAAGAATTCCCGCGGCAGGCCGATCTTCAGGCCGGCCAGCGGCTTTTCCAGGTCGCGGCGGTAGTCCTCCTGCGGGCGTTCCAGCGAAGTGGAATCGCGGGCATCGAAGCCGGCCATGGCGTTCAGCAGCAGGGCGCAGTCTTCGGCGCTTTTCGCCATCGGCCCGCCCTGATCGAGACTGGAAGCGAAGGCGATCATGCCGTAGCGCGACACCACGCCGTAGGTCGGTTTCAGTCCGGTCAGGCCGCACAAGGCCGCCGGCTGGCGGATCGAGCCGCCGGTATCGGTGCCCGTCGCGGCCGGGGCGAGCCGGGCGGAAATGGCCGCCGCCGAACCGCCCGAGGAGCCGCCGGGCACGCAGGAAACGTCCCAGGGATTCTTTACCGGCCCGAAGTACGAGGTTTCGTTCGACGAGCCCATGGCGAATTCATCCATGTTCAGCTTGCCCAGCGTTACCATGCCGGCGCCATCGAGTTTCTCGACGACGTTGGCGTCGTAGGGTGAAATGAAGTTGGCGAGGATCTTCGAACCGCAGGTCGTGCGCCA
Source organism: uncultured beta proteobacterium (assembly GCA_903848955.1). Taxonomy (GTDB): domain Bacteria; phylum Pseudomonadota; class Gammaproteobacteria; order Burkholderiales; family Rhodocyclaceae; genus Sulfuritalea. The sequence goes on from CAINHS010000006.1 coordinate 56,190, forward strand.
GCCCCTGGTGCAGAAGATGTCCTTGTGCGCGGCAGGGATACCGGTCAGCGCCGTGGCGCCGTCGCCTGACTTGAGCGTTGCGTCGGCGGCACGGGCCTGGGCCAGCGTCTTGTCGCGGTCGGTGGTGATGAAGGCATTTAGAGCGGGGTTGAGCTTTTCGATGCGGTCGAGGAACAGGGTCGCCAGTTCTACCGCGGACAGCTTTCTCGCTGCCAGGGCCGCGGACAGGTCCCGCAGCGATGAATTGATCAGATCACTCATTCGACAACTCGCGGTACAAGATACAGGCCGGCCTCGGTTTCCGGCGCCACCGCCTGAAAATCGGCGCGATGGTCGGTTTCCGTCACCACGTCGGGGCGCAGGCGCTGCACCACGTCGACGGCATGCGCCATCGGCTCAATACCCGTGGTATCAACCGCTTGCAATTGCTCGATAAAGCCCAGGATGTCGTTCAACTGGTCGCGCGTGGTTTCGCGCTCGACGGCGGAAAGTTCCAGGCGCGCCAGCCGGGCGATGCGGGCGACGTCTTCCAGATTCAGGGACATGATGAAAAGTGGAGCTAAGTGAGGTTGGACCCGGGTGAAACAAGGCCTGATCATTGCTTAATTTGGCTGGCGCGATAGGGTATCATAAGCGACCCTTCCGCCCCAGTCCCCGCTGGGCGGGCTTCAACACTGGAACCACGATGTTCGGCTTTCTCCGCTCCTATTTCTCCAACGATCTTGCAATTGACCTGGGTACCGCCAACACGCTGATTTACGTGCGTGGCAAAGGCGTGGTACTCGATGAACCGTCGGTCGTCGCGATCCGCATCGAAGGCGGCCCCAACGCCAAGAAAACCATTCAGGCGGTCGGCCGCGAGGCCAAGACCATGATCGGCCGCAACCCGAAGGAAATCTCGGTGATCCGGCCGCTGAAGGATGGCGTGATTGCCGACTTCACCGTCACCGAGCAGATGCTCAAGCAGTTCATCAAGCGGGTGCATGAGTCGCGCCTGTTCTCGCCCAGCCCGCGCATCATCATCTGCGTGCCCTCGGGTTCGACCCAGGTGGAGCGGCGCGCCATTCGCGAATCGGCGCTCGGCGCCGGCGCTTCGCAGGTGTATCTGATCGAGGAGCCGATGGCGGCGGCGATCGGCGCCGGCCTGCCGGTGTCGGATGCCACCGGCTCGATGGTGGTGGACATCGGCGGCGGCACTACCGAAGTGGGCGTGATATCGCTGGGCGGCATGGTCTATGCGAATTCGGTGCGCGTCGGCGGCGACAAGTTCGATGAAGCCATCATCTCCTACATCAGCCGCAACTACGGCATGCAGATCGGCGACAACAGCGCCGAAAACATCAAGAAGACCATCGGCTCGGCCTTCCCCGGCACCGAGGTGCGGGAAATGGAAGTTTCCGGCATCAACCGCGCCGAGGGCATTCCGCGCAAGTTCACGATCTCCTCCAACGAAGTGCTGGAGGCGCTCTCCGAGCCGCTCAATCAAGTGGTCAAGGCGGTCAAGGATGCGCTGGAAAAGACCCCGCCCGAGCTTGGCGCCGACATCGCCGAACGTGGCCTGGTGCTGACCGGCGGCGGCGCGCTGCTGCACGACCTGGACCGCCTGCTGACGGAAGAAACCGGCCTGCCGGTGATCGTGGCCGATGATCCGCTGACCTGCGTCGCCCGCGGTTCGGGCATGGCGCTTGAAAAGATGGACAAACTGGGCAGTATTTTTGCCACTGAGTAAGGCCCGCCCCGTGTAGCTTGCAGGCTGGTCGCGCGGCCGCGAGGCACGGCGACTCCACCTGGTCCATCTTTCTCTGAGGGTGCATCTGCCTTGATGTCCGTTGTTGGCCATGCTCCGCCACCCTTCTTCAGGCGAGGTCCGGCGCCGCTTGTGCGGCTGGCGTTCTTCGTTGCGCTGTCCCTGATCCTGCTGGTGGCCGATCTGCGCTTTCATACCCTCGAGTGGGCGCGCCTGGCGGTGGCCACGGTGGCCTGGCCCTTGCAGCGCGTGACCTGGCTGCCGATCGATGCCGCCGGCGACGTCGGCACCTACCTGGCGCGGCAATCCACGCTCCTGAGCGAAAACGAGGAACTGCGCCGGCGCCAGCTCGGCACCGCCAATCTGTTGCTGCGGCAGCAGCATCTGGAGCAGGAGAACAAGCGCCTGCGCGCCCTGCTCGACATGCGTACCCGGCAACCGGTGGAAGGGCGCATCGCCGAGATTCTGTATGCCGCACGCGATCCTTTCTCGCGCCGGGTGATCATCGACAAAGGTCTTCAGCATGGCATCAGTACCGGTCAGGCGGTGGTGGACGACATCGGCGTCATCGGCCAGGTGGTGCGCGTGTTCCCGCTCACCGCAGAAGTGCTGCTGCTCACCGACAAGGATCAGGCGATACCGGTCGAGGTGCAGCGCAACGGCTTGCGCGCCGTTCTGGCCGGCGCCGGCGCCGGCATGATGGAACTGCGCTTCCTGGCCGCCAATGCCGAGGTGCAGCTGGGCGACATTCTGGTGACTTCGGGACTGGACGGCGTCTATCTTCCCGGCCTGCCGGTGGCCAAGGTGGTCAAGATCGACCGCGACAGCGCCTATTCCTTTGCCCGCATCACTTGCGCGCCGCTGGCCGGTGTCGAGCGTCACGGGTTGGCCCTGGTGCTGGGCGCACGCACCGCCTTGCCGCCGCAGCCCGACGAGGCCCCGTCGGCCGCCGACGAACCGGGTCGCGGCAAGCGCATCAAGAAGAAGGCGCGCCCGTCATGAGCGCCTGTCACCGGACCCCCGGCGGGCCACCTGCAACGGAGGCATAAGTGCAGCCTACCCATTCCTCGCGCCGCATTCTGCTGCCGGTCAGAAACTGGTTCATCGCGCTGACGCTGTTTCTCGCCTTGCTGCTCAACCTGATCCCTTTCGGGCGGTTGCCCGGCATTCCCGACTGGGTGGCGTTGGTGCTGGCTTTCTGGTGCGTTCATCAGCCCCTCAAGGTCGGCATGGCCGCCGCTTTCGTGCTCGGCCTGGCGATGGACGTGGCCGATGCGAGCGTCATGGGGCAGCATGCGCTGGCTTATGTGCTGCTGGCCTTCGCCGCCGCCGGACTGTCGCGGCGCGTGCTGTGGTTCCAGCTTTCGCAGCAGGCGCTGCACGTGCTCCTTCTGTTCCTCGGCATGCAACTGGTCATGATGGCCCTGCGCATGCTGAGCGGCGCCGAGTTTCCCGGCGTACTGTGGTTTCTTTCCAGCTTCACCGCGACCCTGCTCTGGCATCCGGTGACCTATCTGCTCCTGATGCCCCAGTTCCGGCCGGAAGACAAAGACGTCCATCGTCCGATATGAATCTGAAAGCCATGAATCCAGCCACAGAGATCACAGAGGACACAGAGATGGCAAAGCTTTGCAATACCGGTGCCCGTGGCCGGAAGGCGCTCGCAGGCTTTCGCTGCCCCGTTGTTCTTTCTCTGTGAACTCTGTGTCCTCTGTGGCTGCTTGAGGTCTCGAGCCTGAATGGAATTCAAGAACCCTCAGGAGGAACTCGAACGATTCCGTTCGCGACTGGGCGTCGCGGGAGGCTTCGTCCTGTTCTGCTTCGCCCTGTTGTTCATGCGCTTCGTCTGGCTGCAGATCATCCAGCACGACTACTACCAGACCCGCGCCGAGGACAACCGCATTTCGCTGGTGCCGATCGTGCCCAACCGGGGTCTGATCCTTGACCGCAACGGTCTGGTGCTGGCACGCAACTACTCGGCCTATACGCTGGAAATCACGCCCTCGAAGATTCCCGATCTGGAAAAGAGCATCGACGGCCTGGCGGCCATCATCGATATCCAGCCCAAGGATCGCAAACGCTTCAGGAAGCTTCTGGAAGAGAGCCGCAACTTCGAATCGCTGCCGATCCGGACCCGGCTGACCGACGAGGAGGTGGCCAAGTTCATCGCCCACCGCTACCGTTTCCCCGGCGTCGATATCAAGGCGCGCCTGTTCCGCCAGTATCCGGGCGGCGCCTTTGCTTCGCACATGCTGGGCTACATCGGACGCGTCACCGACCGCGACCTGGAAAAGATCGAGGCGAAAGATCTGGAGGCCAATTATCGCGGCACCGAGCACTTCGGCAAGACCGGACTGGAGCAGCACTACGAGTTCGACCTGCACGGCAATACCGGCTTCGAACAGGTGGAGGTCGATGCCGGCGGCCGTGCGGTGCGCACGCTGGCCCGCACCGCACCCTTGGCCGGCAACAATCTGACGCTGACCGTCGACGCCGAGCTGCAACGGATCGCCGAGCAGGCCTTCGGCGACCGCAAGGGCGCTCTGGTTGCCATCGAACCAGCCACCGGCGGCATTCTGGCGCTGGTCGCGGTGCCCAATTACGACCCCAATCTGTTTGTCGATGGCATCGATACGCAGAACTGGAAAGAGCTCAATGAATCTCCCGACAAGCCCATGGTCAACCGTGCGCTGAACGGCACCTATCCGCCGGGCTCGACCTTCAAGCCCTTTATGGCGCTGGGCGCGCTGACCATCGGCAAGCGTCGTCCGGAGCAGCTGATTTCGGATCCCGGCTTCTACAACTTCGGCGGCCATGTTTTCCGCGATGACAAGAAGGGCGGCCACGGCATGGTCGATATGTACAAGTCCATCGTGCAGTCGTGCGACACCTACTACTACATGCTGGCCAACGACATGGGCATCGACAACATTTCCGCCTTCATGGGCCAGCTCGGGCTGGGCAGTCGCACCGGCATCGACATCGACGGCGAATCCGAGGGCGTGCTGCCCTCACAGGAGTGGAAGAGAAAGCACTTCAGGAAACCGGAGCAGCAAAAATGGTTTGCCGGCGAAACCATTTCGATCGGCATCGGCCAGGGCTACAACGCCTATACGCCGATCCAGCTGGCGCATGCCACGGCGATTCTGGCCAACAACGGCGTCGTGTTCCGGCCGCATCTGGTGAAGTTCATTACCGACACCCGCAGCGGCAAGCAGATCCTGATCGAGCCGAAACCGACGCGCACCCTGACGCTGAAGCCGGAGCATATCGAGGTCATCAGAAACGCCATGGTCGGCGTGAACAAGGAGGGTACCGGCGCGCGCGCCTTTGCCGGCGCAGAGTATGTTTCCGGAGGCAAGACCGGCACCGCTCAGGTGTATTCGCTGAAGGGCGCGGAGTACAAGGCGGGAGGGGTCAAGAAGGAGTTGCGCGACCATGCCCTGTTCATCGCTTTCGCCCCCGCCGACAATCCCCGGATCGCACTCGCCGTGCTGGTCGAAAACGGCGGCTTCGGTGCCCAGGCGGCGGCTCCGATTGCGCGTCAGGTGCTGGATTACTATCTGCTCGGCAAGCGGCCGAAGGCGCCGGCGCAGCCCGATGAAGCCGCCGTCGAGGAGGATGACGAATGAATCGCGGAATCAACCTGGCGATGATTCGCGACCTGCCGCAGCGCCTGATCGCGCCGCTCGATCCGTCCCTGATGCTGATCGCCGGACTGTTGTTGCTGATGTCCATCGGTGTGATGGGCAGCGCCTCACCGGAACGGCTCAATTCGCAGTTGATCAATGTCGCCGTCGCCCTGGTGGTGATGCGCGCCCTGGCACAAGTGCCGCCGCAGCGCCTGATGCATCTGGCCGTACCGGTTTATCTGATCGGCCTGCTGCTGCTGATCGCGGTGGCCCTGTTCGGCGACGTTTCAAAGGGCGCCCGGCGCTGGCTGAATCTCGGCTTCATGCGCGCCCAGCCTTCCGAGTTGATGAAAATCGCCGTGCCGCTCCTGCTTGCCTGGTTCTTTCAAAAACGCGAAGCCATGCCGCGCCTCAGCGACTATGGCGTTGCCGCCCTGCTGCTGGTGCTGCCGGTAGCACTCATCGCGCGCCAGCCGGATCTGGGCACGGCCGTGCTGGTGCTGGCCGCAGGCTTTTATGTGATCTTCTTTGCCGGTTTGTCGTGGAAGATCCTCATCGGCATGGCGGTCTCCGCGCTGGCGGCGGCACCCCTGGTGTGGACACTGCTTCACGACTACCAGAGAAGCCGCATCATCACGCTGTTCGACCCGGAACAGGATCCGCTGGGCAAGGGCTTCCACATCATCCAGTCGACCATCGCCATCGGTTCCGGCGGCATCCTCGGCAAGGGCTGGCGGGCGGGCACCCAGGCGCAGCTGGAGTTCATCCCCGAGCGCCATACCGACTTCATCTTCGCCGTTTTCTCCGAGGAATTCGGTCTGATCGGCAATCTCGTGCTGCTGGTGCTCTACGCCTTGCTGATCGGCCGCGGACTGATGATCGCCGCCAATGCCGCGACGCTGTTCTCGCGGCTGCTGGCCGGCGCCGTCACGCTGATTTTCTTTACCTATGCCTTCGTCAACATGGGCATGGTCTCCGGCATCCTGCCGGTGGTCGGCGTGCCGCTGCCGCTGATAAGTTACGGCGGCACGGCGCTGGTGACGCTGTTCATCGGCATCGGCATACTCATGTCGATCCACGGCCATCGCATGCTGGTGCAGAAGTGAACGGAAAAACTTCACCGCAGAGGCGCAGAGGCGCAGAGAAGGCGCAGAGAAAACCAGAAGCATTTCTTTCGCGTCTCTCTCTTGGCTTTTCCTCTGCGCCTCTGCGCCTCTGCGGTAATGTTTTTCTTGCTCTGGGCTTTTCCTGCGTTCTCGCTGCCTGCGGTACGCAGGCGCCGCGTCCCGTTGTCGATCGCGGCGAGGCTGCTCCTGCGATGCCGGCGCCGAAAGTCGAAGTCAGGAAACCGACGCCCGCCATCAAGTACAGCGGCGGCTTCTACAAGGATGATGGTCCGGGAGACAAGCCGCCGGAGGACATCGCGGCGATTCCCGATGCGGTGCCGAGACTGGAACCCTTGCACCGCTTCGCCAACAATCCGTATTCGGTGCTGGGGCGGGATTACGTGCCGCTGCGCGACGGCAAGGCCTACAAGGCGCGCGGCATTGCGAGCTGGTACGGGCGCAAGTTTCACGGCCAGAAGACCTCCAGCGGCGAGCCCTACGACATGTACGGCATGACTGCGGCGCATCCGACGCTGCCGATCCCGTCCTACGTTCGCGTCAGCAATCCGGCCAACGGCAAGGCCGTGGTGGTGCGCGTCAATGACCGCGGCCCCTTCCATTCCGGGCGCCTGATCGACCTGTCGTGGACGGCGGCCTGGAAGCTTGGTTATATCGGCGAGGGCAGCACCATTGTCGAGGTGGAAAGCCTGCTGCCGGGCCAGACGCCGGCCGCTTCCCCGGTAGCGGCGGCGGTCGAGGATCCGATCGCGCAGATGGCGGCGGCGGAGCCGGAACCGGTGCTGCCGCAGGTAGAGGATGCCCGCGGCCACTTTCTGCAGTTGGGCGCCTTCGGCAACCGCGACAACGCCGAGGCGCTGCGGGCGCGGTTGACGCGCGAACTCGGAAACCTTGGCGAGAAGCTGGTGATCCAGTCCGCCGGCAAACTGTTCCGCGTCCAGCTCGGCCCTTGGCCGGACGCTGCAGCGGCGCAGATGGCCGGAGCACGCCTGCAGGAAAGCCTGGACATGGCCCCGGTGATCATCCGGCGCTAGGGCAACGGGCCGCCGGTACCGACTTTCGCTTGAGCGCCGGGCCCGACAAGAGTGTCGGGAACATATAATTCCTTTCTTTGCACCCCGACTCCCCAATGCGATTTCCTGCCTTTATCCTGGCGCTGCTGTCCGCTGCCGCCTGTTATGCCCAACCGGTTCCGGTGCCGGGCGTAAGTGCCCGGGCCTGGATCCTGATGGACTACGCCACCGGCCAGGTGCTGGCGGCCCAGGAGGCCGATACCCGGCTGGAGCCGGCCTCGCTGACCAAGGTGATGACCACCTACCTGGTGGCCGAAGCGCTGGCGCAAAAGACCCTGTCCCTGCAACAACCCGTCACCGTCTCCGAACGCGCCTGGCGCACCCAGGGTTCGCGCAGCTTCGTCCCGGTGAACAAGGGGGTTTCGGTGGACGAACTGTTCAAGGGCATGGTGATCCAGTCCGGCAACGATGCCTCGGTGGCCCTGGCGGAAGCCATAGGCGGCAGCGAGGACGGCTTTGCCGCAATGATGAACCGCACGGCGCAGCGCATGGGGCTGAAGGACAGCAACTTCCTCAACGCCAGCGGCTATTTCGAAGGCCCGGCGCCGAATCACTATTCCACGGCGCGTGACCTGGCGCACCTGGCCGCCACGCTGATCCGCGACCATCCGGAAGCCCACGCCCTGCATGCCATCAAGGAATACACCTACAACGGCATCCGCCAGCACAATCGCAATCGCCTGCTGTGGGCCGACCCGACGGTCGACGGCTTGAAAACCGGGCATTCCAACGCGGCCGGCTTCTGCCTGATCGCCACCGCCAAACGCGGCCCGCGGCGCCTGATCTCGGTCGTGCTCGGCACCGCGTCGGAGGAAGCCCGCGCCCGCGACTCGCTGAATCTGCTCAACTGGGGTTTTACCGGCTTCGATGCGGTAAAGCTCTACGACAAGGGGCAGGCGATTTCGCAGCTCAAGGTCTTCAAGGGCGTGCAGAACCTGGTCGGTGCCGGGTTTGCGGAGGATTTCGTGGTCTCGGTACCGCGCGGCATGTCCGACAAGCTGAGCGTCCAACTGGTCAGCCGGCAACCCCTGGTGGCCCCAGTGGCGGCCGGCAGCGCGGTCGGTACGCTGAAGCTGGCGGTCGCTGGCCAGCCCTGGGGCGAGTATCCCGTAGTCGCGCTGGGCGCCGTGCCCCTGGCCGGCTTCCTCGGCCGCTGGTGGGACGAACTGCGGCTGTTCTTCCAATGACGGCACGGATCTTTCTCAACGGCCGGTGGCTCGATGCCGGTGAGGCGCGCGTCCCGGTCATGGATCGCGGCTTCCTTTTCGGCGACGGCGTGTATGAGGTGATCCCGGTCTATTCGCGGCAGGCCTTCCGCCTCGAGCAGCACCTCGCCCGCCTGCAAAAGAGCCTCGACGGCATCCAGCTCGACAACCCGTACCGGTTGGACGAGTGGATCGCCTTCGTCACGCAACTGGCGCGCGAGGCCGAATGGGAAGACCAGTCGATCTACATCCAGGTCACGCGCGGGCCGATGGCGGTGCGCAACCACGCCTTTCCGCAAGTGGTCACGCCCACGGTCGTGCTGCTGGCGGAGCCGATGACCCCGCCGCCGGCCAGTCAGCGCGGACAGGGCATCGCCGCGGTTTCCGCCGCCGACATCCGCTGGCTGCGCTGCGACCTGAAGACCACGTCGCTGCTGGCCAACTGTCTGCTGCGGCAGGTGGCGGTCGCCGCCGGTTGCGTCGAGACCGTGTTGTTTCGCGACGGCTTTCTCACCGAGGGTTCCGCTTCGTCGATCTTTGTCGTCAAGGACGGCGTGCTGCTGGCACCGATCAAGAATCACCTGATGCTGCCCGGCATTACCTACGATGTCGTGCTCGAACTGGCCGCGCAGCACGGCCTGCCGCACGAGGTGCGCGACGTCACCGAGGCCGAAACGCGCGCTGCCGACGAACTCTGGATGTGTTCATCGACCAAGGAGGTGCTGCCCATCGTGACGCTCGACGGCCGTAGGGTGGGTTGCGACGGTGCGCCGGGACCGGTGTTCGCACGGATGTATGACTGGTACCAGGAGTTCAAGGCCACGGTGATGCGGGCGGCGGCGTGACGCAGAGCCTGCTCGAATTCCCCTGCGATTTCCCGCTGAAGATCATGGGTCCGACAACGCCGGATTTGGCGCAGGTGATTGCCGCGGTAGTGATCCGGCATGCACCGGATTTCGATGTCGCGACGATGGAGATGCGCCCGTCGAAGGCCGGCAACTACCTGTCGCTGACCTGCACCGTGCGCGCCGTATCGCAGCAGCAGCTCGATGCACTCTACCGTGAGCTCACCGCGCATCCGATGGTGAAAGTAGTGCTGTGAGCGGCGAAGCAGGGGCCCCGCACAGCGGGGATGCGTGCCTGGCGAGCGGCACTGCGAGCCGACAGGGAGACCATTCGAGTGGCACCGGCGGAGCGGAGGCGAGGCTGTGAGCGGCGAGGCTTTGATCATGAGAAAACTGGGCCGCGCCGACTATCCGGCGACCTTCGCCGCGATGCAGGAATTCACCGCAACGCGCGGTGCAGACACGCCGGATGAACTCTGGCTATGCGAGCATGCGCCGGTATTCACTCAAGGCCTTTCGGGCAAGCCGGAGCACCTGCTCAAGGACATAGGCATTCCCGTGGTGCAGATCGATCGCGGCGGCCAGATCACCTATCACGGTCCCGGTCAGGTCGTGGCCTATCTCATGCTCGATCTGAAGCGGCGTGACCTCAAGGTGCGCGAACTGGTGCGGCGCATCGAGCAGGCGGTCATCGACCTGCTGGCCGGCTATGGCGTGCAGGCGGCGCGACTGGCGGGCGCCCCCGGCGTCTATGTCGGCGCGGCCAAGATCGCCGCCCTGGGCCTGCGCGTCAAACACGGTTGCAGTTATCACGGCGTCTCCCTCAACGTCGACATGGACCTGACGCCCTACGACGCCATCAACCCCTGCGGCTACGAGGGAATGGCGGTGACGCAGCTGCGCGATCTGGCGGGCAGGTGCGACACCCCGCAGGAAGTCCCCTGGTGGGATACTGCGCAGATCGGCGAAGCCTTCGCCGCGCAACTGGAAAAACAACTGGCATGACAGACAAGCAAAAAGGCGAGGCCAAGACGGCGCGCATTCCCATCAAGGTCGTGCCCGCCGCCACCGTCCTGAAAAAGCCCGACTGGATTCGCGTCAGGGCCGGCAACAGCGCCGGCCGCTTCGGCGAGATCAAGCAGATCCTGCGCGAGCATCATCTGCATACCGTGTGCGAAGAAGCCACCTGTCCCAACATCGGCGAATGCTTCGGCAAGGGCACGGCCACCTTCATGATCCTCGGCGACCTGTGCACCCGCCGCTGCCCCTTCTGCGACGTCGGCCACGGCAAGCCCCTGCCGCCTGACGCGGATGAACCGGAGAAGCTGGCCCGCAGCATCGCCGCGATGCAGCTCAAGTACGTCGTCATCACCAGCGTCGACCGCGACGACTTGCGCGACGGCGGCGCGCAGCACTTTGCCGATTGCATCGCGAAAGTGCGCGAGCTGTCGCCGGGCACGAAAATCGAAGTGCTGGTGCCGGACTTTCGCGGCCGCCTCGACGTGGCGCTGGAAATCCTTGCCGGGAGTCCGCCCGACGTCTTCAACCACAACATGGAAACCGTGCCGCGCCTCTACAAGCAGGCGCGCCCCGGTGCCGACTACGCCAACTCGCTGCAGCTGCTGCAGGCCTTCAAGGCACGCCAGCCGGGTGTGCCGACCAAGTCGGGCCTGATGGTGGGCCTCGGCGAAACCGATGACGAGATCCTTGCCACCCTGCGCGACCTGCGTGCCCATGACGTGGAAATGCTCACCATCGGCCAGTATCTCGCCCCTTCCGGCCATCACCTGCCGGTGCTGCGCTACGTGCATCCGGACATTTTTGCCATGTATGCGCGGGAAGCGACGGCGATGGGTTTCACCCACGCCGCCTCGGCGCCGCTGGTACGCTCCAGCTACCATGCAGATCTGCAGGCGCATGGCGCCGGCGTGACCTGATCTGTATCATCCGCCACTACAAAAACCGCAACCGGGGAGGCAGGGGAATGGACAAGCCGTGGCTCAAGCAGTATCCCGTCGGCGTGCCGGCGGAAATCGATGCCAGGCAGTACGAGACCGTGTCGCAGGTACTCGAAGAGTCGATGAAGAAGTACGCGCCGCGTACCGCCTTCATCTGCATGGGCAAGTCGATTACCTACGGTCAGCTCGACACGCTGTCGCAGAACCTCGGCGCCTGGCTGCAGTCGCGCGGACTGGCCGCCGGCGGCCGCGTCGCGATCATGATGCCCAACGTCATGCAATACCCGGTCTGCGTCGCTGCGATACTGCGTGCCGGTTTTGTCGTGGTCAACATCAACCCCCTGTACACGCCGCGCGAACTCGAGCACCAGCTCAAGGACAGCGGTGCCGAAGCGATCATCATCATCGAGAACTTCGCCACGACCCTGGAGAAGGTCATCGCCAATACGCCCGTGAAGCACGTCGTGGTGGCGGCGATGGGCGACCTGCTGGGTGGTCTCAAGGGCACTCTGGTCAATTTCGTCGTGCGTCGCGTGAAGAAGATGGTGCCCGACTGGTCGCTGCCGATGGCCGTGCGCTTCAACGCCGCCGTGGCGCAAGGCAGCCGCCTTGCGCTGAAGCCCGTGGTGCGGACGCGGGACGATGTCGCCTTCCTGCAGTACACGGGCGGCACCACCGGCGTGTCGAAAGGCGCCACCCTGCTCAACCGCAACATCGTCGCCAACATGCTGCAGGTCGAGGCCTGGATGCAGCCGTCGGTCAATACGCACACGGACGCGCAGATCAACTTCGTCTGCGCGCTGCCGCTGTATCACATCTTCGCGCTGACGGTCTGCAACATGATCGGCATGCGTACCGGTTCCTGCAACCTGCTGATCCCCAATCCGCGCGACATACCGGGCTTCGTCAAGGAACTGTCGGGCTTCCGCTTCAACGTCTTTCCCTGCCTCAACACCCTGTTCAATGCGCTGGCGCACAACGCGGAATTCGCCAGGCTGGATTTCTCCAGCCTGAAGATCAGCCTGGGCGGCGGCATGGCGACGCAGCGTCCGGTCGCCGAGCGTTGGATGGCCCTGACCGGCAGTGCCATCGTCGAAGGCTACGGCCTGTCGGAAACGTCGCCGGTGGCAACCTGCAACCTTGCCACTCTCAAGGGTTTCACCGGCACCATCGGCCTGCCGGTGTCCTCCACCGAAATCGCCATCCGCGACGATGACGGTGCCGATGTGCCGCCGGGCGAATCCGGCGAGATCTGCATCCGCGGTCCGCAGGTGATGGCGGGCTACTGGAACCGTCCGGACGAGACCGCCAATGTCATGACCGCCGACGGTTTCTTCAAGTCGGGCGACGTCGGCATCATGGACGAGACGGGCGCCACCCGCATCGTCGACCGCAAGAAGGACATGGTGCTGGTCTCCGGCTTCAACGTCTATCCGAGCGAAGTCGAGGAGGTGGCCATGAAGCATCCCGGCGTGCTCGAAGCCGCCGTGATCGGCGTGCCCGACGAACATTCGGGCGAAGTGGTCAAACTGTTCATCGTCAGGAAGGATCCTGCGCTCACCGAAGCCGCGCTGCAGGACTTCCTCAAGGAGCAGCTCACCGGCTACAAGCGGCCGAAGTACATCGAGTTCCGCAGCGATCTGCCGAAGTCGCCGGTGGGCAAGATCCTGCGCCGCGAACTGCGGCCCAAGGCCTGAGGCCGCCCGTCCGCACTACTTCGAGGAAGAATCCGCTGATGCGCACCGCTCTCGCCCTGCTCGCCGCAATGCTGTTTGCCACCGCCGCCAGCGCGCTTTCGCTGGCCGACATCTCCGCCAAGGATGCCGGCGGCGGCCTGAGGGAGGCGCTGACGCAGGGCGCCGGCAAGGCGGTCGGACTGCTGGGCAGGCAGGACGGTTTTCTCGGCAATCCGGCAGTGAGGATTGCCCTGCCGGAGAACCTGCAGAAGGTCGAGGGCGCGATGCGCAAGCTGGGCATGGGCAGGCAGGCGGATGAGTTGGTCACCGCCATGAACCGGGCCGCCGAAGCCGCCGTACCGCAGGCCAGGGCCCTGCTGCTGAACTCCATCCGGCAGATGTCGCTCGATGATGCCAAGGGCATCCTGGCGGGTGGCGAAGACTCGGCCACGCAGTATTTCCGGCGCACCACCTCCGGCCCGATGGCGGAGAAGTTCAGGCCCGTCGTGCGCGGCGCCATGGCCAAGGTCAAGCTGGCGGAGAAGTACGAGCAGTTCGCCGGCAAGGCGGCGAAGTTCGGCCTGGTGCGCGAGCAGGACGCCCATCTCGAAAACTATGTAACGCAGAAGACGCTCGACGGCCTCTACCTGATGATTGCGGAAGAGGAAAAGACCATCCGCAAGGACCCCGCCGGCGCCGCCGGCAAGCTGGCAAAAATGGTTTTCGGCGCGCTTAAGTAATTCGAAAGAAGAACCTCACCACAGAGACACAGAGACTCCGAGCGCTGCAAAGACAAAAAGACCGGGAAGCGGGGCTGTTCCGGCCCGGAATCTCCTGGTTTTCTCTGTGCCTCTGTGTCTCTGTGGCCCAATTTTTTTAAACCCATGGTCAAACTCAATCCGGCCCAGCTCGAGGCCGTGCGTCACCTCGAAGGCCCGCTGCTGGTGCTGGCCGGTGCCGGCTCGGGCAAGACGCGCGTCATCACCCACAAGATCGCCTGGCTGGTCGATGAATATGGCATCACGCCGTCGCATATCGCGGCCATCACCTTCACCAACAAGGCGGCGAGGGAGATGAAGGAGCGCGTCGGCAAGCTGCTCGGCGGCCGCGGCGAAGGCCTGCTGGTCAGCACCTTCCATGCCCTCGGGGTGCGCATCCTGCGCCAGGAAGCAGCGGCGGTCGGGCTCAAGCGGGGTTTCTCCATTCTCGACGCGGCCGACACCACGGCGCTGTTCCAGGAACTCGCCGGCAATATCGACAAGGGCCGGCTGCGCGCCCTGCAATCCCGCATCTCCTTGTGGAAGAACACGCTCACCGATCCGGAAGCGGCGCTGGAAGATGCGGCGGACGAAATCGAGGCGGCGGCGGCAAAGCTCTACGCCGATTACGAACGCACCCTGCGCGCCTATCAGGCCGTGGATTTCGACGATCTGATCCGTCTCCCGGTCAGGCTATTCACCGAGCATGACGAAGTTGCGCAGCGCTGGCGCAGCCGGATCTGGCATTTGCTGGTTGACGAATACCAGGACACCAATCGCGGCCAGTACCGGCTGCTGCAATTGCTGACGCAGGGGCGCGATTCCTTCACCGCGGTCGGCGACGACGATCAGTCGATCTATGCCTGGCGCGGCGCCGACAGCGAAAACCTGCGCCTGTTGCGCGACGACTACCCGAAGCTGAAGGTGATCAAGCTCGAGCAGAACTACCGCTCGACCTCGCGCATCCTGCATGCCGCCAATACGCTGATCGCCAACAACCCGAAACTGTTCGAGAAAAAGCTGTGGTCCGAGCATGGCCAGGGCGACGCGATCCATATCCAGACCTGCCGCGACGGCGATCACGAAGCGGAGTGGGTCAGCTCGCGCCTGTCCGCACATCGCTTCGAGCGGCGCACCAAATTTTCCGACTACGCCATCCTCTATCGCGGCAATCACCAGGCGCGCGTCATCGAGCAGCAACTGCGCGCCCAGCGCATTCCCTATGTCATCTCCGGCGGGCAATCCTTCTTCGACCGCAGCGAAATCAAGGACATCACCTGCTATCTGCGTCTGCTGGCCAACCAGGATGACGATCCGGCTTTCATCCGCGCCGTGACTACGCCCAAGCGCGGCATCGGCGGCACGACGCTGGAGGCGCTCGGCCGCGCCGCCGGGCGGCGGCATCAGAGTTTGTTCTCCGGCATTTTCGCCCCGGGTCTGGACAGCGAACTTAACGTCAAGCAGCGCACCGCCCTGCGCGAATTCGGCGACTTCATCAATCGCATCGAAGCACGCGCCGCGAAGGAGCCTGCCGGCCAGGTGCTGAACGACCTGATCAAGGCCATCGGCTACGAGAGCTGGCTGTTCGAGTCGCTGGAGGTGCGCGAGGCGGAAGGCAAGTGGGCCAACGTCTGCGACTTCACCGAGTGGCTGGGCAGGAAGGGCGAGGAGGAGGGCAAGACCCTGCTCGAGTTGGCGCAATCGGTGGCGCTGTTGTCGATGCTGGACAAGAACGAAGGCGAGCAGGATGCGGTGCAACTGGCTACCCTGCACGCGGCGAAGGGACTGGAATTCCGCCATGTGTTCCTGGTCGGGGTGGAGGAGGGCCTGCTGCCGCACCGCGACTCGCTCGAACCGGTAAAACTGGAGGAGGAGCGGCGACTGATGTATGTCGGCATCACCCGTGCCCAGGCCAGTCTGACCGTGACCTGGTGCCAGCGCCGCAAGCAGGGCCGGCAGTGGATGCCGCGCGAGCCTTCGCGCTTCATCGTTGAAATGGGCGAGGCGGCGCAGGCGACCCCGGGGCAGGGGAATACGCTGCCGGATGCCGATACGGCGCGCGCCAAGGCGGCCGGGTTGAGGGCCATGCTGTCCGCCAAGCGCTAGGGTCCGGCGGCCCCTGCGTCGCCAATCATCGGCTGCGGGCGCAACGGAATCAGGCGTCATGCCGCAACCAGGGCGGTGCGGCGCGCAATTATGGCGGCTCCGCCGGCTCCGCCATGGACGCCGGCAGCTGAACGGGTTATGCTTCGCCCCCTCGTGCGCTCGTAGCTCAATGGATAGAGTACTGGCCTCCGAAGCCAGGGGTTGTGGGTTCGATCCCCGCCGGGCGCACCATTCGGCCGGCAGCCTGCCGGAGCGAAGAGACCCGCCGGCCTTTGCGCAGCGCCGGCGCGACACAAACCTACCGGGACGCCTCCGACGTGCTTGATCCGAATACCACGGCTCTGA